>DATGXO010000231.1:0-1835 GCA_035298965.1 Opitutaceae bacterium | reverse complement strand
GCCGTCTCCGTTTCCGCTCAGGCGCCGCCTTCCCGCGGCGCCTGTTTCCGTTCCCCGCGGAAACCGCTCCGCGTTCCCGCCTGCGGCCGGCCCGCCATGTCAATCAATAGGTGACATGGCCACTCCGCCCCGCGTCCAGGGTGCCGCACGCGAGGGGCAGCGCGTCGACGAGGCAGACCGTGATTCCCGGATGGTCGGGAGCTGCGCGCGAGAGCAGCAGCCCATCGCATCAAGAATGCACGCCACCAAACCGTTCTGTCATCTATTCGATGACAGGGCGCATATTTCCCGCCCATGTGTGGAACTGCTCGCGAGAGCAGCTCCAGCCGCAGGGCGTGCCCACATCGCCGCTCTCGCGAATGGCGCCACACGGCGCATCGCGACAGGTCGTCATTGCACGCCAGATTCCCTACAGTAGCGAAAGCCGCCAAGGCTTTCGACTGCGACTCCCACCGTGACGCCGCTCTCGCGAGCGGCGATCCCGACTCCGGCGACGCCCGGCGGCTGCACATGAAGTGCAGCCTACGCCGAAAAACCCCGCGAGCACCTCGCGCTGCCTGCTAGCGCCGCGCGCCGGCCGCCTTACCCGACTGGCGCCCAGTCTTCCGGCACCCAGCGGTACTGCTCGCCGCCACCGGAGAGCGCGACGATCCGGCCGAGCCCGGGAAATGGCGTGTGGCTGCCGAACACGCGCGCGCCATTCGCCGCCAGTTCGGCGAAGATCCGTTTGCGCGTCGCCGCCGCGATCGGCTCGTCGCAATCCGATCCGATCGTCCAGTCCGGATGCGGCAGCATCACGTGCGCGTTATGCGTGAGGTCGGCGATGTGGTAGAGCGCCTCACCTTGCGATTCGATCCGCAGCGTCATGTGCCCCGGCGTGTGGCCCGGCGAGAGCAGGGGCGTGATGCCTTCCGCGAACGGCACGCCCGTTTCCAAGCGCGTGAACGCGATCTTCTCGAAAACGCGGCGCGCGGGCCCGAGCACCCATTCCGGATTCATCCGCAACTTCGTGAGATCCGGCTGCGGCGCGGTCCAGAAAGCGATCTCCTCCGCGAGGCAGCAATGTTCCGCCCGTGAAAACACCGCGCGCCCGTCCGCATCGAGCAACCCGCCGCAGTGGTCGAAGTGCGCGTGCGTGAGCACCACGCGGGTCACGTCTGCCGGAGCCACGCCGAGCCGCGCGAGGTTCGCCACGAGATCGCAGTCGTCGGGCACTTTCCCGCCGGGACCGGCGTCGATCAGGATCGTCTCCGCGCCACGACGCAGCAGGAGCGCGTTGAAATGCATCCGCCCTTTGCTGCCCGCCGCCGCGGCCACGGCGGCGCGAAACTCCGCCTCGCTCGCCTGCGGCGCGTAGAACGGCTGGCTAGGTTCCGCGCCCATGAAGCCGGTGACGAATGCCGCCGCCTCGAAGGCGCCGATGCGGAAACGGTAGAAGGCTGTGTTCAGCGGGAGCGCGGCGGGAGCCGCCGCAAGTGCGGGCTGCGCGGGCAACCGCGACGGCAACAACGCCAGACCGGCGCCGAGTCCGGCGAACCGGAGCATTTCGCGACGAGAGAACTGTGTCATGGGAGTTTTCTTTCAGAAAAAACCGGCGCCTGCGGCACGTCGACTGGGGAACCCGCCGCCGTGTCGCCCACCAGCGGCGCACAACGGCTCGCGAACGACGCGCGCACCGCACGCTCCAGCTCAGCCGGGAACTCGATTCCGCACGCCGCGCAGGCGACGCGGGCATCGGCGCCGAACGCTCCGAACACTCGCGCGAGCTGGCGCGCCGTCGTGACGGCATCGGCCGGGGCGAGATAGTCCCGCAGGTGCGCGACCCGCTCGGCGGG
>DATGXO010000230.1:0-11425 GCA_035298965.1 Opitutaceae bacterium | reverse complement strand
GAAAGCGTGCGGCCGGGACTGGGTAGCGGTTTTCGGGCGGCGGTCCAAGGCATCCTGCGCCTCGTCGTCGAGCGCCCGCAGGTATTCGCTGTGCATCCGGCGACGGGTTTGCGGCGGGCGTTGATGCCGCGCTTCCCGTATGTGGTCCATTTCGAAGCCACAGCGGACCACGTTATCGTGTTCGCGGTGTTTCACGCGAAGCGTGATCCCGGGCGGCTATCGGCGCGGCGGTGAGCAGCCGCGCGTCACATGGAAAACAAAAACCCCGGCGCGCGCGGGGCGGGCCGGGGTTTTGTTGTGGGGGAAAGCGAGTGTGCCGAACGAGCGCGGGAGTTACTTCAGCGCGAGGTCGACGGTGGTGAGGCTCGTGGCGAGGAGGTCGATCAGCTTGCTCGGGGCGACGCCGAGGGCGGTGATCCCGACGAGCAGCGCGACGCAGGCGAACTTCGCGGGGGCATCGAGCGCGATGGCGGGGCGGTCGGTGTCGCTGAAATATGCCTCCTTCACGATCCGCAGGTAATAGTAGATCGCGATGGCGGAGTTGATGACCGTCACGATGACAAGCCAGAGCCAACCTTTAGCGAGCGCGGCGTTGATGAGGTAGAATTTCCCCATGAACCCGACAAACGGCGGGATGCCCGCGAGGGCGAAGACGCCGAGCGCGAGCGTGAGCGCGAGCAGCGGTGAGCGGCGGTGCAGTCCGGCGAGGTCGGAAAGGGAGACGTTGGCGCCGTCGGCGGAGACGCGGCTGACGACGAGGAAGCAGGCGAGGACCATCGGCACGTAGCCGGCGATGTAGAAGATCGAGGCGGCGAAACCGAACTGGCCGAGGGCGACGAAGCCGAGGAGCGCGTAGCCGGCGTGGGCGATGCCGGAGAAACCGAGGAGGCGTTTCACGTCGTCCTGCACGAGGGCGACGAAGTTGCCGTAGCACATCGAGGCGGTGGCGAGAACGGCGAGCAGCATCGGAATCGTGGAGTCGCCGGGAGCGGCGAGGCCGACGAAGCGGGTGAGGACGGCGATGGCGCCGAGCTTCGGCAGCGAGGCAACGAGGCCGGCGGTCTCGTTGGAGGCGCCCTGGTAGACGTCGGGCGTCCAGAAATGGAAGGGGAAGACGGCGAGTTTGTAGAGGATGCCGGCGAAGGAGAGCGCGAGGCCGACGATGGCGAGCGGGTTGCCGAGCACCGGCTGGAGGCGCGTGACGAGCAGCGGCAGCGAGGTGGTGCCGGTGAGGCCGAAGAGGTACGAGAGGCCGAAGAACATGATGCCGTTGGCGGCGATGCCGAACATCATGTATTTGATCGCCGACTCCATCTGGACGCGCTGGCCGTCGCGTTCGCGGCGCATGGCGACCATGAGGTAGAGCGGGAAGGATGAGAGCTCGAGGGAGACCACGATCGTGATGAGTTCGATCGAGCTGAAGAGGAACGTGAGCCCGCAGAGGCCGAGCGAGAGGAAGAGGTAGTACTCGGCGCGGATGTCCTCGCGGATGTCGTCGAGCCCGCGGCCGAGGAGGAGGACGAGCACGTAACCGATGCCGACGACGAGCTTGAAGAGCTGCGAGAAGGCATCGACGCGGTAGGCGCCGTTGAAGAGGACGGCCTGCGCGCGGAACGAGAACAACACGGCGGCGATGAACGCGGCCGCGGTGGCGAGCGAGGCGAGTTTGGCCTGTCGGGTGTTGCCGCCGAGCGTGAGGCCGAAGAGGGCCAGGGCTCCGGTGAGGAGCACGAGCTCGGGCAGGAAGGCGGGAAGGGAGGACATCGGAGAGGAGGCGAGAGGCGAAAGGCGTAAGGCGAGAGGGCGTTTCTACCTGTTCACTGGCCGATCTGCGTGAGGATGTGCGCGAGGCTGGTGCGCATGACGTCGATGAAGGGCTGCGGCTGGAAGCCGATCCAGACGATGAACACGGCGAGGGGAGCGAGGGTGAGGATCTCGCGGGCGTTAAGGTCGGCGATGCCCGAGTGGTCGGGGTTGTGCGGGGTGCCGTAGCAGACCTTCTGCAGCATGCGGAGGTTGTAGGCCGCGGCGGCGACGATGCCGGGTACCGTGCAGAGCATGAGGACCTTCGCGACGGAGAAGCCGCCGGTCATGACGAGGAACTCGCCGATGAAGCTGTTGGTGCCCGGGAATGCCATCGAGGAGAGGCAGGCAAGCCCGAGGAACGTCGAGAAGATCGGCATGTATTTGCCGACGCCCGCCGCGAGCGCGAGGTCGCGGGTGTGGAGGCGTTCGTAGAGGATGCCGACGCAGATGAACAACGCGCCGGTGGTCACGCCGTGGTTGATCATCACCAACGTGGAGCCCTCGAGGCCTTCCTGGGTGAACGAGAAGATGCCGAAGGTCGCGAAGCCCATGTGCGCCACGGAGGAGTAGGCGACGAGTTTCTTCATGTCGCTTTGGCCGAGCGCGGCGAGACCGCCGTAGATGATCGCGACGACCGACATCACGAGGATCGCGGGGGCGAAGTAGTGCGCGGCGTACGGAGTGATCGGCAGGCAGAAACGGAGGAAGCCGTACGTACCCATCTTCAGGAGCACGCTGGCCAGGATGACCGAGCCGGCGGTGGGCGCCTCGACGTGGGCTGCGGGCAACCACGTGTGGAAGGGGAACATTGGGACCTTGATCGCGAAGGAGAGCGCGAAGGCGGCGAAGATCCAGAGCTGGAAGCCGTGGCCGTAGTCGCGGCCCATCATCTCGGGGATGCCGAACGTGTGGTGCTGCGGATCCCAGAGGTAGAGCGCGACGATTGCGACGAGCAGCATCACCGAGCCCGCCATCGTGTAGATGAAGAATTTCAGCGCGGCGTAGATCTTGCGCGGGCCGCCCCACACGCCGATGAGCAGCGCCATCGGGATGAGCATCGCTTCCCAGCAGATGTAGAAGAGCACGAGGTCGAGCGCGCTGAACACCCCGATCATCGCGGCCTCCATCACCAGCAGGCAGACCATGAACTCGCGGACCCGTTTGCTGATGTACTTCCACGAGCACGCGACGCAGAGCGGCGTGACCAACGTGGTGAGCAGGATGAGGAGAACGCTGACGCCATCGACGCCGAGCCGGTACTCGATGCCCAGCCGCGGAATCCACGCGCAACGCTCGACGAACTGAAAGCCCGCCTGCGTGGCGACATAGCCGGTGTAGAGCGGCACGGAGACGACGGCCACGGCCAGCGACGCCAGCAACGCCCACCAGCGCAGCAGGCGCTCGTTGGGGATCGCGGCGGCGACGGCCGCGGCGGCCAACGGGGCGAAGAGAAGAACGCTAAGGAGATGCTCTTTCATCTGGGGGCTGCGCTCAGGCGACGAAATAGACGAGGGCCGCGATCACGACGGCGGCCACGGCGACGGTGATGGCGAGGTTGGCCTGCACGGCGCCGCTTTGCGCGAGGCGGAGGCGTTGGCCGGTGGCGCGGACGCGTTCGGCGAGGCCGTCGACCACGCCGTCGATGCCGTAGCGATCGAAGACGTCGACGACTTTGGTCGTCCACATCAGCGGGATGATGCCGAGCACGCGGTAAACTTCGCCGATGGCGGTATCGATCGCTTGGATCGGCTTGCTGGCCAGCCACTGGAAGGCGACACCGGCGCGGCGGTAGAACCAGTCGTTGTCGATGTTGATGCCGGCGTGCGGTTCGATCTTGTGCGTGCGCACCATCAGGAAGAAGGCGCAGGCGGTGAAACACAGGATCTGCAGGCTCTCGGAAATGTGCGGCGCGTTGTACGGGTGGTACGCGGCAGCGACTTCGCCGAACGGCAGCAGGCGGTAGAGCACGCCGTAGGCGATGCCGAGGAAGATGCAGAGGAACGCCGCGATGCCCATCGCCGCGAGCATGTTCCACGGCGGATCGCCGGCGCGGTCGCGGACTTCATCCGAGCACTTGTCGGAGCCGAACCAGACGAAGTAGGGAACCTTCAGGCCGTTGCAGTAGAACGTACCGATCGAGGCCAGCAGCAGGAAGAAACCGGCCCAGTAGAGCGACGGGTTTTGGAACGCCGCGGCGGTGATCATCGACTTCGAAACGAAGCCGCTGAAGAGCGGGAACGCCGAAATCGAGAGACCGCCGATGAGCGTGAGGAGGAACGTCCACGGCATCTTCTTATAGAGGCCGCCGAGGTGCGACATGCGCGTCTCGCCCGTCATGTGGAGCACGGCGCCGCCGCCCATGAAGAGCAGGCCCTTGTAGAGGATGTGGGCGAAGGCGTGGGCGCAGGCGCCGTTGATGGCGAGCTCGGTGCCGATGCCCGCGCCGGCCACCATGTAGCCGACCTGCGAGATGATGTGGTAGGCGAAGAGGCGGCGGACGTCGTTTTCGATCACCGCGTAGAGCACGCCGTAAAGCGACATGATCACGCCGAGCCAGATCAGGACATCCATGCCGGCGAAACCGCGACAGAGGGCGTAGACGGCGGTCTTGGTGGTGAACGCACTGAGGAAGACGGAGCCGTTGAAGGTGCCGTTCGGGTACGCGTCGGGCAGCCAGGCCTGGAAGGGCGGGACGGCGGCGTTGACGATGATGCCGACGAGGATGAGCACACCGGCGGGAGTGCCCGCGACGCCGAGTTTCACGAAGTTGGAGAACTCGATCGTGGCGCCCGGTTGTGCGAGCCAGACGATGATACCGGCCAGCAGCGAGAGGCCGCCGGCGACGTGGACGAGCAGGTAGCGGAAGCCGGCGCGGGTCGATTCCGGCGTGCGGCGGAACCACACGAGGAAGACCGAGGAGAATGCCATGACCTCCCAGAAGAGGAAGAGCACGAGCAGGTCGCCCGCGAAGATCGCGCCGAGCGAACCGGAGACGTAGATCCACGAGGCGGAGTGCTGGGCGTCTTCTTCGACGTGCAGGCCGTAGAGCGTGCCGACGCAGGCCATGCCGCTCATGATGACGGCGAAGACGAGCGCGAGCTTGTCGACGCGGCCGAAGGTGAGTGTCCAGTGGAGGAAGTTGATCTGGCCGTGCAGGGCGGAGTCCTGGCCGAGCATCGAGAGCACGACGCCGAACGCGGCGAGCGGCACGAAGAGCAGGAACGCCTTTTTGAGCGCCTTCGGGATCAGCGGCAGCAGGAGCGCGCCGGCGATGAGGACCAGCGAGGGATGGATCCAGAGATTATTCACCGTAGTAATCCTCCTTCACGGAGACGCCGAAGTGGCCGTAGGACTTGGAGACGACGACGATCACGACGCAGCCGAGGAAACCGAAGAGCGTCCAGAAAACGGGCACGTTTTCCGCGATGTGGTAGGCCTTGGCCCAGAAGCCGTGGGCTTCGTGTTCGGCGGCATGCTCGGCGCCGTGCGGCGCCGATTTGAGATCTGAGATTTCAGATTTCAGAGAATCGGAATGCTCGGCCGGAGCGGCGTGTTCGGCGTGGGCCGTGTGTTCCGCCGCGGCGGCGTGCGGGGCATGCTCGGCGGCTGGGGCGACGGTGTGTTCGGCCGCGGCGGCTTCGTGATGGCCGAAGCCCGTGACGATGCGGGCGACATCGGCGAGGACGAGCAGACCGAGGAGCACCCAGCAGGCGACGATGACGCCCTTCAGGTTGCGGCGGAGCGTTTCGATGATTCCGAGGAGGCTCATTGGACGATCCCCTTCACGAATTGCATGATGAGGTCGGGGTAGAGGCCGATGACCACGGAGATCACGGCGGAGATGCAGAGCGGGATGAGCATCGAGAGAGGCGCCTCACCGTGGCCGTGATGGTCGTGACCATGCCCATGGGCATCGTGGCTGTGGTCGTGATCAACGACACCGTGGCCGGCGGCGGCCGCGGCCGGTTTGCCGAAGAAGGCGTGGTAGACGACCGGGGCGAAGTACGCGGCGTTGAGCAGCGAGCTGCCGATCAGGACCGCGAGGATGAAGTAGGAGTGCGCCTCGAGCGAACCGACGAGCATGTAGAGTTTGGAGACGAAGCCCGCGACCGGCGGCGCGCCGATCATCGAGAGCGCCGCGACGGCGAAGGCGCCGAACGTCCACGGCATCTGGCGTCCGAGGCCGCCCATCTCGGAGATGTCCTTCTTGTGCGCGGTCACGTAGATCGCGCCGGCGCAGAAGAACAACGTGATCTTCGAGAACGCGTGCGCGGCGATGTGGAAGAGTCCGCCTTCGACGCCCGTCGGATTCAGCAGCGCGACGCCGAGGATGACGTACGAGAGTTGCGAGACCGTGGAGTACGCGAGCCGCGCCTTGAGGTTGTCCTTCGAGAGCGCGATCACCGAACCGAGCAGGATCGTGATCGAGACGAAACAGGCGGTCGGCAGGCCGAGATGGAGGCGATCCATCAGGTCGACGCCGAACACGTAGAGCATCACGCGCACGGTGGAGAACACGCCGATCTTCACGACCGCGACGGCGTGGAGCAGGGCGGACACCGGCGTGGGCGCGACCATCGCGCTCGGCAGCCAGGAGTGGAAGGGCATCACGCCGTTCTTGGCGAAACCGAGGATGCAGGCGGCGTAGAGGGCGATGATGATGCCGTTGTGCGCGCCGGCGGGGAGGATGCCGGTGTTGGCGTTGTGGGCGAAGTCGAGCGTGCCGGAGAGCACGTAGATCAACACCATCGCGGGCAGGATGAGCGCCTTGGCGGTGGTGGTGAGGTAGACGAGGTATTTCTGCGCGCCGGCGTAGCCTTCCTCGTCCTGGTGGTGGGCGACGAGCGGATACGTGGAGACGCTCACGACTTCGTAGAAGAAGTAGAGCGTGAAGAGATTGTCGGCGAAGGCGCCGCCTACCGCGCCGAAGAGCGCGAGGGCGAAGCAGGTGTTGAAACGTGTCTGGTTCGCCTCGTGGTGGCCGCGCATGTAGCCGGCGGCGTAGAACACGGCGATGATCCAGAGGAACGAGGCCGCGAGCGCGAAGACCATCGAGAGGCCGTCGGCGCGGAGGGCGAAGCTCAGGCCCTGGAAGCGGCCGGTCGCGGGCAGCAACTGGGCGACGGTGAAGTGGACGGTCTTGCCGTGGAGCACATCGGGCACGAGCGACGCGACGAAGCCGAAGAGCGTGCACGCGGCGAGGAACGAGATCGCCTCGCGCAGATTCGGCTTTTTGCCGGTGGCCATGACCAGCCCGGCGCCGAGGAGCGGCGCGAGCAGGGCATACACCAAACGAGGATCGGATTCCATGGCGGGGCGGTCAGCGTTTCAGGTCGGTGAGCTCGCGGGACTTGATGGACCCGTAGTTGCGGTAAACCGCGATGACGATGCTCAGGGCGATGGCGACCTCGGCGGCGGCCAAGCCCATGATGAAGAGTACGGCGATCTGGCCGACGGCTGGGTCGGGCGCGAAGAAGCGGTTGACCGCCATGAAATTCAGCGAGGCGGCGGCGAAGAGCAGTTCGCCCGAGATCAGCATGCCCACGAGCGTGCGGCGGCGGATGAGGCCGTAGAGGCCGGTCGCGAAGAGGAACGCCGCGAGCACGAGGTACGGCGTGGGCTGGGTGTGGAGCTGCAGGAGCGTGTTCATGCGCGGTGGCGCCCGGCGCGGGCGATGGCGATGGCGCCGAGGATGGCGACCAGGAGCACGAGCGAGATGACTTCGAAGGCCATGCTGTATGTCGTGAGAAGTTCGACACCGATGCGCTCGACGGAGCCGCTCGCGCGATTCACGGCGAGCGTCGGCCAGCTGCCGCACACGCCGAGGCGGGCGAGCGACCAACCGAGCGCGGCGACGACGATCGTCGTGCCGGCGATGGCGAGCCAGTTGCGGCTGCGCAGCGTCTGCGGCGCGGGCTCGTCGGGCTCGGCGAGCATGACGGCGAAGACGATCGTGACGCAGACCGCGCCCACGTAGATGAGTAGCTCCATTAACGCGAGGAACGGGCTCTCAAGGAAATAGAACAGGCCGGCGAGGCCGAGGCAGGCGAGCGCGAGACCGCAGACGCTGCGGATGATGCGTTGCGCGCCGATGGCGATGATCGCTCCCGCCACGGTGGTGGCGGCGAAGACCAGGAAGATGGCGGGGATGATGTATTCCGAGAAGGCGAAGGGAACCACCTCGGCGAGTGGGGGCAGGGCGGTGGGGCTCATTGCTGCGGAGTCTCCTGCGGAATCTGCTGCGGCTCGGTCGTCGCGACCGGGGCGGGTTGGGCCTCGACCGGTTGGACCGGCTGCGGCTGGCGGAGACCCTGCTTCGCCATGCGCGTCTCCAGATCTTTGATGAGGTCGATCTTCGTGTAGACGGCCTTGCTGGTGCTCGCGAGGTTGTAGCGCTTGGAGAACATGAGCGCGTCGGTCGGGCAGACTTCGACGCAGGAGCCGCAGAGGCTGCACTTGGTGAAATCGAGCTCGAAGATCGTGGCGGACTTCCGCTTCGCGCCCTCCTTCTTCTCGCCGTCGACGACGATGCAGTCGGACGGGCAGGACTTCTCGCACGACTTGCAGGCGATGCAGGTGGACTGGCCGGCCTCGTCGTTGGTGAAGATGATGTGGCCGCGGTAGCGATCCGGGATCGGGAGCGTGGCGTGCGGATACGGGACGTTGTGGTCCTTGCGGAAGTTCTTGAGGAACTGGTCCAACGTGATCCGCATGCCCGTCACCAGGCTGACGGCGCCGCCGACGATTTCCTTGAAAGATTTCTTCATGGTCAGATCACTTTCAGGAGGAAGCTGGTCAGCCACAGCGTCACGAGCGCGACCGGGATGAGGATCTTCCAGGAGAGATTGAGGAGGCCGTAGAACTGGGTGCGCGGGAAGGTCCAGCGGATCCAGATCACGGTGAAGATGAGCGCGTAGAGTTTGGCGAAGAACGCCGCGAGGCCCACGAGCGCGCCGACCCAGGCCGGCGCGGAGCCGAGGAGCGAGCCGAGGCCGATGTTCCAGCCGCCGAAGAAGAGCACGGTGGCGAGCGAGCAGCCCACGACGATGTTGGCGTACTCGGCCATGAAGAAGACGCCGAAGCTCATGCCCGCGTATTCGGTGAAGGCGCCGGCGACGAGCTCGCTCTCGGATTCCGCCATGTCGAAGGGCGCGCGGTTCGTCTCAGCCAGCATGCAGATGTAGAACGTGAGGAACGAGAGCCACACGAGCGGGTTGTGGTGGAGTTGGAAGATGTTCCAGTTCCAGAACCAGCCTCCCTGCTTGCCCACGATCTCGGAGAGGTTCAGCGAACCGCTCATGAGGACGATCGTGACGATCGTCAGGAGCATCGGGATCTCGTAGGCGATGTTCTGAGACACGACGCGCGCGGCGGAGATGATCGCGAACTTGTTGCGCGAGGACCACGCGCCGAGCATGAGCGCCATGACGTTGATCGAGGCGAAGGCGAAGAGCGCGAGCAGGCCGAGGTCGAGGCTGGCCGGGACGAGCGCCGAGCCGTAGGGCAGCGCGACGAAGCACATCATCGCCGGCGTCATGATCAGCACGGGCGCGATGCGGAAGAGGATGCCGTCGACGCCAGGCGGCACGAGCACCTGCTTGGAGAGCAGTTTCACGGCATCGGCGATCGGCTGGATGAGGCCTTGCGGGCCGACTTCCATCGGGCCGGGGCGGCGTTGCACGTAGGCGGCGGTCTTGCGCTCGACCCAGACGAGGTAGGCGGCGTTGAGGCCGACGAAGGCGGCGATGCCGCCGAGGAACAGCGCCAGGCGCACGAACGACCAGTAGGGTTCCTGGCCGAGGATTTCGATTACGGCGCTCATCGGTCGATGTCGGGGATGACGAGGTCGAGGCTGCCCATGTGGGCGAGCGCGTCGGGGAGGAGCATGCCGGAGCTGGTTTCCTCGAAGAGGCTGAGGTTGGCCAAGCAGGGCGTGCGAAGTTTCACGCGATAAGGGGTGTCGGAGCCGTCGGAGACGAGGCGCACCATGAAGCGGCCGCGGCCGGCCTCGGTGGCGTAGGTGTAGTCGCCGGCGGGAACTTTGATGACCTTCGGCACCTTCGGGTTGATGAACGGCCCTTCCGGAATCGTGGCGAGGGCCTGTTCGACGATGCGGAGCGATTGCTCGATCTCATCCATGCGGACGAGGTAGCGGGCCATCGAGTCGCACGTGTGGTAGACCGGGATCTCGTAGTCGAAGCGGTTGTAGATCGAATACGGCTCGGCGCGGCGGACATCGTAGTTGATGCCGGAGCCGCGGAGGACGGGACCGCAGGCGCCGTAGCGGCGGCACTGGTCCTGCGTGATGATGCCGATGCCCTCGATGCGTTTACGGAGGATGATGTTCTCGGTGACGAGCTTCTTATACATCTTCATCCGCTCCCGCATGTAGGGAACGAACTCGCGGGCGCCGTTGAGGAAGTGCTCGTCGACATCGTTCACCACGCCGCCGAAGCGGTAGTAGCAGAACGTGAGGCGCGCGCCGCAGATGTGCTCCATCAGGTCGAGGATCTTCTCGCGGTCGTCGAACGCGTAGAGGATCGGGGTGAAGCCGCCGAGATCCATGACCCACGCGCCCCAGCCGACGAGGTGCGAGGCGATGCGGTTGAGCTCGGAGGTGATGACGCGGATGTATTCGGCGCGCTCGGGCACCTCGATCTTGCAGGCCTTCTCGACGATGCCGCACCAGGCGTGCGTGTACTGCATGGCCGAGAGGTAATCGAGGCGGCTCGTGTTGGGCAGGAACTGCGCGCAGGTGCGGTTCTCGCCCATCTTCTCGTGCATGCGGTGGATGTAACCGCAGACAGGTTCGGCACGCTGGATGAACTCGCCATCCATCGTGAGCTTCACGCGCAGCACGCCGTGCGTGGCCGGGTGTTGCGGGCCGAGGTTGAGGACGAAGGTCTCGTTCGGGCCGCCGACGCTGTGCGCCGAGCGGGCGAGCGCCTGTTCTTTAGTCAGCAGCACGGATGAAGTCCTTCCTAAGCGGGTGGTAGGTGGCGTCCTCGGGCAGCAGGAACGGGATGAGGTTCGGGTGGCCCAGGAAACGGATACCGAAGAAATCGTGAGTCTCGCGCTCGTGCCAGTTGGCGCCCTGGAAGATGTGGGCGATCGAGGGCAGCTCGGGGTTGGCGCGCGGCACGCGGCAGCGGACAACGAGGCGCAGGCCGTTGGCGAAGTGGACGAAGTCGTACACGACCTCCATCTGCTCGAGCTTCTGCCAGTCGACACCGGTCATGGTGTCGAGGGAGAACTCGGCCGCGTAGAGGCGCTGGGCGACGGCGACGATGTCGGCCGCGGGGATCGCGAGATCGACGTGGTAACCCTTGGCTGCGAAATCGACGGCGATCGCGCAGTGCGTGCGCTCGGTCTGGAGGATGGCGGCCGGCGGCGGCTTGGGGGCCGGAGGCTTCGGCGCGGCAGGCTTCGGGGCGGCTGGGGCCGGGGCGGCGCCGTCAACGGCAGCGGGTGCTGCGGGTTTGGCCGGAGCGACAGGGGCTGCGGCCGCCGCCGGCGCGGCGGCATCGGCGGCGGGCTTGGGCGCGGTAACCGGTTTCGGCGCGACGGGCTTCGGGGCCGCGGGCGCGAGTGCAGCGGCCGGCTCGGGAGCGGCGGCGGG
>DATGXO010000229.1:0-18977 GCA_035298965.1 Opitutaceae bacterium | reverse complement strand
CGGCTTCGCTGAGAAACAGATCTATCGTGCGCAAAGCGGCGCTACGCGGTTGCCCGCCAATCGTGCGCATGCTCGCGAGCAACCGATCGCGCATCCGGGGATCGCCCGTGCGCTCCCATTCGGTGAGCCAGGCCGCCGCCGCGGAGCCCCAGTCGGTGCCGAAGCCGGCGTAGACCTCTTTCGCGTTCGGATCGGGCGCGGTCACGCGCTCGGGCGCGACCTTGCGGTTGGCCTGCACCGTGGCGAGCGCGCGCACCGCCTCCACCTGCTCGCGCAGGAGTTCGCCGACGCGTTCGTCACCCGTGAGGTAGTAGTAGTACCGCCGGTTCGTGGCGGTGCTGATGCGCAGCTGCTTCGCGCTGCACCCCCAGTGCAGGACGTTGTGCCGCGAGCCCAGCGGCGCGAAACGCCCGAGGTGGTGCACATCCACCTCGCCGGTGTGCCGCGTCATCGCCTCGGCGAAACGGAACACGTCGGCTCGTCCCGTGCGCAGATAATGGAGCCAGAGCCAAATGTCGGTCGACAGCTCGGAATTGTCCCACGCGAAGCCGCCCACGTCGTAACGCCACTCGTGGCGGTCGACGTCGTAGGTGTGCATCACGTCGCCGAAATTCCAAAACCCGTACCAGCGGCGCTGCTCACGTTGGCCCTCGTAGAAACGAAACGCCCAATCGAGGCGGTCTTCGATCGCCGCGCGGGACTTGCTGGAGCGATCGGCCGGAGCCCAGAGTCCGCCGAACACCCCGCACGCGTGCAGATACTCCGGCGTGCTCGTGAGCAGCGGCGGCGTGCGCACCACCACTGCCAATTCCGCGAGGCGGACACGCGACGGTGTCGCCGCGAGAGCCCACACAAAAAGCTCGCTGGTGCGCGCCACGCCCTCGGGGCGGTCGAAACCGGGCTCGTAATCCTCGTACGTGATCTCGAGCCCCTCGATCTGCTCGGCGTAGGTGTCCATCTCCGAGCCGTCGCGATAGCCGCGCAGGTCCATCGCCCCGGCGCGCGGCGACCACAACCAGGCGGTCACCTCGGCCGCCTCGCCGGTCGCGCCGGAGATGGCAAGTTCGCCGGGATAACTCTGCCAGAAGTTCCGCACACCAAACGCCGCGCCACCCGCCGGCGTGCCGACATACCCTAGCCCGCCCGCACGCTGGCCGCGCGCCGCGGTGAGCCACGAGCAGCCCTCGGCCGTACGCTTGCGGATCTCGAAGCCATCGGCGCTCGACTGGAACAGACTCCAGTCGGCAAACGCCGGCACGAGGTGCATCCGTTTGCCCGCCCGCGGGTCCCAGCTGTCGATCGGCGGAGTGGCACCGCCCGCGATCTGCGCGGCCCGCACCTCTGCCCCCGGATCACGCCGCAATCCGGTCACTGTCCGCACCGCTTCGCCAAAGAGCCCATCCCCTTCGCCGGAGAACCGCACGTGACGGTCATGCAGCTCGCCGCGGAGGGGCACCTCGAACCGCAGCCCCAGTCCGCGGATAAACTCCTGCCGTTCGTCGCCATCGTGCACGAACGTGTGCACCACACGGATCGCCTCCCCACCGGCGTAGAAATAGAGCCGCACCACAAACGGCAGCCACCGCCGCCCGCCGCCCGTGTTCACGTGGCGTCCCTCGAAGCGCACCACCGCGCGCACCGGACCGGCTTGCTCGAGCGTCACCGCAGTGATTTCGCCGCTCTGTGGTTCGGGCTTCGCTTCCGTATCCGGCGTCTGCTGCCGGAGCGCGACCAAACGTCCGCCGCGCAGGATCTCCTGTCCGCCTCGCTGGACGCTCGCGACGAGCACCGCGCCATTCCGCGCCAACCGGGCGATGATCACGCCGGTATCGACCTCGAACGCGTCCGGCGTCTCACGCACGTTCAGCGGTGTTGCGGGCGCTAGCGGTTTGCCGGGCTCAAGTTGCGCCTCGGCCGCGGGCGTCGCCGACGCAGGTACCGCGTGCGCGGTCCATTTCAGAGAACCGTCGGGCCAGAAGGCCAAGGGCCAGCTCTGCACCGGAACCTCGGTGCCGCGCGGATCGCGCAACGTGAACGTCGTTTCCCTCGCGTGCCGCCCTCGCGGCCATGGCATGCCCCACGTCGTGCCCGGTTGGTTCGCCGGCGGCTGGCCGTCGAGCCAGCGCACGACCGGTGCAGCTCGGCCGGATGGAAGCGGAAGCGCGTGGGAGGTGGTGGGCGCATCCGCCGCGGCAAGTGTGCGAGGCAGCTGCGTGGCGAGCGCGGCGAGCGCCGCACGGCAAACGAAGTCTCTGCGTGTCAGCGGTGGCATGGGAATCGGTGATCAGCGGCCATAGGGGAAACCGGCGCAGACGCGCGACCGCACGCGCCGCCGGGCAGGGATCAATCGAGGTGGAACACCTCGCGCAGCGCCTGGGAGACCGGGCTGTGGTCGGCATTGCTCGGCATCACGTCGCCCATGTACGTCCACCAGCGCTGGCAGGCGGCGGTGGCGGCGATGGCCGCCCAACGGGCCTCGTCCTCGATTTCGACGTAACCGAAGAGCTGACGCGTCTGCGGATGGAGAAAGATCGAGTAGTTGTGCACGCCGTGGGATTTGAGGACGGCCTCGAGCTCGGCCCAGATCGGGCGGTGGCGGCGCTCGTACTCGGCCTCGCTGCCGGCTTTCACGGACATGACGAAAGCTTTGCGAATCATGCTGGTTGCGGGGTTGGGGGTGTCGGCGGACCACAGTGGCGGCGCAGTCCGTCGAGACGAACGCCGCCGCAGCGGGACAGTTCGAATCCGCGGAGGCTGCGCGAGCCAGTTTGCCGTTGAATACCCCCGGCGGAATCCGATTGTTCCTGCCCCGATGCCTGCCCCTACGCTGCGAACGCTTGCCCGCACCCTCGGTCTCTCTCGCACGACGATTTCCGACGCGCTGCGCGGCTCTCCGCGCGTCAACCCGCAGACAGCCGAGCGCGTGCGCGCCGCCGCCAAGGCCGCCGGCTACGAAAGCAATCCGCTCACCGGCACGGTGATGTCGCTGCTCCGGCGGTCGCGGAGCCAGAAGTTCCGCGGTGTGCTCGCGGCAATCGAGGTCGTCGAGCCTGAGCGGCCGCAGCACGCGGTGCGCTACAACCAGAGCGTGCTCGCGGGCGTGAGCGAGCGGGCGAGCGCGCTCGGCTTCAAGGTCGAGCGGTTCGAACTCAGCCCGGCGGGACTCCGACTCAACCGTCTCGATACAATTCTCCAGGCCCGCGGGATCCACGCGATGGTGATCCTGCCGGCCTCCGGTTTCCCGGATCTCTCCGGCCTGCGATGGCAGCAGTACACGGCGGTCTACGTCGACTATTTCATCGATCACCCGCCGCTCCACTGCATCTGCTCCGACCATTACCGCTCGATGGTGTCGCTGCTGCAGCAGTTGCACGCACGCGGTTTCCGCCGGCCCGGCCTCTTCATCGAAATCACCCACGACGAGCGGCTGCACTACCGCTGGGAAGGCGCCTTTCTCGCACTGCAAAAGTACCTGCCGAAGACCGCCGCGGTCCCGGCGTTGCGGTTGAACGAGGTGACACGGGCGGACTTCGAGACGTGGTTCAAGAAATACGATCCCGATGTCGTGATCGGCCATCAACCGAACGCCGTCGAGTGGATGAAGTCCTGCGGCGCGAAAGTGCCGGAGACACACTCGTTCGTGTGCTTGAATTCGCTTCGCACCAACGGCGAGTGCGCCGCACTCGATCTGCTCGCCTCGCATCTCGGCACACGCGCCGCGGAACTCGTGATCGGCCAGCTGCTGCACAACGAGCTCGGCATTCCGGTCGAACCGTCGCTCACCACGATTCCGGCAAAACTCGTCGAGGGCCCCACGCTCCGGCCGCTGGCGCTCGCCAAGCCGTGAGGTAGCGCCCCCCCGCCAAGGTTTTCGCTCTCCGCGGCGGATCGAGATTCTGGTGAATCTCGCTACGGGCCGTCTGCCGAGAGTTGGCGGGAGGTGAAAACTCCCGGGCTGCGTGCCGCGCCGGGGCTACCGTTTACGGTTCCCGCAGATACGGCGCCAACGGCTTGCCCGGTAGTTGGCGCAACGCCTCCGCGAGAATCGAGGCACTTAACTCCGCGCCGGCACGGCTGGTGTGAGTGTGTTCGTCGGCGAAGAGCGACTCCACGGCTGCGGCCCCAAGCAAATCGTAGCGAGCGGCGACGAGTTCGCTCAGATCGATGAACGCCGCACCTTCCTCCTGCGCCACCTGCCGTGCCCAACCGGCATAGGTCGTGTCCGTGCGCCGGACCTTGCCGTCGACCCACTTCTTCCGCGGCACGGGCGAACAGATGATCGGCGTTACGCCGCGCGCTTTCGCTTCGCGCACGTACTGGCGGAGGTACCACCCGTAGGTGTGCACGACCTCGTGCTGCTTGGTCAGGAGGTTGTCGATCGCCTCGGTCTCCTCGCCGACGCCGGCGAGCGTGCCGCGCGCGCGTTTGTCGTCGTTCACGGGCGAGTCGTCGTTGTGGCCGAACTGGAGCAGCAGGAAGTCGCCCTCCTTGAGTAACGTGAGCGCGCGCGCCCAGTGGCCTTGCGTGCGGAAGGTGCGGCTGCTGAGGCCGCCAATCGCACGATTGACAAGGTTGATTCTCGCCGTGGCGAAGTGCGCCGGAAGCGCATCGCCCCACCCCCATTGGCCGCCCGCTCCGTCGCCGCGGCCGTTGCGCACGGTCGAGTCGCCGATGCACACGACGCTCGGGAGCGCCGGGTCCGCCGGCTCCGGCAGGTTCAGCCAACCGATCGAGTCCGCCGGCACGGCGCGGCCCTTCTCGCTGAGAAACGTTTCCCACGGGCCACCGCGCACGCCCTTGAGCCCGGCCACGACCGCAGCGGCGTTGCGCTCGGCACCGACCAGATTCGTGTGCGTGTGGTCCGTGCCGAATAGTGCTGCAGTGGCCGCCTCACCTATTTCCTGATACTGATCGGCGACGATTCGAGTGTGGTCGATGAACGGCACCCCGGCCTGTTTCGCCACGTCGTGGCTCCACCCGCGGAAACCGCCCGCGCCACGCTCGACCTTTCCGTCTTTCCAGATGTGGCGCACCGTCGGCGAGAGCAGGATCGGTGTCGCGCCCTTCGCCTGCACCTCCGCAACCATCTTGCGCAGGTACCAGCCGAACGTGTGCACTACCTCGTGTTTCTTCGTGAGCACGTTGTCGATCTCCTGCACCTCGTCGCCGAGGCCGGGTAACGATCCGCGCGCGCGGAGGGGGCGTGTGGAGCCGGGCGGCTCCTCGTTGATCGCTCCGCCGTCGTTGTGCCCGAACTGGATCAGCACGAAATCACCGGCCTTCACCTGGGCGAGCAGCTCATCCCAGAGTCCCTCGGTGACGAAGGTTCGGCTGCTGCGGCCACCGCGCGCGCGATTGACGACGTTGATCTTCGTCGCGTCGAAGAACTCGGCGAACGGCACGCCCCAGCCTTCCTGCTCGGCACCCTTCCCCTTTGCCGCTGTGGAGTCGCCGGCGATGAACACGGTCGGCAGCTTCGGATCGAGTGGGCGTGCGGTCGCCGCTGGATTCAACGCGAGATCGGGCGCCGGGGTTGCGGGCAACGGCTGCGCCGAAAGCGTGAGCGCGCCGAAGCAGCTCAACCCGACGAGGACGCGGGGCAGAAACGAGTTGTTCATGAGAAGGTCGATGGTGCTGCGACCAACCGCACGGCTCAGTGCGCCGCCCATTTGAGCAGCAGGACAAAGAGGCCCACGATCGAGAACGAGGTCGCGCAGCACGCGAGGAAGCCGATCGTGTCGACCTTGTCCCAGCGGCAGAATTCCCAGTTCGACCAAGGGAGGAGCTTCGTGTGATCGAAGCGTGCGGGATTTCGGCGCGTCTCGGCCATCGCGGCATCCTCGAGTTCGGGCGTGTCGCCGACAGGCGTCTTCATTTTGCCGTAGAACTGGGCGACGCGACCGGCGTCGGTGCGCGGCGTGAGCCAGCTCACCAGCATCAACAGCGCAAACGGGAACAGGCCGTCGAAGAAGAATTGCGCGGTGAGCCGCTGGCTCGGCGAGAGCGCGGCGGCATCGAGGCCCACCTTGTTCATCAACCAGCACTCGAGATTGAACCGACCGCTGCCGACGAGCGGACTCGAGAGGTCGTCAGCGGTTTCATGCACCACCGTCGCGAAATAGACACCAGCAGGTTTGCCGGCGGGCGTGAGCGCCGTCTCGACGAGCGAGGGATGGTGGCTGAGGAAGTCGAACTTCGCGGCGGTCCAAGGGATGGCGATGATCACCGCGGCGGAGACGATCACGCAGATCCAGACAGCCTGCACCGTGAGACGGCGCCAGAAATAGGTCATCAGCACAGCAGCGCCGAAGGGGATGTTGACCGTGAGCACGATGTTCACGATCGAGAGAAAATCGCCCATCAACCACGCGGACACCGCCCCCAGCGCGAGCACGACCACGATCGTGCAGCGCGCGTAGAACACGCCTTGCTGCTGGGTGATGTCGGGCCAGATCTGGCGATAGACGTTGCGGACGAAGAGCGAGGAGATCGCGAGCGCCTTGGCCGCCAAGGTCGACATCGTGCCCGCGAGCACGCCCGCGAGCATGAGACCGATGAGGCCGGGCCCGAGCAGCTTGTTCGAGAGCGTGCCCCAGGTGGAATCCGGGTCGGAGAGACCGCCGACGCCGAACACCGCGACGGCAATCAGGCCGGCGAACGCCCACAGGATGATCATGAAACGCTTCAGGTACGTGCCCGAGACTCCGCTACGAGCCGCAAACTCGTTCTTCGCCGAACCGCAGATGCCCATGTTGTGGCTCAGACCGCCGTTCTGCACGATGCTCACCAGCAGGATCGCGCAGAGGCTCGCGACCGAGAACTGGCCCGCGTTGCCCGAACCGAAGAGGTCGAACATCTGCTTCGGTACTTTCGCGCCGAGCGCCTGCCACCCGCCGATCGCGTGCAACCCCACCGGGATCAACAGCAGCGAAAACACGATGATGAGCACGCTCTGGAGGCCCTCGTTAACCGCCGCGGCGGACATGCCACCCAGGACGATGTACGTGCCGACCACGGCCGCAAAGACGACGTAGAACAGGACGTTCGGCAGCAGCGTGATGTAGCTGTGAAGCTCACCGCGGGCGTTCCGATCGCGCAGCAGGTCGAGCTGGGCCTTCGCCTCGGGCGCGAGCGCACCGGCCGCAGCCTGTTTCTCCAGCACCTTGAGCTGATTGTACCCTTCGACGGCGGCGCGATCCTCGGTGGTCCACTGCGACTCCTGCTTCACGACGAGAGACGACGCGATTTTATAGGCGGTGACGTTGGCAAACCCGAGGAAAACGCAGGCGACGAGAATCTGGAAGATCGCGTAGAAGCGCGCGAGCCCGCGACTGCCGAAGCGGTCCTCGAAGAGGTCCGAGACCGTGGTGAGACGCGCGCGGCGGAACCACACGTTCATGAACCAGAAATACGGGTTCATGAAGACCGTCTGGAACGACAGCCACGAACCGGGCGCCCCCTGCTGGTACACGAAGCTCGCGGTGCTCACGGCGCCCGACGGCTCGGTGGCGTTGCCGAAATTGAGGAAGAACTGGTAGAGCTTTCCCAGTTTGCGACCCGCGAGGAAATAGCCGTCCTCGGAGGTGTTTCGTTCCGACGCCCGCTTGCCGATGTAGACGACGGCGGCGAGGTACGCGGCGACGATCAGAATATCAAGAATGTGGAGGCTGCCGAAGCGCATAGGGGCAGGAATGGGGGTTGAGAATCGCCTTCGGTGAAAGCGTAGGAGATTCAGCCCGAAACATGGGCTCCGGCCGTCACTGATCAATCCCCCACCCCGCCGCGCGCATGCGGACAGTTCGCGCCTCCTCGTGTGCGGAATCAGTAAGGAACGCGGAGCCGCGCCTACGTGAACGGTAGTTGCGCGCGTCCGCCGCAGTCGCAACCCGGCGAGAAGCACCATTCACAGGCGGCGCGGCCACTCTCCGCACCCATTCTCCCGCATCCCCGAGCGCATATGCTGCAGAAATAGCGCGTCCGTCTGCACCAACCGTAGCGCAGCGTGCACGGAATCGCCAGTCAGCCTGCTCCACATCGCCCATGGCATTGACCGCATAGCCTCAGGCATCGCGCTGCACTGAACAGTTGAAAATTCCGCTACTGAATACGACTTGAGGTGCAGGTCGGTACAATTCGATTTGGCTGAGCCCCAACAAGCAAAGCGCCCCTTCGGATTCCCGAAGGGGCGCTGTCTAGAGGTTATCCAGACCAAGGTTCTTGCGGTCAGAAGTCGAACGTCGTCGTGAGCACGAACTGCCGCGGATCGACGATACGGAACGAATACGGCGTACCATCATAGTTCACCGCCACCGGGCGCAGACCACCGTCCTCGAACACGTTGTTCACGTTGAGCTGAATCTTCAGCTGGATCTTGCTCTTGAAGATTGGGCGACGGTAGGAGATCCACATATCGGTGTAGTAGTGCTCCTTGTCGTAGATCGGCCGTGAGATGTCGGCCATATCCAGCACAGGAACTCCGTTGTACAGGTTCACTCCGCTGGCCTTGCCGTAATAGCCGATCACAGCCTCCGATTCCCAACGCTCGTTGCCACCGATCGAGAATCCCTTGAGCCGGCCATGCTCGAACGTGTAGGTGGTGAGGAACGAGGCGCGGTACTTGCGCTGTCCCTGGACGGATTGACCTTCGAGATCACGATCCAGCATGAGCTGGGGCATCACCACGCCGTTGTAGTTCGCCTCAGGATTGGCAAAAGTCCGCTCTGGAAAGACATTGCTGTTGTAGCCGTAGGAGCTCCAGAAGTTGGTGAGATCGACATCACGTCCGTCACCAGTGGCCGAGTAGGTGGAGTAGGTCGCGAGGTGTTGGTATTGCGGAAGCAGGTAGTCGCTCGCCTTTGCCGATTTCCAGATCGCCATCCGCTCGGCCAACCACGGCGCGAGTTCCGGATACAGATCAGAGTACTTCGTGTCCTGTTTACCAAACGTTGCCTTCATAGTCCATCCCGGCGTAGGCGTGTAGTTGATCTCCGCTTCGATACCCTTCGCGTCGGCATTGCGCGTCGCTCCGATAGTGTACGGTGTGGTGCTGTAGAACGCGTAGGGTAATTGCCAGATCTTTTCAGCAGCGGCTTGGATCGCTTTCTCCTTTTCCGAGGCAGCAGGGATCGCGTCATTCCAGTGTTCCGAGGTCGGATCGTCGCCCATGTTGATGCGGGCGATGGTGCGGGCCCAGTTCTGGAAGAGCGTGGTGTCGATATTGCCGGTCACGCGGCCAAACGCCACTGGCGCTGCGATGTTCTCGTGCAGGTACGACGACTCGAACCAAGTCACGCGAGCGAACAGCTTGTCGTCAAAAAGTGAAAACTGGAAGCCGTAGTCTTTGCCGTCGCCGGTGGGCTTCGCCAGCTTGTTGCCGAAGTAGTCGCCGTAGGCGGTGCTGGGCGGATTGAAATTGTCCGACTTGTTGTAGCTCAGACCGAAGCTGCGGACGAATTGCCAGAACACCGAGCCAGTTGAGGCGCGCCGCTCGACCGATGTCCAGCCTTTGAAGGGACGGAACACGGCACCGAGGGTTCGGGTGGTCCCCGTCATCTCGCTGTACGGCCCCCAACGATTGAAGAGGAAGTCGCGCTGGAAGACACCATTCACGAACTTGTCGGCCTCCGTGATCGCCGGAGCGAGCTCGTTGCCAGCTGAGTCCTTGATCGCCGGAAGCCCGGTATTTGTCACGCGGGCCTTGTATTTATCCTGGCGCACGCCAAACGTGCCGATGATTCGGTCGTTCCAGAGATAACTCGTCGTGCCCCCGCTGAGCGAATCGACGATACGCTGGTTGCGCCCTGTTCCCGCATCCATGTCCGTGAACGCGGTGGTGACATTCATCGGCCTAAAGCTGCTTGAATCATAATCGTAGGCCGAAATATTGCCGCTGTAACTAAAGTAATCCCAATACCCGGCGGACTGAGTGACCACCCCATTGGGATCATCTGGCGACGCGAGATAGAAGGTTCGCCGCAGCGTGGCACCGTTGGTCGGAATGATTCGCCATCCGGTGGGAGTGCCGTCTGCTTTGTTGTTCATATTCCGGAGATAACGGAAGACTGCATCGCCACTAGCATCGACGTACCCGAGACGCTGCCGGATCGTCGTTGTCATGTACTCGTCTCGTGACCACATGCCGAGCACCTGATGGCGGCCCAACCATTTAGTCCATCCCTTGTTCCGAGTGAAGTCCGGCGTCCACGCCAACATTGCGCGGTAATGATCGTCGAGTTCTTCCGTGATGTAGCTGTCGGGGTCCTGATCTTCGAGGTACGGTTTTCCGAAGTACGGGTTGAGGGTGCCGTCGGGCAGGTACTTGTTCGTGTCGACATAAAGCGTCGCCACGTTCAACTGCGCCACCGTGTAGTTCGTCCGCTGGAAGAAATCCTGCCGCATCCAACCAGTATTGAAATGCAGGTCCCAAGGCAGTTGCTGATCCAGCTCGACGTTATATGTCGTGTTCCGCTGGGTGCCGTAATTCATCGAATTCAGGTTCACTTTCGTCCAGTCGTAGATCGACTTGTCCGTCACACTGGGGTAGCGGTAGCTGCTCCCGAAAATCCCGTTTCCGGCCGCGCTCCATCCGGTCGAACTCGTCCAAGTGCGAGTATTGTAGTCCGCCCAAGTCGGGTTAGCCCAGACGTTCGTGTTGGACGGGTAAGTCGTCGGGTTGACCGTGGGATCCGCAGACGTTCCGAAAGCCGTCAGGTACTTGTAACCATAGGTCGGTTGGAACCAGTTCACCAACTGACCATCCGCGATCTGCATATTGCTACGGCCGGTGAGAGCGGAGCTGGTGGCGATGCCAGGCACAAACAGGATATTGCCGAACGGCTGCCCGGCGACAAAGGGCGCGATACCGGCGGGGGTTTGAGCAGACCAATTCGTTCCGAAGATGTTGACCCCGTTGTATGTCGTCTTGTTGGAATTCCATTTGCTCGCATCGTAACCCGGCAGCGTCGCGATGAAATTGCGCAGATCGGCGGCGTAAGGGGACGAGGCGTTATCCACGATCATGCTCAAGGCCTTGCCCGTTGCCAGGCTCATGATCTTGTGCGTGGTCGGATCGTAGTACGGCTGGCCCGCCAGATTCCATTCCGTCACGTAATCGCGCGGAGTGAGCGTGTTCGGGCGACGGTTGTCGTTTTCGTATTTTTCGACGTTCGCCTTGATCGTCGTGGTCTTGAACGGCTTGAACGTCAGGGCGCCATAGAGACGTTTGGTACGGTCATACGACGGCTTCCGGTCGAATTGCCTTTCATCAAATAGCGCGGCGCCATGGATCGCGAGCTTGTCCTTGATCAGCGGTTGATTGAAGCGAACACTGCTTCGGAACGAGCCATACTGGTCGAAGCGGAACTCCACTCGCCCGCTCTCACGGTTGAGGTTCGCAGATGCTGTGCTTTGATTGGCTATACCCGCAGGACTGCCGAGACCGAAGAGCATCGAGTTGGGACCACGGCTGATCTCAACCGATTGCGTGTTGTACGAGTCGAATGGCACCGCCGCGATGGAGGGGTAGTAATTGATCGCCGCACTCGGTGAGCCAAGGCCGCGCACGCGGTTGGCGCCGGCCACAGTGTACGACGACAGGCTGTTGCCTTGCGTGCCGCCGGCATTCACGTCGAGCACGCCGTCGTTGCGCATGCTCTGTGTTCCCGGGGTGTAGGTGAGCGCGCCTTCCGTATTTACCTCGTATCGAAAGATGTCGTTCAGATCGGTGGACGCGGTGTCCTCCAACTGCTGCATCGTGATGACCGAAATCGAAGCACCGAGGTCGGCGAGATTCGTGTTCATGCGGCTGCCGGCGAGAGTGTTCGCCGCATAGTAGCCTTTGTCTTGGTTCGAGACCACCTCGAATGGTGAAAGTACTACAATGTCGGAGTCGTCCTCAGCGGAGGGAGCCGGAGCGGAAGCGGCGGCCGGAGCAGCTTGCTGAGCGAATCCGGAGGACGAGGCGAAAAGGGCGAGAAGCGACACCGGGACGTGCCGCAGCCGCCTGCGAGTCATTGGCTGATGTAGGGTCATAGTTTTTGGGTTGCCAGCGGAGTTGGGGTGCCCAGCGGAAACGGGCGTTCTCTGCGACCGAAGCCGATGGTTGCTTGCATGCCCTGGGTAAGGGCGGCACCGGGGTCGGCCACTAAGCTAGGTGACGTACTATCGTGCTGCAACGAACCCGGAACTCTTTCCCCAGACAACCGCCTGCCCATCAGACAGTCCGCATTTCCCACCGAACCCGAACGAGGCGTGTGGGATGATCGCCTTCGCGCACACGGACGGTCAGAGGCTCCGCCAATTGCCACTTCGATAGCGCCGCCGACAATGGGATCCGCTCGTCGAACCCGATGGTCGTCCACAGCAAACCCTCGTGGCGGCCACTGCCTGCCGACCGAACGCAACCACTTTGTACACGGCCCCTGCCGCTCTCCCTTATGCATCACCACATCCCCGTCCTCGCCGTGCTCGGCTTCGCAGCTTTCACGCTCGCCGGAGCCCCCGCCACTCTCGCAGCCGAGCCGCCGCCAGCCCGCATCATGGAGAACCTCGGTCGCGGAATCATCGCCGTGCACCAGCCCGACGGTTCTGTATTTGTTTCGTGGCGCCTCCTCGCCACGGATCCCGAGAACATAGCCTTCAACCTCTATCGCACGACCGCACCGGGCGCCGCGACCGACTCCGGCCCGTTCGGCTCCCGCCCGGATGCCACCGCCGGCATCGCCAAGCTCACCGATTCACCTCTGCGCGACGTGACTTGGTTCCTCGACACCACTGCACGGCTCGAACGCACCACTGGCTACTTCGTGCGCCCGGTGGTCGACGGGCTCGAACTCGAACCGAGCGCAACCTTCACCCTCGCCGCCGACGCACCGGCCCTGCCCTATCTCTCGATTCCGCTCCAGACCCCCGAAGGCTACACACCCGGCGATGCCTCCGCCGGCGATCTTGACAGCGACGGCGAATACGAGCTCGTGCTCAAGCAAGAGCAGCGCCCGCAGGACAACTCCCGCGCCGGTCTCACCGGCGACACACTGCTCCAGGCCTACAAGCTCGACGGTCGCCTCCTTTGGAGCATCCATCTCGGCAAAAACATCCGCGAGGGCGCGCACTACACGCAGTTCATCGTCTACGATCTCGACAGCGATGGCCGCGCCGAGGTCGCCTGCAAGACCGCCGATGGCACGCTCGATGGCGCCGGCAAACCGATCGGCGATCCCTCCGCCGATTGGCGCGAGCAAGGTGCCGCCACCGTTCCCACACAGGATCGTACCGGAGCCATCGCCACGCCCACCGGACTCACCGCGCACCTTGAGGGCCGCATCCTCCGCGGCCCCGAGTACCTCACGGTTTTCGACGGCTGCACCGGTGCTGCGCTCGCCACCACAGATTACCTACCGGGCCGCCATCCCGACACCCGGAATCCGACCGCCGACCAGTTGAACGCGATCTGGGGCGACAGTTACGGCAACCGCTCCGACCGCTTCCTCGCCTGCGCCGCGTATCTCGACGGCGTGCATCCGAGCCTCGTCATGTGCCGCGGTTACTATACGCGAGCCGTGCTCGCCGCCTGGGACTGGCGCGACGGCAAACTCACCTCGCGCTGGGTCTTCGACAGCGATTCCAGCGAGGCCAATCGCGCGTACCGCGGCCAAGGAAACCACAACCTCTCCGTCGCCGACGTCGATGGCGACGGACGCGATGAGATCGTCTATGGCGCCGCCGTCATCGACGACAACGGCACCGGCCTCTACTCCACCGGCTGGGGCCACGGCGACGCATTGCACGTCTCCGATCTTGATCCCACCAATCCCGGGCTTGAGGTCTTCGACATTCAGGAGCGTTTCGACAGGCAAGGCATGAGCCTCCGCGACGCCGCTACCGGTCGCCCGCTCTTCACCGTCCCCTCGCGGAAGGCCGACGACTCCGGCGACGACAAAGGCGAAGGGCCCGGCCGTGGCAACGCCTTCAACATCGATCCCCGTCACGCAGGCGCCGAGTGTTGGGCCGCCGGCGCCGGGATGGACGGTCTGTTCTCCGCCCGCGGCGAAATCATCCTCGCTCGCCGCCCGCGCGGTTTCCCCTGCAATTTCGGCATCCTCTGGGACGGCGACCTGCTCCACGAACTCCTCGACCAAAACCGCATTGTGAAATGGAACTGGAATGACGGCACCGTCGACCCGTTGCTCGTCGCGCACGCCTGCACGTCCAACAACGGCACCAAGGCCACGCCCGCGCTCACCGCCGATCTTTTCGGCGACTGGCGCGAGGAGGTCGTCTGGCGCACCCGCGACAACCGCGAGTTGCGCATCTACACCACGACCATCCCGACGAAGCACCGCCTCGTCACCCTCATGCAAGATCCAGTCTACCGTCTCGCCGTCGCGTGGCAAAACGTCGCCTACAACCAGCCGCCGCACCCAAGCTTCTATCTCGACGAAGCCGCCCCTCTCCCGCCGGCGCCGCACATCACCGTGCCACCGCGCTAGCGCCGCATGTGTCGTCGTGAAACTTCCCAACAGTCTCACCCTCCATCAGTGGCCGGGTTTCACCGCCGGCACACCACCGCGTTGAAACCCTGGCGAACTCGGTCCGACTCAAATCGAATCCTCCTCCTGCCCGCAGCTCTCTGCTCCCCTGCTTCCTCATGACCGCGCCGCTCCCCTCCGCCGCCGAGTTCAACGTCCGCGCCTTCGGCGCAAAAGGCGACGGTGTCGCGCTCGACTCGCCTGCGATCAACTCCGCGATCGAAGCCGCGTCCGCCGCGGGCGGCGGCACCGTGCGAGTTCCCGCCGGCCGCTACCTCTGTTTTTCACTGCGCCTCCGCAGCCACCTCCGCCTCCAACTCGACCCCGGCGCCGTCATCCGAGCCGCCAAGCCCGCGCCCGGCTTCGGCGCGTACGACGACCCCGAACCCAATCTCTGGGGCGATCTCCATCAGTACCAGGACTTCGGTCACAGCCACTGGCACAACAGCCTCCTCTGGGGCGAGGATCTTGAAAACATTTCCATCGTCGGCCCCGGACTGATCGACGGCACCCACGGCCTCGCGCGCCACGCGAGCTACGCCTCCACCGGGCCCGACGGCACCGTCGCCCGCAGCGCCGCCACCGGCGCGCCGCCGCCAGAGGTGCGCGGCCTCGGCAACAAGGCGATCGCCCTCAAGAATTGCCGCGGCGTCACCCTGCGCGATTTCGCCATCCTCAACGGCGGCCACTTCGCCCTCCTCGCCACCGGTGTCGACCACCTCACCTGCGACAACCTCCGCCTCGACACCGACCGCGACGGTCTCGACATCGACTGCTGCCGCCACGTACGCATCGCCTACTGCGCCGTCAACACCCCCAACGACGACGCCATCGTCCTCAAGACCAGTTACGCCCTCGGCGAACGCCGCAGCTGTGAGAACGTCACCATCACCGGCTGCACCGTCAGCGGCTACGATGTCGGCACGCTCCTCGACGGCACCTTCCGCCGCGCCGTCACCCACGCGCCCGACCGCGACGGCCCCACCGGCCGCATCAAGATCGGCACCGAGTCCAATGGCGATTTCCGCAACATCACCGTCGCCAACTGCACCTTCGACCGCTCGCGCGGCCTCGCCCTCGAGTCCGTCGACGGCGCCGTGATCGAGGACATCGTCGTCACCAATCTCACGCTTCGCGACGTCTCCAACTCTCCGATCTTCCTCCGCCTCGGAAACCGCGCCCGCGGCCCCGAAGGCACGCCGGTCGGCGCCATTCGCCGCGTGAAAATCAGCCACGTCACCGCCTCCGACGCCGACGGCCGCTTCCCAATCCTCCTCGTCGGCCTGCCCGACCACCCGCTCGAGCACATCACGATCTCCGATGTGCACATCGCCTCCCGCGGCGGCATCGCGCTGGCCGACGTCGCCGCGCAGTCGGACAAACACATCAACGCGTTCTTCCTCCGCGCCGACGAGCCGGGCGTCACCGGACCGCGGGCACCGTTCGCCGTGCCCGAGCGCCCGCGCGCCTACCCTGAACCGAGCATGTTCGGCCTGCTGCCCGCCTCGGCCGTATTCGCTCGTCACGTGCGTCATCTCACCGTGCGCGACCTCCGCTACCAGTTCGCCGCGCCCGACGAGCGCCCGCTCGTCGTCGTCGACGACGCCGAAGACGTCACGTTCTCCCGTTTCCGCGCTCCCGCTCCCGCCGGCGCCGCTTACCACCTCACCAACGTCCGCGGTTTCGAAACCCACCACTGCAACCCGGTGCCGTAACGATCCCGTAGCGGAACGCGTGAGCGTTTCGCCACTCCGCTGGTGGGTCGAGCTTTACGCCCGACATTCCGATCTCTGCCAACTGTCGGGCACAAAGCCCGCCCCACCACCGAGCTACCGTCACTCAGCAACATTCCGCGCGTCGCTCCCGCCATCCGCCCCCTCCGCCTATCTGCGAACGCCGAGTTCCAGTTCGGCACCTCCGCCTAATCCGCATTCCGCAATCCCATGCGCCTCCTCACCTCCGCCGCCTGCCTCCCGCTCCTCTTCGCCGGCACCAGCGCCGCCGCGCCCAAGCACTCGGACCCTGAGGACTCCGCTCGTTCAACTTCCACTTCTCACATAAACTCCCCCGCGCCCACGGGTGAGCTGCGCACCTTCAACTTCTCACAGCTTTCCGCGGCCGACACCTTCACCGCCGAGCGCGGCCACGGCTTCGACCTCGGCACCACGCCCTCCGGTGCAAACACGCCATTCTATTTCTCTGTCGCCGTGCCCGAGGGGAACTACCGCGTCACCGTCACGTTTGGCGACGCCACCGCACCCTCCGCCAACACCGTGAAGGCCGAATCGCGCCAACTCCTTCTCGAGTCGCTCACCACTCAACCCGGCGAGTTCGTGCAACGCACTTTCACCGTCAACGTCCGCCACGCTTCGCTCCCGCCACCACCGCAAAACGCCCCCGGCGGCACCGCCGTGCTCCTCAACCCGCGCGAGGCCGGCCTGCTGCGCTGGGACGACAAGCTCACGCTCGAGTTCAACGGCGCCGCGCCGCGCATCCGCTCCGTGGAGATCGCGCCCGCGCCCGCCGCGCCGACCGTCTTCCTCGCCGGCGATTCGACCGTCACCGATCAGCCGCACGAGCCCGCCGCGAGCTGGGGCCAGATGCTGCCGCGCTTTCTTCGCGCTGATGTCGCCGTCGCCAACCACGCCGAGTCCGGCGAGACGTTGAAGTCGTTCCTCTCCGAGCTGCGCCTCGCGAAGATCCTCTCGCAGATGAAGGCGGGCGACTTCCTCTTCATCCAGTTCGGCCACAACGACGAAAAAACACAGTGGCCGCAGACGTACGTCGAGGCGCGCACGACCTATAAGGCCTACCTCCGCGTTTTCATCGCCGAAGCCCGCCTTCGCGGCGCCACACCGGTCCTCGTCACCTCCACGCAGCGCCGCACGTTCGACCACCACGGCAAGATTAAGGATACCCACGGCGACTATCCCGCCGCCGTCCGCGAGCTGGCGGCCGAGGAGAACGTCGCGCTCGTCGACCTTGATCGCGCCAGCGTTGTCTTCTACGAAGCGCTCGGCCCGGCCCGCGCGCCGCTCGCCTTCAACGCCGGCGGCCAAGACGCCACGCATCACAACAACTACGGCGCCTACCAACTCGCCAAATGCGTCGCCCAAGCGCTGCGCGACGCCGGCCCCGAACTCGCCGCCCTCGTGCCTCCGGAGTTCAACGGCTTCGATCCCGCGCATCCCGACGCGCCCGAGACCTACGCCCTTCCCGTCAGCCCCGCCCACAGCGACGCCGCTCTCCGCGGCAACTGACGCGCAAGGCTCCGCTGTAGGCCGGGCTTCACGCCCGACTACCTCCCCTCAGCACCCTCGATCGACATCAGCCGGTAAACGCGGAACGCCCGCACGCGCAGGTGACTCGTCACCGTACGGAAGGCGAACCAGCCTCGCGTGTACGGCGCCGTATCCTCGTACGCGAAGAGCCGCCGGCCGTTGCACTGGAAACCGATCGTGCCACCTGCAGCCATAACCTGGATGCACTGCGACGCGTTCGGCACGAGGAGGTTCTCCGCGCCCGCCAAATCGTGCTCGGGCAACAGCGGCCGATTGCCGCGTTCGCCGATGTAGCGGCGGAAACGGGTGGTCGTGTTCGAATTCCCGCCCAAGCCCACGTAATAACAGCGCAGCTGGTCGTAGTCGCTGAAGACGCCCGTGCGCTTCGTGGCGAAGAGGTTCCCCGGACTGCGCGCGTCGTCTGCCATCCAGAAACAGTTCAAATCGCTCACACGATCATTCGGCCCGCCAGCCGCGATCGCCGTGGCCTCGTAGCAGATGAGCACCGGTCCCTCCAGCGGCTGCGCGAGCCAGACGGTGCAACCGCCGGGCACATCAATCTCGAGCATGCCTTCCCGCGCCTCGACCGTGCCGCCGGCCGCGAGCTCCACGCGCCATTGCGCGAGTCCATCGCCGAAATCGTCGCGCGCCAACTCCTCGCCGACTGCGAATCGCGGATCGGGCGAAAGCGGCGCGCGCTCAGTGCGTCCGAAGCAGGAGGACGCCTCCGTTGGGACGTCGCTCGCCGATACCCGTTCCGTGGCGAGCGATCCCCCGGACTCGGCAAAGGCACGGGCATCGGCGAGCGACGCCCCTACGAAAAGCAACGCGCCGATCAGCAACCCTAGTCTTGGGCCGAGACCGCGGCTCCGCCTTCCGGGTTCACCCCGCTTTCCGGCTTCCTTCACGGCTTCCCGCCCTTCATCGGCTCAGGCCCGTATTGTTTCTTCAGCCACGCCTCAGGCACGGGGACAACGCAGATGTTCATCGCGCGGTTGTCCTCCGACAGCATCGCCGACTGGATCTCGATGCGCGTGCTGTCAGCGCTGAAGGTCGGATGCGGGTGGTCGGCCGCCGTCGCCTTGTGGCCGGTGGTCAGCAACAGCATCTCGCCGGTGCGGCGATCGATGAGCCAGAGGTTGCGCGCGAAGTCGTCGCCCACCGCCCAGCG
>DATGXO010000228.1:0-3993 GCA_035298965.1 Opitutaceae bacterium | reverse complement strand
CGCAGGCGCGGCTGCCGCGTTTTCCGGTTTCCGGTCTCCAGTCTCCGGTTTCGCGGCGCTCGGTTCGATGGTTGCCACGACTTGGCCGATCTTCACCTCGGCGCCTTCGGGCACGGCGAGCGTGATCACGCCTTCGGCTTCGGCGAGCCCTTCGGAGGTGATCTTGTCGGTCTCGAGCTCGAAGAGCGGTTGGTCCTTCTTCACCCGGGCGCCGTCGCCGACATGCCATTTGGCCAAGATGCCGGAGACGACCGATTCACCGAGCGGGGGGATTTTGACGGAAATAGACATGGAGGGAGAAGGCGAGAGCGGAGAGACTGGAGGCGAGAGCGCGGCTTGGCGAGGCACTCAGAGCGCGAACGCCTGTTGGAGCAACGCGGCCTGCTCGATCTTGTGGAGCGCGAGCGCGCCGACGGCGGGACTGGCGGAGGCGTCGCGACCGGCGTAAAGCGGCTTGCGGCCGAAGATCGCTTCGAGCGACGGCGCGAGGTGTGTCCATGCGCCCATGTTCTGCGACTCCTCCTGGCACCAGACGAGTTTCGCCTTCGCGTACTTCGCCGCGAGCGCGGCGAGGCGCTCGGTGTGCAGCGGATAGAGCTGCTCGACACGCACGATCGCGGCGTTGGCGTCGGGCATCTTCGCGCGTTGCTCGAGCAGATCGTAGTACACCTTGCCGGAGCAGAGGATGAGGCGTTGCTCGGCGCCGGTGGCCGCGGAGTCGTCGATGATCTCCTGGAAGTGGCCGGTGGTGAGATCGTCGAGCTTTGAGACCGCGGCCGGGTTGCGCAGCAGGCTCTTGGGCGACATCACGATGAGCGGTTTCTTGAAATCGCGGCGCATCTGGCGGCGCAGCGCGTGGAAGATCTGCGCGGGCGTGGTGAGGTTGCAGACCTGGAGGTTGTTCTCGGCGCAGAGCTGGAGGAAACGTTCGAGGCGCGCCGACGAGTGCTCCGGGCCCTGGCCTTCGTAGCCGTGCGGGAGCAGCATCACGAGGCCGCTGTGACGTTGCCACTTGGATTCGGCGGAGGAGATGAACTGGTCGATGATGCTCTGCGCACCGTTGGCGAAATCGCCGAACTGCGCCTCCCAGATGCACAGCATCGAGGGGAAATCGAGCGAGTAGCCGTAGTCGAAGCCGAGCACGGCGGCCTCGGAGAGCGACGAGTTGTACACGCAGAACTGCGCCTGCGGTGCGCCGAGGTGCTTGAGCGGCGAGTACTTCTCGTTCGTCTCGACGTCGTTCAACACGCAGTGGCGCTGGCTGAACGTGCCGCGCTCGACGTCCTGCCCGGAGAGGCGCACGGGCGTGTCCTCGAGCAGCAGCGTGGCGAAGGCGAGCGCCTCGCCGTAGGCCCAGTCGATCGGGTGGTTTTCACTGAGCGCCTTCGCGCGGGTGTCGATGAAGCGCTTGATCTTCGGATTCGGCCGGAAGGTTTCCGGAAGCGTGGTGAGCCCGCGCACGGCGGTCTCGAGCAGCTCGCGGGAGACGGCGGTCGTCGCCGGCTCGAACGAGTAGGGCGGCTGGAAACGCCCGGTGGAGCCGTCGAGTTTCGCCGAGGTGTCGGCCTTGTCCTGCGCGGCCTTCTTCACCTTCGCGAGCGCCTCCTCGAGGCCGGCGAGGTACTGGTTCTTGAGCGTATCGGCGTCGCTCTGGCTGAGCGTGCCCTCCTCGACGAGCTCGCGGATGTAGAGCTCCGAGATCGCCGGGTGCGAGGCGATCTTGCGATAGAGCACGGGCTGGGTGAACGCCGGCTCGTCGGCCTCGTTGTGGCCGAGCCGGCGGTAGCAATACATGTCGATCACCACGTCGCGGCCGAACTGCTGGCGGAACTCGAGCGCGAGCTCGGCGACCATGCAGACGTGCTCGGGGTGGTCGCCGTTCACGTGGAAGATCGGCGCCTCGATCATCTTCGCGATGTCGGTGCAGTAGCGGCTGGAGCGCGCCTCGGCGGGATTGGTCGTGAAGCCGATCTGGTTGTTGATGATGATGTGCACGGTGCCGCCGGTGCGGTAGCCGGGCAGCTGCGAGAAGTTGAGCGTCTCGGCGACGATGCCCTGGCCGGCGAACGCTGCGTCGCCGTGGATGAGCACGGGCACGACCTTCTTGCGCTGCGGGTCGCCCACGATGCGCTGGCGCGCGCGGGCGTTGCCCTGCACGACGGGATCGACCGCCTCGAGGTGCGAGGGGTTCGGCGCCATGCGCAGGCCGACCTTCGCGCCGCCGGTGGTGGTGACCTCGGTGTTGTAGCCGAGGTGGTATTTGACATCGCCGTCGCCGGCCACGGTCTCGGGGATGTAGTTCTCCGAGAACTCGCGGAACATGAACTCGTAGCTCTTGCGGAAGACGCTCGCGAGCACGGTGAGGCGGCCGCGGTGCGCCATGCCGAGCACGATCTCCTTCACGCCGAGCGCCGGGCAGAACTCCACCATCGTGTCGAGCAGCGGGATCAGCGTCTCGCCGCCCTCGAGGGCGAAGCGTTTCTGGCCGAGGAAACGCGTGTGCAGGAAACGTTCGAAGGTCTCCGCCTTGTGGAGCCGCTGGAGGATGCGCAGCTTCTGCTCGCGCTCGAACGACGGCTGGTTGAACACCGGCTCCATGCGCGACTGGAGCCAGCGGCGGATGTCGGTGTTCTGGATGTGGATGTACTCGACGCCCACGTGGCCGCAGTAGGTGCGGCGGAGATTCGAAACGAGTTTGCTCAGCGGCATCGTGCCGCCCGAGAGATAATGGCCGACGGCGAACGGCGTCTCGAGGTCGTCCTCGCTCAGGCCGTATTCCGCGAGCTCGAGGCGGGCGGCGGGCGGGGGCGGCGGGGCGAGCGGGTCGAGGTGCGCCTCGAGGTGGCCGATCGAGCGGTAGTGGTAGATGAGGCTGTCGATGCGCGCCTGCTTCTTCTCGGCCTTCTCGGTCTCCGGGGCGGCGGCGGGCGAGAGGAGGGCGGCGGTGTTGCCGTTGGCGGCGAGGGTGAACCCCTCGAAGAACGCGCGCCACTGGGCGTCGACCGCGTCGGGGTTGTCCAGCCAGCGCTGGTAGTATTCGTCGAGGAGCTCGGCGTTGAAGGGGGTGGCGAACGGGGTGCTCATGTGGCGGATCGCGGATCGGTGGGCACGCCGCCGGCCCGGCGGACGCGGGAGCGTGCGCGCGGCAACGGGCGATAGGCGGCGGGTAGGTTCATGGACGGTGGATCTTCGTCACTCCCGGGGTTTGCCTCAATCGCGCAGGGGCCTGTGTCCGCGTTTTGAAGTCCGACTCATGGGCGCGTGCCTAGAGGCGGGCGGGACTAATAATGGCGGCGGCGGCGCGGCGCATTGGGGTTGGCAGCGGCGAGGGAATCATGATCGTGCGGGCCGCAACATGAGCAAATCGCCCCGCATCGCCACCGATGGCTCCGGTTCGCCCCTGGGCCAGAATCCCTTCGGCGCGCTCAGCGCCACCGGCCTGCCGCAACAGCCGCCCGCGCCCGCCGCCCCGGCCGCGAAAAAGGCCGCTCCGGCGAAAAAAAACCGCGGTCGCGTGGAGATCCGCCGCGAGACCGGTGGCCGCGGCGGGAAGGTCGTGACGACCGTCTCCGGCTTTGTCGGCATCGGTCTGCCCGAGAAGGAGGAACTCGCGAAGAAGATGCGCAACGCCGCCGGCTCCGGCGGCACCGTGAAAGACGGCCAGATCGAGATCCAGGGCGACAAACGCGAGGTGGTCGCGCGGATTTTGCAGGAAGCCGGATTCCAACCGGTGATGGCCGGCGGCTGAGCCCGGAAGTTTGCGGATTTCGTTCTACCTGCGGAAGAATCTTCGAGAATGCGGATTGCGGAATAGGCGGGCGGTGGATTGCCCGGGTCGCTCGATGGTCCGTCGGTGGGGCGGGCTTTACGCCCGCCAGTGTGGAATTGGGCAATGCGGTGGCAGAGGCGTCGCCGCTCCTTTTCGATCGTCTCACGGGCGGGACGCCCGTGCCACGGGTCCAGACGGCCTTACGCCCGGAAGTTGGATCGCGC
>DATGXO010000227.1:0-7049 GCA_035298965.1 Opitutaceae bacterium | reverse complement strand
CCGGTTTCCGTGGTGGCGCTGCTCCACCGTAGCGCCGAAGACGGCGCGCCCGATTCGCTCTCGTTCGTCCTGCGCGACATCTCGCGGCGCAAACAGGCCGAGGCCGCGCGGCTGGAACAGGAGCGCCGGCTGCAGCAATTGCAGAAGACCGAAAGCCTCGGCGTGCTCGCCGGCGGGATCGCGCACGACTTCAACAACCTCCTTCAGGTCATCGACGGCTTCACCGAGCAGGCGCAGGACGCCGCGACAGCGGAGGATCGGGCGGAGTGCCTCGTGCAGGTGCGGGAGGCCTGCTCGCGCGCTGTGCAGCTCACGCGGCAGTTGCTGGTGTTCAGCCGCGAAGACCGGACGGCGAAGGCGGTCGATGTCGATCTCAACCAACTCCTCGCGCGCCAGGCGAAGATGCTCCGGCGGTTGCTCGAGGCGCGCATCGAACTCGTGCTCACTCCCGCGGCGATACCGGCGACGGTCGTCGGCGATCCGGGTCAGCTTGAGCAGGTGTTCATGAACCTCTGCATCAACGCGCGCGACGCGATGCCGGGCGGCGGCCGCATCACCTTCGAGATTGGTGAAACGCGACTCGATGCGGACTACTGCGCGGTGCATCCGTGGGCGCGGCCCGGGAATTTCGTCCAGGTGGCGGTGACGGATACCGGCATCGGCATGGATCGCGCGACGTTGGCGCGCATCTTCGAGCCGTTCTTCACGACCAAGACGAAGGAGAAGGGCACCGGCTTGGGCTTGGCGGTCGTCTACGGGATCGTGCAACACCACGATGGTCTCATCCACGTCTACAGCGAGCCCGGCGTGGGCACGACGTTCCGGATCTTCCTGCCGCTGCAGACCCGCGGGGCGGCGGCGATCACGGCCGCCCTGTCGAAAGCGCCGCCGCGCGGCAGCGGCACGATCCTCCTCGCGGAAGATGATCCCTCCGTGCGCGCGCTCGCGGAGCGCGTGCTCGGCAAGGCGGGTTATGGAGTGCTCGCGGCAGCAGATGGCGCGGAGGCGCTCGAAGTGTTTAAACGGGAGCGGGCGGTGATCGCGCTTGTCGTGCTTGATGCGGTGTTGCCGACGCTCAGTGGGCGCGAGGTCTACGAGGAGATACGCCGCCTCGACGCGCAGCTTCCGGTTGTCTTCTGCAGCGGCTATTCGGCCGGCACGATCCAACCCGGATATTTTCCCGGCGAAGGCGTGACGATGCTCGGCAAACCCTACGCGCCGAACGCGCTGCTCGAGAGTGTCGGCGCGCTGTTGGCCAAGCCTGCTCGGTGAGCTGAGGGCGCGGAGGTGCGTTCAGCCGAAAACGACCGGGTCGATCCGGAAACGCTCGGCGAGATTCGCGAATGGCACCTGGGCCTTGAGCCAGTTCGGGTCGGCGCGGATCTGCTCCATCGAGCTGCCGGTGTTGTTGCAAAGCAGGTACGAATCGGCGCCGAGTTTCAGCAACGCGTCGAACTGCGTGCCGGCGGCGGCGCGGGCGAAATCGAAATCGCCAGGCTCGTGCGCGCGGTCGGAAGCCTCGCGGCGCAGCGGCGCGACATCCTTCGCAAACGCGGCGAGACACTCGCCCAGGCGCGGTCCCTCGTAGGTCTGCACGGTGGCGTTGCTCGGGCCGAGGCGGACGACGACCCATTCGTCGAACAACGTGCGGCCGTAGAGGGTCGACATGCGGGCCATCGCGGCGGCGATGGCGGAAAAGGCGTCAGTGGGGGTCATGCGAGAAGCGGAGGTTGTGCGGGTCGGCGGGCGCCTGCCAAGTGCGCTGTGGCGCGCGCGCGGAAATGACAGGGATTTTGCCAACTCCGCGGGGCACACGCGCCGGCTAGAGCGACCAGCGTAGCGTGAGGAGATGGTAACCGTCGTACAGCAGGGAGTGGTCGCTGTAGCAGGCGGTGAGCAGGGCGCCGTCGGCGCAACGCACGGTGGACGGATAACCGCAGTCGCGCGCTCGCGGGCCGAACGCGTGCAGCACGACGGGCTCATCCCACGTCAGGCCGGCATCGTGGCTGAGTCGGTAGCCGATGCCCGCTTGCTCGCGGGTGCGGATGCCGAAGGTGAGCAGAAGCCGCCCGTCGCCAAGATCCGTGAGGTCACCGGGGTGGTGAAGGCGCGGCGTGAGATCGAGCGGCGAGCCCCACGTCGCTCCGCCATCCGGCGAGCGCCAGAGCACCAAGTGGTGGTCGCGCTGCGTGCGCGCGATCGCGAGCCAGTCGCCGGTCGGGCGGGGGAGGAGGACGACCTCGTTGGCGTCGTCGTCGCCGATCTGCACTGGCGAAACCCACGACGCGCCGCCGTCGGTGCTGAACACCAGCCACGCGCGGCTTGGACCCTCGCGTCCTTCGGCGCGGTAGAACGTCGTGGCGAGGCGGCCATCGGCCAGCGCGCGTATCCGGCCGTGCGGGATGAGACAGCACTCGGGCGCGGCGACGGCGCGGTTGATCGCCCACGGCTCGCCGGGGGCCGCCGCGGTGGAGCACCAGAGCGGCGCGAGCCCGGCCCAGTCGTTGCCGATGAACCGGAACCCGGTGGAGAGCACGAGCCAGCGGCCGGCCTGGTCGCGGCCGGAGGCGATGTGCATGCGGTTCGTCGCCGGTTCGCGCGGGGCGGCGAAGCGGGCGTCGGCCCACGTGGCGCCGTGGTCGCGGCTGACGAGTGCAGCGAGATTGCCCTCCGTGCGGCCGTGGCTCGGGCGGTCGAAGTGGACGAGCCCGAGCGTGCCGTCGGGCCAGACGGTGAGGGAAGGCCACGCGCAACAGTCTTTCGCGACGAGGGCGGCGTGCATCGGCCACACGATGGCGGCGGGTGGCGCCGGCGCAACGGTGGCGAATTGCGTCGCCGCGAGCGGCGGACGGCGCGGCGGGATTTCGCCTCGACGGGCACTGGAGCGGGCGGGATGTTGTGACGTTCTCCCGTTGGCAATGAGCAACACCGCACACGTCTCCCTGTTCTCCCGTCGCACGCAGCGCATGAAGCGCTCGGTCATCCGCGAGATCCTCAAGGTCACGGACGATCCGGAGATCATCTCGTTCGCCGGCGGGCTGCCGAATCCGCGTTCGTTTCCCGTGGCGGAGGTGGCGGAGTCGACCGCGAAAGTCCTGCGCGAGGCGGGCACGGCGGCGCTCCAGTACGCTACGACTGAAGGCTACCGGCCGCTGCGGGAATTCATCGCGCGCCGCTACGCCGAGAAACGCGGCCTCGCGATCGATCCTGACGAGATTCTCATCACGAACGGTTCCCAGCAGGGACTCGATCTGCTCGGCAAAGTCGTACTCGACGCCGGCGATCCGCTGCTGCTCGAGCGCCCCGCGTATCTCGGCGCGATCCAGGCGTTTTCGCCGTACGAGCCGGATTTCTGCTCGGTGACGCTCGAGGACGACGGCCCCAATCTGGCCGAACTCGAGCGCGTGCTCGGCGAGAAACGACCGAAGCTCTTCTATACGGTTCCCAATTTCCAGAACCCGTCGGGCCTCTCGTACTCGGCGGCAAAGCGCGCGGCGGTGGCCCGGCTCTGCGCCGCGCGGCCGATGCTGCTCGTCGAGGACGACCCGTACGGCGAACTGCGTTTCCGCGGCGAGCATCTGCCGTCGTTGCGACATTACCATCCGGGCACGATTCTGCTCGGCACGTTCTCCAAGATCGTCGCGCCCGGTCTGCGGCTCGGCTGGATCGTGGCGCCGCCGCCGGTGATGGATCTGCTCGTGACGGCGAAGCAGGGTGTCGACCTGCACTCGAACTACTTCGCGCAGCGCGTCGTGCACCAGCACCTCGTCGACCACGACCTCGATGCCCACATCGAGAAGGTGCGCGAGCTGTACGGTCGCCAGCGCGACGCGATGGTGGCGGCGATCCGGCGCTATTTCCCGGCCGACGTGAAGAGCAGCGAGCCCGACGGCGGGATGTTCCTCTGGGTGCGTCTGCCGGAAGGCGTGTCGGCGATGGCGTTGTTCAACGCCGCGATCGCGCGCAAGGTGGCGTTCGTGCCCGGCTCGGCATTCTTCGTCGAACCCGACGACCGGCATCTCCGGCTCAATTTCTCGAACTCCGACGAGGCGCAGATCGAGGAAGGCATGCGCCGGCTTGGCGCCACGATGAGCGAGTTGCTCGCGCGCCGCTGAGGCGGCGGTTTTTCCATGCGCGGCCCTGTGCCGCGCATGGGCGTCGGGATCATCCGGTTTCTGGCGTGGCGGGATGCGCGCGCCGAAGGCGAAATTTGGGCCTTTTCCGCGCGGCGGCATTGCTCAACTCTCCGCGCCCCGACTCCCCAAAAACATCGCCCCTCCTCCATGAGTTTCTTCAAGAAAATCCTCGGCAAGAAGACATCCCAACCCGCCGCCGGCACCCCCGGCGCGTCCAGCGACGCCGCGCAACCGGTGAATCCGGCGACCGGTGACGACACGGCCCCGGAGCAGACCCACGCGGCGGCTCCGCAGGCGGACGAAGCGGCGCAGGCGAACATGATGCCGATGCTCGACGAACAGGGCCGCCAGGTGATGGTCACGCGGCCGGAGTGGCGCGAACGCGTGCTGCTTCCGCACCTCGAGAAGGTGCGCGAGAACCCCGACGAGCTCGCCGGCACGATCATGCATTCGCTCCAGAACGGTTTCCTGACCGACATGGTCGAACCGGCCGAACAGCTCGCGCGCATCGATCCCAACGCCGAGCGCGGCGCGGTTGTCCTCTCGATCGTGTACCGCGAACTCGAGCGCTTCGAGTCGGCGGAGACGGTGCTGCAGCAGCACGTGGCGAAACACGGCGAGAACGCGAATGTCGTTTTCCACCTGGGGCTCGTGCACGCCGCGCGTAGCCGGCAGGCGGAGGCCGAGCAGGCGTTCTGGCGCGCGCTCGAGCTCGAGCCGAACCACCGCGACGCCTGCGGCGCGCTGCTCGCTTCGCGGCATCAGATCGGCGGCGACACTGCGGTGCAGGAGGCGCTCGGCCGCATGGGCGGTTTGCCCGGCAACTGGCGGGCGAGGATGTGGCATGCCCGCGCCGCGCTCGATAGCAACGACGTGCAGGAGGCGGTACGCCTCTACCGCGAGGCGATCGAGTTGACCGGCAAACCGGTGCCGACGGATCTTCTGCTGCAGATGAGCGGCGATCTCGGCGGCACGGGCCATCCCGACGTGATGCTCCAGGAAGCCGCGCCACTTTTCGATGTCGACGCGCACGGCCTGCCTGGTGCGCACAATCTCTTCCGCGCGTGCCTCGTGACGGGGCAGCTGCAGGCCGCCCGGGCATTGCTCGATCTTTTGTTTGGACAACAGCGGCTCGATTGGCGCCAGCATCTCGGCCAGTGGGAGAGCGAGTTTGCGCAGGTGCGCCACGCCGAACTCGCGAAGAAGGTGAAGCCCGGCTCCGGCACGGCCACGCTGCTGATCGACGAAGGTCCGATCTGGCTACCGCCGCAATCGCCGGCGAACGAGCTCTTCACCGTGCCGGTGGGGGAGGTGCCGAGCATCGCGTTTCTCGGCAGTTCGGCCGATTCCCCTGCGGCGGAGCCGAAGGAAGGCGAGAGCGCGCTGCGCGCCTCGGATGGCGCGGCGCGGTTTAGCCGCGCGGTGCCGCTGTTCCTCGCCGAGCAGCTCCGGTTCGGGTTGCAGGCGCGCACGCGGCCGGTGGTGCCGTGGGTCGGAGGCGAGGCGCCGGCGTTCCTCGTCGGCCGGCAGCCGTGGACCGCGGCCGAGACGGTGCAGCACGCCCGCGGTGCGAAACCGGAGTGCCAATACGCGGTGGTCACGCACATCCAGGCGCAGGCGGAACCGTGGCGGATCGAGGCGCGGCTGGTGCGCGTCGCCGACGCCGCAGAACTCGGTGCCGTCGCGGTGGAGTTGTCGATCAATGAGCCGGAGCAACCGCTGCGCACGCTCGCGGCGGAGGTGAGCGCCCTCATCGAGCGCGAGGCCGGAGTCGCGACGGCCACGCCGCCCGCCGAGTACGTAGTGCCGACGGGGCAGCATTTCGGCCTCTACCTGCTCTGCTTGGAACAGTTGCACTCGGTGCGTTGCCACTCGGTGCCGGGTGTGCCGCCGGGGACGTTGCTTGGCGAGCGCGACCTGCTCGATGCGTCGCTCCACCTCTGCATCCTGCAACCGGAGAACATCGGCGCGCGGCTCATCTTCCTGGAGTTGCTCCGGATGCTGCGTTCGGGGCGTCCGCAGGTGGTCCTGGAGTACCGCTCACGCGTCGAGTTGCTGCAGAAGGAAAAGCCGCTGCCGGGCGCCGCGCAGGCGGTGCTGCAACGGTTGTTCGACCTGCTCTACGCGGGCGCGCCGAAGCAGGAGTGAGTACCGCCATTGCGAACCGCCGCCCGCTGATCGCAGCGGGCGGTGAGGGGCGCGGTGGTTGAGCGAGCGCCGTGTCCGGCGACGTGAGCTGGAGACCCGCGCCACGGGCGGCCGGGGGAGGACGCACCACGTATTGCTTGCGCGGATCGATGCTCTCGCGAGCTGCGTCACGGGGAGGAGTGCTCCGTTCGTGAGTTCTTGAGTTCCAGATACTCCTCTGGTTCGGCATCGCTGCTCTTGCGAGCGGCGACACCGAAGGGCGGTGCGGGCTCAGATGAGGCCGAGCTTCATTTTGCCCTCTTCGGAGATCATGTTCTGGTTCCAGACCGGCTCCCAGACGATGCGCACGTCGGCTTCGTCGACGCCGGGGACTTGCATGAGCTTCGATTTCGCGTCTTCGGCGATCGCGGGGCCCATGCCGCAGCCGGGGGCGGTGAGCGTCATGGCGACATCGACCTTGTGGCCGCCGGCTTCGCGCTTGGTGACTTCGAGCGAATAGACGAGGCCGAGGTCGACGATGTTTACCGGGATCTCGGGATCGTAGACGCAGCGGAGTTGGCCCCAGAGGAGTTCATCGTCCGGGGCGCCGTCGGCACCGGTCGCCGCACCGGCGAGGCCGTTGGTCTGCGCCTGCTCGCCGATGGCGTCGGCGTACTGGCCGTCGAGGCGCGCCATGCCGAAGTCGCCCATGATGGTGAAGCTGCCGCCGAGGGTCTGCACGAGGGAGACCTTCCCGCCGGCGGGGATCACGAACTTGTTCCCGTA
>DATGXO010000226.1:0-6458 GCA_035298965.1 Opitutaceae bacterium | reverse complement strand
GGCAGGCGGCGTTCACAATCACGCCGTAGAGGAGGAAATCGCAGTAGCGGGAGACGAAGCCGGTCGTCTCGCCGCCGCGGCCGAAGCCGATCGCGGCCGCCTGGGCGCCGACCCAGAGCGCGAGCACGAGCAGCAGGGCATCGGCGGCATCCAGGCGGCGGCGACGCAGGCGGTCGGCGACGAACCAGAGCCACGGCGCGTAGAGCAGGAACGCGAAGGCCGGATGCGGCAGCGGCCACGCGAGCTGGCGCAGGCAGACATCGAGCGCGACGCGCCAGGAATCGGCGCGCATGTCGGAGGTGACGGTGAAGTCCGGCGCGAGCGCGAAGTAGCAGCCGATCCAGAGCGCGGCGAAGGCGACACCGGCGGCGGCATTGCGGCGCGTTTCCGCGTCACGCACGAGGCGCCAGCCCAGCAGCAGCGCGGCGGCGACGGGCGCGAGTACCGCGGATTGCTGCGTGAGCAGCGCGAGGCCGCCGGCGAGCTGGCCGAGCCACCAGAGCGCATCGCAACGGGTGCGCGTGGCGACGGCCCAGAGGTAGATCACGGAGAGCGCGACCTGGAAGAAGACGAGCGACTGGATGCCCCAGAGCGTGTTCTCGCCGGTGATCGGCAGCGCGAGCAGGAGGCCGGCGAGCAGCGTCCACGCGACGGCGGCGGCGCGGCCGAGCGCAGGGGCGACGGTGCGCACGACGAGCGCGAGCGGCGGGACGAGCAGGAGGGCGTTGAGGGAGGTTTCGAGGAGGTTGTTCCACTGGCCGTTGAGGCGCACGAGGGCGAAGGCGAACGTGCGCGTGAGGACGAGGCAGTGGTCGTTGAGCGGAGCGACGAAGTTGCGCCAGCCGAGCGTGCCGGCGAGCCACGGGTCGAGGAGGTCGACGGCGACGGCCTTCCACTCGTCGCGGAAGGGCAGCGCGGTGCCGTACCCACGGATCAGACACAGCCGGCCCGCGAGAGCGAGCAGCGCGGCGCCGAGGGCAAGCAGGCGCCAGGGACGGGCGTTGCGGGCGGAGCTCAACGGATCTCGATGCCGGCCCAGGCGGTCCAGTCCCAGCCGTTGTCGCCGCCGGGGCCGGCGTCGACCACGAGGGAAATGCGGCCGGATTTCACGGCGGCAAGCGGGGCGGTGAAGCCCTGCAGGCCGCGGTCGGCGGGGGTGTTGCGCGGGTCGAGGTAGCGGCGGAAGAGCACCTGCTCGGAGACGCCGTCGGTCCAGACGACGCGGAACTCGGCGCCGTTGGTGCGGGCGTCGCCCTCGTACGCGCCGGCGAGGTAGCCGAAGCGGCCGGCGAGGGTGGTGGCGCCGGCAGGCAGATCGTATTCGATCCGGCTTGGCGCGTGGGCGACGAGGACCGGCTGACCGTCGATCTTGCCGTCGGCGACGGGGACGAACGACTGAAGCGCGGCCGGCGCGGCGCCGAGGGCGGCGAGTCGCGCGCGCTCCAGCTGGGCGGCGTAGCGCACGGCGGCGGTCGAGGGCGTGAGCGAGAACAGGCCCACGCCGACCTCCGGCTGGAAGAAGTAGCTGTGTTGTTCGACTTCCACGCGGAAACGCGCGACGCGGCGCGACGGCTTGCCGCCGGAGAAGGCGATGTACTCGGCGACGTTCTCGATGATCGGGCTGAGGATGAAGCCTGCGCGGCCTTCGTCGGGTGGGAGGCGGTAGCGGCTTACGGCGCCGGCGGTGTCCTCGACAACGAGGTACGCGAGCGGGAGTTTGTAGAGGAGCTTGGCGGCGCGGCCGGCGAGCGACGGCCGGAGGTCGAGCGTGACCCAGACGGGCTGGTCGGCGAGTTCGCCGAGCTCGACCCACTCGCCACGGGCGACGGAGGTCGTGCGCAGGCGACGCGGGGCGACATTCTCCGCCGGTGGGGCGTCGGCGCGGCGGCGCCAGAGCTGCCAGTCGCGGTCGGTGAGCACGTAGTCGTAGGCGTGGACGAAGTAGTTCAGCAGGAGCGGGTCGTCCATCGTGGCGAGGCGGCCGTCGATGGTCTGGAGCTTGAGCAGCACGTAGGCCGGCGCGGCGGGCGAGGCGTAGTAGTTGAGGTTACGGCGGGCGAGGGCGGCGTTGTAGACGCTGTAGCTCTGGAAAACCGGGCGCGGGCGGTAGTTGAATTTATTGAACAACGCGATCGCCTGCTCGTGACCGAGGATGTCGATCGTGGCGTCGCCGACTTCCTTGCGAACGAAGTGGAGGTCGTGCTGGAGGCGCTGCTCGTGCATCTTCGCGCGGAGGCCGTCGCGGAAGCTTTTCCAGTTCGTGAGTTCCTGGCCGCGGGCGACGAGGCGGTCCTGCAACTGGCTGACGATGCTGCGCGCCATGCTGGGCAGCGCCTGTTCGATGCCGACGACGCAGAACACGCCGGCGGGCACCAGCAGCGCGCGACGGAGCCAGCGGCGCTCGGGCGCATCGGCGAGCAACACCGGGAACGCGGTGATCGGGAGCAGCGCGCAGATGAAGAAGCCGATCATGTGGCCATCGGAGCGCACGAAGCCGTGTTTCCAGTTGAGGAAGAGAAAGAGCGCGCAGAGCAGGGCGTTGGCGGCGGCAAAGAGGCGTCGCGTGCTCGTGGCGACGTGGAGCGCGAGGTAGACCGCGAGCAGGCCGACGACGATCAGGCCGGAGAGGAACGGCGCGTCCGGCGTGGGGACGCTCATCGCGTCGTTGTAGCCGCTGCTCACCTCAAGGCTGGCGAGGAGATAGGCGGGGAGATTGAGCGGGTTCTGGCCGCAGAGCAGCCAGAGCACGAGCGTGGCGCCGGCGAAGGTCGCAGCGGCGATCGCGGCCGGGCGCGGCGCGCGACGGAGCAGCGCGAGCGCGACGGCGACGCCGACCGCCACGCCGGCGAGGAGCAAGTTGGTGAACTTCACCGCGCCGTAGAGCGCGAGCAGCGCGGCGTAGAGCCAACCGGAGCGCGGCTCCTCCTCGTCGCCGAATTCGCGGAGCAAGCGCCAGCCGAGCAGCGCGATGACGATCATCTCGAGCGCGTCTTCGTACACGACGCCGAAGAGCGCCGCGAAGGCGTAGAAAAAGAAGCGCGAGAGCGGCGGGAGTTTGCGACCCTCGGAGGTGAAAAGCCACGCGGCGAGCATCGCCTGGAACGCCTGCCACGCGATCATCTCCCAGAAGAGCTGGCCCCAGTAGGTCTTCGCCATCACGAAGCCGAGCGGGCCGTAGGTGAAGACGAGATCGTGGCCCCATTGCAGGCCGTGCGCGAAGGCGTAGCCCATCGTCATGCGCCAGGAGGCATCGAGCTCGAGCGCGGGCGGGCGCGGCACGGTGAACGCGGAGAGCGCGAGCAGGAGCCAGAGCAGGAACTGGCCGAGGCGGTTGGGCTGTTCGGCGGGTGCAGGGGCGGATTGGTCTGACATGGAGAAAGGCGGTGTGCCGGACGTGTGGTGACGGAGCGTCACTCGGTGCAGTCGATGGCGAGGTCGCTCCAGAATGTCCAGTCGCAGGCGGCGTTGTTGGCCGGACCGGGATCGGTGGTGAACTCGAGGCGCGCGCTCGCGGTGTGCGGAGGAATCGCGAGATCGAAGTACTGCGTGGGCCGGTCGGCGAACTCGTCGCGTGGGCGGAGCAGGCGCTCGAGCAGCACGGTGCGGGCGCCGTCGGCGGCAAGGAGGAGGACGCGGAAACGCGCGCCGTCGGTCGGGGCGTTGTTGTCGGGCGCGTAGGCGCCGGGGCGGATGCCGAACGTGCCGCGCACCCGGCGGGCGGCGATTTCGAGCGGGAAGACCATGCTCGACGGCGCGTGGACGGCGTAGACGAACGAGGTGCCCTCAGGCCGCGCGGCCGGGCCGAACGGCGCGGAGACGGATAGCGGCGAGAGCGTGTGCGCGAGCACGGGCACGCGGAAGGCGGCGAGTTGCGCGGCGGGCACGCTGTTGCCGCCGGAGGTGACGGCGAGCGCGGCGCTCGTTGTGGTGGATCCATCGGCACGCGTCGCGCGCGCGACGAGCTCATGCGCTCCGGCGGGCAACTCGTGGAACGGCGCAATCAGCGCGGCGGAGAGTTCGTCGCAGGGGGCGACGCTCACGCCGTCGACAACGGCACCGTCAATGAGGAGTTCGAGGCGTTGGAGGCGGCCATCCGGCGCCTGGCAGGCGACGGTGTAGGCGGTCGGTTGCGTTTCGGGATCGTTGCGGCCGAAGAGCTGCGGCGCGGTGGGATTCGCGACGGCGGGTCCGCCCGCGAGCGCGAGTGGTGTGGGGCGGGCGCGGTCGCGCAGGAGGTGGAGGCGGAAACCCTGCGGCACGAAACGCTCCGGCTCGGTGACGGCGTAGTCGCGGTCGAGCAGCGCCTGCAACGGAGGAAAGGCGGCGATGGGGTATTTGTGGAAATTGCGGTGCGGGCCCGGGCTGCAATCGACGATGAACGCGGGGCGGTTGCGCCGGAGCTCGTCGAGCAACGTCTCCATCGCGCCGGGCACGATCGCGTAGGCGGTGTCCTTCTGCGGATCGAGATTCGTCCACGGAATCAGGCCGGAGAGGAACGAGCAGTAGACGAAACGCGAGGCGGGGCGGCGATCGGCGTACAGGTTGATGTCGGGGTTGTAGCCCCAGACGAAGAGCTTATCGGCGGCGGTCGTGCGCGCGCGGATGAAGTCGGCGGCGGGGAGCGCCGGGTCGGCGGGCGGGAACGCGGGTCGGCGCGCGGCGAAGGGCGACCAGAGCAGGCTCGCGGCGACGAACGCGAGCGCGACGAAGGCGACCAAACCGAGTCCGCGTGTGGCGAGGCGCCGGCGGCGGGCCCAGTCGGTCGCATCGGCCAGCGCGGTCGCGGCGACGAGCGAGAACGCGGGCAGGCACTGGATCGTGTAGTGCTCGAAACCGCGGCCGCTCGAGGCGGCGCCGGCGAGCGAGGCGCCGGCCCAGACGAGGAGGAAACAGTGCCAGGCGTTGGCGGCGCGCAGCTCGGGCGCGGGGCGGAATTGCGCGAGGCGCAGCGCGAGCAGGACGGCGCCGAGGAGACCGGCGGCGAGCACCGCGGGATAGGTGTGCGCGAGCAGCGCGAAGGGTTGCAGGGCGGAGGCGACGCGTTGGAGCGTGGAGATCTCGGGGCCGTAGAAACGGACGTTGTACGTCCACGCGTAGAAGAGCGCGTCGTCGAGCGCGCCGGCGTGCGCGAACCAGAGCGCGACCGAGGCGAGCGGCGCCGCGAAACCGACGAGCAGGCCGGCGGCAACGCGCGTGGCAGAGCGACGTGTCCATTCGTCGGAGGCGCCAAGCCAGAGGGCAGCGGCGAGCGGGGCGGCGAAGTCGAGCAGCGCGGGTTGTTTCGAGAGGAATGCGAGCGCGAAGAGCGTGCCGGCGACGGCGCCGGAGCGGAAGGTGGGCGCGGCGGCGCGGCGCCAGAACCACCACGCGCCCGCGGTGGTGAACGCGATCACGGCCCACTCGGTATGCGCGGCGAAGGCGTCGGACGGCGGCAGGAGGTTGGTCGAGAGCGCGGTGAAGATGCCGGCGGCCCAGAGTCCGGCGGCGGTGCCGCGCGCGCGGCGGGCGAGGAGGAAGATTGCGAAGGCGGTCGCGGTGATCAGGGCGGCGAGCGCGAGGCGGAGGGCGAAGAGGTTGTTGTCGCCGAAAATGGAGAACACGCCGGCGACGAGCCAGTAGGTGACGGGCGTGCGCTGGTCGATGGCGTCGCGGTAGAGCGTGCCGCCGTCGAGCAGGGTGCGGGCGACGGCGGCGTGGATGGCTTCGTCGACGTTCCAGAGCGTGGCGGAGAACGAGGGCCAGCGCAGGAGCAGCACCCAGCCGAGCAGCGCCGCGCAGACAAGCGGCAGGAGCAGTCGAACTGGGGCAGCGGGGCGGGACATGGCGCGCTATTTGATTTCGATTCGCCGCCAGAACGCCCAGTCGAAAGCGGGGTGGCCGTTGTCGCGCGTGCGGAAGACGACGATTTCGCCGTCGCGGGGCTGGTAATCGAAGGCCGCGGTCTGCACGCCGCGGTCGGCGTCGTGGTCGGCAGGTTGCAGGACGCGGCGGAAGAGTTCGCGGGTGGAGCCGTCGGCGAGTTGGCCGAGCACCAGGAACTCGACGCCGTTGGTCCGGCTCTCGCCGAGGTAGGCGCCGGGCAGGAGACCGAACTCGCACCCGACGCGCGTCGCGCCGGCGGGCGGCGGCACCCAGAGGTCGCTGTCGGGGTGGGCCGAGAGAACGTGGCCGTTTTCGAATTCGAGCAGCGGCGTGCCGTGCGTGGCCTGCACGCGGGCGGGCGCGGGCGAGATCATCGCGAAAAGCGTGCGGCCGATCTCGGGTGTGACCGCGGTGGGCGTGGGGCCGGCGGATTTCGGTGCGGGCCGGCGCGTGGTGGAGATTTGCTCGAAGCCGTGCGGGCGGTTGAGCCAGTCGATCACGGTGTCGCGGTAGAATCTGGCGACGTAGACATCGGCGGTGGCGTGCGAGAACGTGACCTCGGGATCGAGCCCGAGGCGTTCGCCGATGCGGAGGGC
>DATGXO010000225.1:0-35061 GCA_035298965.1 Opitutaceae bacterium | reverse complement strand
TGGCTTCTTCCTGTCGCTCGCGGTGATCCTGGGCGTGCGCGCGGCGATGTCGCCCGAGGCGTTCGCACAGTGGGGCTGGCGGATCCCGTTCCTCGTCTCGATCGTGCTGCTGGGTGTCTCGGTCTATATCCGGCTGAAGCTGCGCGAATCGCCGATCTTCGCGGAGATGAAGGCGCAGGGGAAGACCTCGAAGGCGCCGCTCACGGAGAGTTTCGCCCGCTGGGACAACAGCCGCGTGGTGCTGCGCGCGCTCTTCGGGGCGACGGCGGGGCAGGGCGTGGTGTGGTACGCGGGGCAGTTCTACGCGCTGTATTTCCTCACGGCCACGTTGAAGGTGGACTATGTGACGGCCTATATCCTCGTGGCGGTGGCGCTCGCGCTGGGCACGCCGATGTTCGTGTTCTTCGGGTGGTTGTCGGACCGGATCGGCCGGAAGAGGATCATGCTGCTCGGGTGCGCGTTGGCGGTGTTCACGTACATGCCGATCTTCCGCGGGCTCACGCAGGCGGCGAATCCCGCGCTCGCGGAGGCGATGCAGCGCACGCCGGTGATCCTGCACACGGTGGAGCACCGCAATATCGTCGAGCTCGTCGTGGGCGCGATGGTCGATGCGGCGGGCAAGATCGTGGGCGTGAAGCGCGTGCAGAGCGAGACGGACCAGGCGCGCAATCATCTCAACGCGCGCGGCGTGCCGTTCACGCTCGCGCCCACGCGGCCCGAGGCGCCGCTGGTGCTCGATGTGGGCGGGGCGACGGCGGTGCAGGGCTTCGATGCCGCGAAGTTCGACGCCGCGCTGGCGCCGGCGGGCTACCCGTCGAAAGCGGACCCGGCGCGCGTGAACAAGGTGGCCGTGGTGGCGCTGCTCACGGTGCTGATGAGCTATGTGGCGATGGTGTACGGGCCGATCGCGGCGTTCCTGGTGGAGTTGTTCCCGACGCGGATCCGGTACACGTCGATGTCGCTGCCGTATCATATCGGCAACGGCTGGTTCGGCGGGTTCCTGCCGTTGATCGCGGCGTCGATCGTGGTGTTCACGGGCGATATCTACGCCGGCCTGTGGTACCCGATCGCGATCGCGTTGATGTCGCTCACGATCGGCTGGATCACGCTGCCGGAGACGAAGGACAACTCGCTGGAGGAGTGAGCGCGGGGCGAGGCGAGAGGTGAAAGGCCAGAGGCGAGAGGCGAGAGGTGAAAGGCGAGAGGTGAAAGGCGAAAGGCCAGAGGCCAGAGGCGAGAGGCGAGAGGTGAAAGGCCAGAGGCGAGAGAGAAGAGAACCACGGATTGGTGGGAGTTCGGAAATCCGATCCGTGGAGATCGATCAAGCTGCGCCCTTCTCCCATGAGGGAGCACCTGCGGCCGGCACGAAAAAGCCCCGGCGGGGAACGCCGGGGCCGGTAAAGGACGCGAGCCACAGGGGCTCGCGTTCAGATGTATTCGCTGTAGTCGGGCACGAACATGCGGGCGCGGACATCGGCTTCGATGTCGGCCGGGCGGGGGAGCTGCGCGAGTTTCTCGCGGTGGCATTCCTCGACGACAGCGGCGGCGATCTTGGCGGAGACCTCGCGGATCCGCGAGAGCGAGGGGTACACGCGGCGCACGGCGAGATCGTCGGGGCCGACGAGGGAGGCGAGCGTCTGCGCGGCGATGAGGAACATCTTGTTCGTCACCTGCGTGGCTTCGCAGGCGAGGGCGCCGAGGCCGACGCCGGGGAAGATGTAGACGTTGTTGCCCTGGCCGGGCACGTAGGTCTTGCCGTTGAGCTTGAACTCCGGGAACGGGCTGCCGGAGGCGAAGATCGCGCGGCCCTCGGTCCAGGTGTACGCCTCCTCGGCGGTGCACTCGGCCTTTGAGGTGGGGTTCGAGAGGGCGAAGATGATCGGCTGCTGGTTGAGCGCGGCCATCTTGGTGACGATCTCCTTGGTGAAGGTCTTCGGCGTGCCCGAGACGCCGATGAGCGCGGTGGGCTTGAGGACATCGACGGCCTCGGCGAGTGTCGCGAGGAACTGGTGGTCGTGGGCGTAGGGGAGCTTGTGTTCGGCGAGTTTGCCCGGGCGGCCTTTGACGACGAGGCCCTGGGAGTCGACGAACCAGCAGCGTTGGCGCGCCTCGGCCTCGGGGAGGCCGGCCTGGACGGCGGCCTCGACGAAGAGATCGGCGATGCCGGTGCCGGCTTCACCGGCGCCGAGGAAGAGGATCTTCTGGTCGGTGAGTTTGCCGCCGTTGAGGCGGAGGCCGCCGAGGATGCCGGCGAGGGCGACGGAGGCGGTGCCCTGGATGTCGTCGTTGAAGCTGAGGACCTGCGGCTGGTACTTGTGGAGGATGCGGAAGGCGTTCGTGTTGCCGAAGTCCTCCCACTGCACGAGGACCTTCGGGTAGGCCTTTTTCACGGCGCGGACGAACTCCTCGATGAGCTCGTCGTACTCGGGCCCGCGGACGCGTTTCTGCGGGAGGCCGACGTACATCGGGTCCTCGTGGAGCTTCGGGTTGTCGGTGCCGACATCGATGGTGATCGGCAGGCAGTAGTACGGGTGCACGCCGGCGCAGGCGGTGTAGAGGCCGAGTTTGCCGATCGGGATGCCCATGCCGTAGGCGCCGAGATCGCCGAGGCCGAGGATGCGTTCGCCGTCGGTGACGACGATCATGCGCACGTCGGGCTGGGGCCAGTTGGCGAGGATCTCGGAGATGTGGCCCTTGTCCTTGATGGTGATGTAGAGACCGCGCTGGCGGCGGTAGATGGCGCCGAACTCGAGGCACGCCTGGCCGACGGTGGGCGTGTAGATGATCGGGATCATCTCCTCGGGAAACTCTTGGATGAGCCGGTAGAAAAGGGTCTCGTTACGGCCTTGGAGGTTCGAGAGGAAGGTGTACTTGTCGAGCGGGTCGGCCTTCTTGCGGAAGTTGGCGATGGCGCGCTGGACCTGCTGGGCGATCGGAAACACCTTTGGCGGCAGCAAGCCACGGAGGCCGAGGGCATCGCGCTCACGCTCGGTGAAGGCCGTCCCCTTGTTGAGGAGCGGGTTCGCGAGCAGCGTGGTGCCACGTGGGAGCATGGGACCTGCATAGGGTTGCAGGCCGCCGGTCAGGGGTCGGAGCGCCATAAGTTTCCCATTCAATCCAGGCCTCCCCACAGTAGGAAAGGGTGATTTTGAGAACTGTGCATAAAAGTCGACGGGTGTGCCGGCAGCGGGGTCGGTTTTTCGCCCGCGGTGCAACGCCCGCTTGTCAGCGCCCGATTTTTCCCCAACCGTGACACGTTCGTCATGAGCGCACCTTCCCAATTCTCCGGCGTCACCGTCCTCACGAAGGCCAACATCTACTTCGATGGTGGCGTCATCTCGCACACCGTCCAGTTCGCCGACGGATCCAAGAAGACCCTCGGTCTGATCCGGGCTGGCAACTACCACTTCGGCACCGGCGCCCCCGAGCGCATGGAGATCGTGGCGGGTTCGTGCAAGGTCACGCTCGACGGCCAGTCCGCGGTGCAGACCTACGGCGCCGGCACCTATTTCGACGTCCCCGGCAAGAGCGGCTTCACGATCGTCGTCGAAGCCGGTCTTTGCGAATACGTGTGCTCGTTCCTCGCCTAACACGGCGCACCTGAGCCCTCGTCCCCCTCCTGTCCGTGGCCTCCACTCCTTCGACTTCCCATCCGACCAACGACCGCGCCTCCTGGATTCACGGTGGCGCCGCCCAGTGCAGCAACGAAGGCTCGGGCCCGCGGCGGCCGTGGCACATCGTGTTGCTCGGGCCCCCGGGCGTCGGCAAAGGCACCCAAGCTGAGTTGATCGTCCGCTCGATCGGCGCCTGCCATCTCTCCACCGGCGACATCTTCCGCGCCGCGATCGCGGCCGGTGTCGAAAAGGCCTCGCCCGCGATGCGCAAGGCGCTCGTCGAGATGCAGCGCGGTGCGCTCGTGCCCGACGATCTCGTTGTTCAGGTGGTGAACGAGCGCCTGCGCTGCCTCTCCTGCGCCCAGGGCTTCCTGCTCGATGGTTTCCCGCGCACCCGGTCGCAGGCCGAGGCGCTCGAGGGCATGCTCGCCGACATCGGCGTGAAGCTCGATGCCGCGATCGCCTACCTCGCCGACGATTCGGAGATCGTTTCCCGCATCTCCGGCCGGCGCGTGTGCCGCAAGTGCAAGGCCACGTTCAACCTCGAGATGTCGCCTCCGCGCCAGCCCGGCGTGTGCGACAAGTGCGGCAGCCCGCTCTACCAGCGCGACGACGACAAGCCCGAGGTCGTGCGGCATCGCCTCGAGACGTACCACGCCACGGCGAACCCGGTCCTCGAATACTACCGCGCCAAGGGGCTGCTCCACGAGATCCCCGTGGCCCAGACCCCGCAGCAGACCTTCGAGCTCACCCACAAGGTGCTGCTCGCGGTTTGACGACGCGGAGGGTCCGGAACGTTTCCAATCAGCGAGAGCCCGGTTATACGCCGGGCTTTTTTCATTTAGCAAAACGGCCGGATCAGGCCGAGTAGCGCGCGAAGTTGCGCGCGTCTTCTCCGACTTCCACCGCAACCAGCCACACGCGCCCACCGGAGTGCTCGCGCACGAGCGGATCCAGGCTGCGGAACGTCCACTCGGCGATTCCTTCGCAAGAGCAATTCGGCACGATGGTCGCCTTCCAGACCGTCGGCGCGGCCTCGAGCAGCACATCCCGCATCGGATCGTCGGCGTTGAAGAGGCAGGCGTGGTCGAGGTTCTTGTCGATCCACTGGCGGATGTACTTCAGCCGGCCGAAATCGACGACGAAGCCATTCGCGTCCGGCGCGGCGCAGGCGAAGGTGAGAGTGATGCTCCAGTTGTGCCCGTGGATGTTGGCACAATGACCGTCGTGCAGGTGCTGGCGATGGGCGAACGGGATGTCGTTGTACGTCTTCGAGCAGGTGAGCATGCCCGGAGCGAATGCGCCTGCCGGCGTGGGGAAAGCGAAAAGCGCGCCGCGGCCGCGTGAGCGCTCTCGTCACCGCCACCGAAGTTCGCTGCCGCCGGTCAAGGTTTGGGCGACTTCGGCTTGTTGCCGCCCTTCTTCTGGTTGTCCAGATCGCTCACATCCTTCTTCTCGTAGTCCTTCGTCGGGAAGAAACTCGAGAGGGGCTCGATGATCGGCGTGAGAAACGCGGGCTCGTTGCGATTGTAGATCCAGTTGAAGAACAGGATGCCCAGCGCGGCGCAGAGCAGGATCGAGAGGAAGATCTTGTTCGAACTCTGGAAGATCTTGATCACGATCACCACCATGACGACCAGCAGCAGGAAGACGCCGGTCTTCTGCAGAAACTGCGGCGGCAGCTTCTCGGTCACTTTCGACCATTCCAATGCGGCGAGCCAGTAGAGGGGCATGCGCCATCTCTAGCCGGTGACCCCGGGTTTTCGAGTCAAAAGCCGGTCGCGCCCGGGGCGGAATCGCGCATTTGAAAAATTCTTTCGCAGACCCCTTGAAGAAAAATCGGCTTGTTCCGATCTCGTCGGGCGAACACATACTGTTGGCACGCTTCCCGCATAACGAAACGCACATGAACTGCTCGATGCACAATCACACCGCTCCGGCGATCCATACGATGGATTGCACGCGAGCCTTTGTGCGCCTGCAGGCCGTCTCCTCCTGGCAGAGCAACCAGGTAACGACGACGAAACGCGCCGCCTGCGCGCACGGGAAGTGGCAAGACTGAGGAGCACCTAGCGAACGCATCCGAAGCCCACTTCCACCCGGAAGTGGGTTTTTTGTTTCGCAGAACCCAAGGCCCCTTCCGGGAAAACCGAGCGAGAAGCTCGAGTTCTTTCCCAGAAAAACCGCGGTTCCCCAGTGAACCGCACCGGCCGCCGAGGCCTGCGCCGTCGGGATGACGACGCCATGCGGGCTCCGCCCTGACCTCGGCACCGCGCTCCGGCCGCCTCCCAGTGCCGGTTGCGCCCAGCCATCCCTCCCGGTGCATCGGCGAGGCGCGGAGTTCACTCCGGCTTCGCCGCCGCACCGTCCGCGACGGGACGCAGGGCGCGCCGGTCGACCTCACGGAGGCGCCGCCGGAACCGCCCGCGGAGCCCGCCCGCCGTCCTGAAACACCGCGCAACGCCAAAAACCCGTTGCCGCGGCGGCGGGCTCCCGGCGGACGCGGGGTTCCACTTCGCTCCGCACCGCCACGGCACGCGCCCTCCCTTTCTCGTCAGCACGCACCACCCATTTTCCATCACCCATCACCACTTACCCATGACCTTTCCGTCCAAAACCAACTCTTCTTCCGCCATGAAAACCAACCACCCGATCACCGCCACCCGAGCTTCCAATCGCACTGCCACCGCCGCCGCCGAGCGCGTATCTCGCCGCACGCCGGGTTGGCCGTACTGCCTTCAGCCTGGTCGGGCCAACTACAACTCCGGTCCCCTCGCGGACTCCGCCCTGCCTTTTTACGTCCACCTTTCCCGGTCTGCCAACCGGGCCCCCTCTTCCAGCTGTGAACAGCGGTTGAACGCCGCACCGCCCTCATGAACGCCGCACCCGCCGTTCCCGTTCTTTCCAACGTCCTTGATGTTCTCGATGTCGTCGACGCCGCGTTAGCCGGCCTCGACCGCCGCCTGCCACTGCACGTCTCGCGCGACGATCTCGCCTCCGCCGGCCGCGCCGCCCTGGTCGCCTCGTTCGCCCAGGCCTCCGGCCCGCTCCACGAGGTCCGCGCGTACTGCTTCGCCCGCGTCCGCGGTGCGATGTTCGACGAGCTCCGCCGGCTCGACCCGCTCTCGCGGCGCACCCGCGCCAAGGTGACCGAGGTCCGCCGCGCCGCCGCCGAACTCGAGCAGGCGCTCGGCCGCGCACCCGGCGACGACGAACTGGCGACCTTCACCGGCCTCGCCCCGAGCGCCCTGCGCCAAGCGCTGCGCCTCGGGATCGCGGCCGATTCGCACGAGACCGACGGTGAGGCGCTGGCCGGCTTGACCGACCACGACGCCGCCTCCCCGGCCGATCTCGCCGAGTCGCTGGACCTCGTCGAGAACGTGCGGGCGGCCCTCGGCCGCCTGCCCGAGAGACACGCCTACATCGTGCAGCGCTACCACCTCGAGGAGGCCACCCTCGAGGAAATCGCCGGCGAACTTGGTGTCTCGATCGAACGGATTCGGCAGCTGCGCGCTGCGGGCGAGAAGATGCTTCGCGAGGACCTCGAGGTCCTCGCTTCGTGAGACAGGGGAAAAGTAGCCATCCAGCGCGGGCGGGTTCGCTCCGGCTGAGCGAGCCCGCCCGTGCAGCCACCAACCAAGGAATCAACCATGCGCACGATCCGCACCATGCACTCGCACTCCGATTCTCCCGCTGTCCGCTCCAACCTGATCCGCGTCGGCTCCGTCGCCCGGCGCGCCGGGCGCGTCGTCCACACCACGCTCTGGCGGAGCGCGGTCGCACTGGTCGACCACCCGAGCGACGCGCCGCCCGCGTGAGCCGGCGCCGATCGAACCACGCTCGCCCGAGTCCGCTCTCACGGCGCGCGATGGTTGACCGCCGAGACCGCTGTGCCCGCATCGGGCGACGATGACGGACGGTGGTCGAGGCGTTCGCGCAACAGGCCGCGATGTCGTGGACATCGCGGCTTGTTCGTTTCGGCGTCAGGCGCGACCGCTGGGCGCGCCGACGGTCGTTCCCGTCGTGGGCTGATGGCGGGCCCGCTCCACGCAGGCACCACCTGACACCTCGGTTTTCTGCTTGGGCCGCCGCGCGGTCGCTGGTCCGCTGAACAACTGTGAACTCGCCAACCGCCTTCAACGCCATCGCCGCCATCGACCTCGACGGCACCCTCTTCGGGCACGACGGCCTCATCGGCGAGGAGAACCAAGCCGCGCTTGAGCGGCTCGCCGCGGCGGGTTTCGGCATCGTGCTGGCTTCCGGGCGACACGCGAAAAACATGGCCGAGATCGCGCGCCACATGCCGTTGGTGCGGGGGCTCGTCTCCTGCCAGGGCTGCGAGGCCAGCGATCCGGAGCGGAAGCGCATTTTTGTGCAGCAGTTCCTGCAACCGGCCGATGTTGCGCCGGTCGTCGCAGCCGGGCTCGCGGCCGGCTTCGGCGTGATCGCGTACACCGAGAACGGCGAACGCACTCCGCTCGACGGGCCCGATATCGATCGCTACCGCCGGATCACCGCCACGCCGATCGATGTCGTCGCTTCGGCCGCCCTCGGCGACGAACGCGTCTTCAAAGTGATGTGGATCGGCGGCGAGGCGGCGCTCGATGCGTTTCTCGCCCGTGGCGGCGCGGAGCACTGCCGGCCGGCGACGGCGGAGAACGTGCGCTCGCACCGCGAGGTGTTCGAATTCGTGCCGCGTGGCGTGAGCAAGGCGACCGGCGCCGCAGCGCTCGCGCGCGAGTTCGGTGTGCCGCCGGCCCGCGTGGTCGCCTTCGGCGATGCCGACAACGACGTGCCGCTCTTCGACTGGGCCGGTTTCTCCGTGGCGATGCCGCATGCGCGCGCCGAGGTGCGTCGCCGAGCCACGGTGACAGCGCCCGCGGGCTGCGCCGAGTCGGCGTTTGCGCGCGGGGTCGAGCTCGTGATCGCGGCGCGGTTTCCCGGTTCCTCCACATGAAACTCATCGACTTCCTCGGGATGAGCGCGGCGACGCTCACCACCGGCTGCTTCGTGCCGCAGGTCGTGCGCCTCTGGCGCACGCGCAACGCCGAGGGCATCTCGCTGGTCACGTTCAGCGCGTTCTCGGTGGGCGTGGCGCTCTGGCTCGCCTACGGCGTGATCATGGAGGCGTGGCCGATCATCCTCTCCAACGCCATCACGCTCGTGTTGGCGATCGCGATCATCGTGCTGACGCTGCGCTTCCGCCGCCGCGGCTGAGGGGACCCGATGCGGGGAGGCGTCCCGGCCGTCCGGCGGGATGCGCCGCTCGGCCCGGCAGTTCGGCCGCTCGTTGAATTCGGATCGTGAAGACGCCCGCGGGCGGACGTGCTGGTGCACGTATGATTCGTCTCAAGGCAACCAACCGTAACTCGAAACTGGCCGCCCTGTGTGTGGCCGCCGTCCTCGGCTTGGCGAGCACTCAGCTCTCCGCCGCCGCGGAACGGTCGCCGTTTTCGCTCGGCGTGGAAGGCGGGACCACCGGCTTCGGCCCGGTCCTGCAATACACGCCCTCCGAACGCTATAACTTCGCGCTCAGCTACGGCTACTACGACTTCGACGGCGAGAACATGAAGACGAAGCGCGCCCGTTACGACGCCGACCTGACGGCCTCGAACTTCGCCGCCACCGCGGAATGGTTCCTCTGGAGCGGCCACTTCCACCTCACCGCCGGCGCGGTCGTGTACAACCACCGCTTCACGGTGACCGCCCGCGCGCGCAAGGGCAACGTGTACGAGATCGGCGACCACGACTACACGAACACGGAGATCACCTCCGTCACCGGCCGCGTCGACACCGGCACGCAGGTCGCGCCCTACATCGGCGTGGGTTGGACGTGGTGGTTCGGCAATAGCGGGTTCGGCCTGCACACGAACTTCGGCGTGATGTTCACCTCGAACTATGACGCGCGGCTCAGCGCGACCGGCCCCCTGGCGAACGACGCCGTCTTCCGCCGCGACCTGCAGCTCGAAGAAGACGAGATGAACGACGGCCTCGACGTCTATCCGGTCGCGAAGGTCGGTTTCGCGTACCGTTTCTGACGCAGCGCGCTCGTGGCCGCGCGTCCCGGCCTCTGCGGGCGCGCGGTTCCGGTTCACTCTTGGTGCCGTTTCAGTGCGGTGCGCGCGGCTTTCAGCCGCTGCATCTCCTCAGGCGGCAGCTTCGGAAACTGCGGATCGATCTCCTCCAACTTCGTCACCAGCGCCTGCGCGACGACCAGCCGCGTGAACCATTTGTGGTCCGCCGGCACCACGTACCACGGCGCTTCCTCCGTCGCCGTTGCGCGGATCGTTTCCTCGTACGCGGCCATGTAGTCGTCCCAGCGCTCGCGCTCGGCGAGGTCGGCGGCGGAAAACTTCCAGTTCTTCGCCGGCGTCTCCAGGCGGGAGAGGAAGCGGCGGCGCTGCTCCTCGCGCGAGACGTGCAGGAAGAATTTCAGGACGACCGTGCCGTTGCGGGCGAGGTGCCGCTCGAACGCCCGGATGTCCTCGAAGCGCTCCTCCCAAAGCCGTTTGCCGACCAGCGCGGACGGGAGCTTCTCGCGGCCGAGGATCTCGGGGTGCACGCGCACGACCAGTGTTTCCTCGTAATAGGATCGGTTGAAAATTCCGATACGGCCGCGGCGCGGCAGCCGGCACGCGCAACGCCAGAGAAAATCGTGGTCGAGCTCCTCGTCGCTCGGCCCCTTGAACGAGTACACCTCGCAACCCTGCGGGTTCAGGCCCGACATGACGTGCTCGATCACGCTGTCCTTCCCCGCGGCATCCATCGCCTGCAGGATGATGAGCACGCTCCACCGGTTCTGCGCGTACAGCTGCTCCTGAAGTTCATCGAGCCGGGCGAGCGTCTTCTCGAGCGCTGCGGCCGCCGGCTCCTTGGAGGCGAGCGAGCCGGTGTCGGCGGGATCATGCTTCGCGAGGCGGAACTTGCGGCCGTCGGTGATGCGGTAGGCGTGCGCGAGCGAGGCGGTATTCATGGTGTTGGCCGCCAAGAAAACCGGAACTCGCCCGCGCGCGAAACAAAGCTGCGGACCGGCGCTGCTACAGCGGGAATGGCACCCGCGTGAGTGGCCGCACGGCGAGCGCGAGCAACGTGCGCTCGTCGTCGTCGCCGGCCACGCGGTTGATATGGATCGTGTGGCAGGTGCCGCAGCGGTGCAGCACGTGCCACTCGCCGCGCGGATCGACGGAGAGCGCGATCGGCTCCATGCCGCCGCGACACAGCGAAGCGCGGTCGCCGGGCGTGTCGTCGAGGTGCACGCTCCAGAGGCAGTGCGGGCAGTGGTTGCGGTGGCGGGTGCCGGGTGCGTCGAGCGAGAACTCGAGGCCGCAGTGGCGACATTTCAGATAAGCGGGACGGTCGGAGCGGCGCGGTTCGCGCCACAGGTTACAAGCGTGGTCGGACGACCCGTCGTCGGGTCGGGACGGAAAATGCGACATTGGGAAAACACGGTCGGAAGTGATTTTCCCGGTGGTGAAACGCGCGACAGGGCGCGGAGCGAAGGGGGCAAACACGCGCGCGCCGCCGCTCGTAAAGAGGGCGGGGCGGCCGGCGGGGCGGCGGAGCGACGGAACGGCGGTGGATCGACCGGGCGCGAAGACCGGCGTGTCGCTACGCCGCTTCCGTGACAAGGGTTCCGTCGAGGCTCCGGGAGCGAGTGTGTTGCTGTGTCGGCATCAAGGGCGGTTTTCCGCGAAGGGCAGAACGGCTACGCCGCGTCGCGTTTCAAGGGCGACCTCGCGACGTGGTCTATCGTGGAGCGTCGAGGGCTGTGCGCACCGGACTATCGGTATGCTGGAATCGGCTGCCCGCCTGCCCAACCGTCGCCTCGGATTTCCCGGCGCTCGACACTCGACCAGAGCACGCGGCTCAGCGCTTCGGCCACGGCTCGAACGCCTGGCTTCCCGGCACGTAGAGCGGGTGGCGCGGGTGTCCTTCTTGCGTGGTGCCGAGGCAGCTCAGCTCACGACCCGCGAGGAGGCGCACGACGGCGTCGGCGCGCGCCTGATAGGTCCCGGTGACGCCCCAAGCGGCGACGATGCGTTCGCAACGCTCGGCGGCGCGCAGAAGCCAGGCGTCGTTTTCCGGACCGACAGGATCGTCCGCCTTCATCATCTCGTCCGGGTAGGGCGTGCGCAGGGCGAAGAGGTTGGCCATCCAGAAGCCGTCGAAGCCGGCGCGTTTGGAGAAATCGGCGATGCGGGTGAGCGTAGGGTCGAGCTGTGCCTCGTCGGCCGTGCTGGGATTCAGGCCGATCCAGAGGATGAGCCGGTCGCCGAAAAGCGGGTTCCAGCGATGGATCAGACTGTAGCGATGGCGGCGGTCGGGCGAAAACTGGCACTCGTTGTCCACGTCGGGAGAGTGAGACCGACGCGGGCCACGGAGGGAATCGCGGAATGCGCGGGTGGGCGCGCGAGTGGCACGGGCGTCCCGCCCGTGAGGCAGCACAGACATGGGCGGGACGCCCATGCCACGGCGGCGGTTTGGCCCTTTGCAGTGGCGGCGGGCGCGTTACGGTGGCCGGGCCGATGCCGGAGATCGTCCTCGCTACGCTCAACGCCAAGTACATCCACGCCTCGCTGGGGCTGCGCTCATTGCTGGCTAACCTCGACGAACTGCGTCCGCGAGCCTCGCTGGTGGAGTTCACGATCCAGGAACGGCCGCTCGATGTGGCGGAACGCATCCTCGCGCTCGACCCGCGGATCGTCGCGCTCGGTGTGTACGTATGGAACGTGGGCCCCACGACGGAGCTGGTGGCGTTGTTGAAGCGTGTGCGGCCGGGGCTCGTCGTCGTGCTCGGCGGACCGGAGGTGAGCCACGAGACGGAGGCGCAGGAGATCGTGCGGCTGGCGGATTGCACGATCTGCGGCGAGGGCGAGCGCGCGCTGCCGGGGGTCTGCCGCGCGGTCTTGGCGGGCGGTGCCGTGCCGGCGAAGATCGTCGCCGCTCCACTGCCGGACCTCGCGACGCTCGCGCTTCCATACGACGAATACACCGCCGAGGACATTGTGCACCGGCTCGTCTACGTGGAGGCGTCGCGCGGGTGCCCGTTTTCCTGCGAGTTCTGCCTGTCATCGCTCGACGAGCAGGTGCGCCCGTACCCGCTGGAGGCGTTCCTGGCGGCGATGGAGCGGCTGCTCGCGCGCGGCGTGCGGCACTTCAAGTTCGTCGACCGCACGTTCAACCTGCACCTGCCGACGAGCCGGCGGATTCTGGAGTTCTTCTTGGAGCGGATGGCGGAGGCGGATGCGGGAACCGCCGCCGGCGCCCAGCTGGCGGGCGTAAAGCCCGCCTCACCATCCATCCCGAGGTATGCGGGGCTCTTCCTGCATTTCGAGATGGTGCCGGATCGGTTGCCGGCGGAATTGCGCGAGTTGCTGGCGCGGTTCCCGGCCGGTTCGCTGCAGCTGGAGATCGGCATCCAGAGTTTCGACCCGGCGGTCACGGCGGCGATCAGCCGGCGGCAGGATCTGTCGAAGCTCGAGGACAACTTCCGCTTCCTCCGCTCGCACACGTCCGCGCACCTCCACGCCGATCTCATCATCGGACTTCCCGGCGAGACGGCGGCGGGGTTCGGCACGGGCTTCGACCGGCTCGTCGCGCTCGCGCCGCACGAAATCCAGGTCGGCCTGTTGAAACGCCTCCGCGGTGCGCCGATCGCGCGGCACGACGGACCGGAGGCGATGGTCTACTCGCCGGTGCCGCCGTACGAGATCCTGCGCAATCGCGTGATCGACTTCGCGACGATGCAGCGGCTGCGGCGTTTCGCGCGCTACTGGGACCTCGTCGGCAACAGCGGCAATTTCGTGGAGACGCTGCCGCTGTTCTGGAGCGGGCCGGCGTCGCGCGGGGCGGCTGCGGACGCGAGGTCCGGCCCTACAGGAGAAACGCGAGCGGCGGCGTCGCCATTCGCGGAGTTTCTCCGGTTCAGCGATTGGTTCTTCGCGCGCGAGGGGCGCCATCATGCACTGGCGCTGAGCCGCACGATGGAGCGCGTGTTCGAGTTCCTCGTCCATGAGCGGGGACTCGCGCCGGAGGCGGTGGCGGCGGCGCTGCTGCGCGACTGTGGGCGCATCGGGTACCTCGAGCTCCCGGCGGCGGTGCGGCCGTTTGCGTCGCGGGACGGGCTCGCGGAACTCGCAGCACGGCGCGGCAACGCGGCGCAGAACACGAAGCGGCAGGCGCGGCATCGCGCCACTTGAGCGGGCGCCGGCACGCAGGCGGAACCGGGCGCCGGTTTCCTGTTGACGGTCTGAAGGAGGTGCTTCTTTAGTCCGTCTGAAGGAACTTATGGGCAAAGGAAAATCCGACCTCCTCCAAGGCACGCTCGACATGCTGATTCTGAAGGCGCTCCAGCTGGAGCCGATGCACGGCTTCGGCCTCGCGGTCCGCCTGGGGCAGATGTCGGGCGGCGTGTTTCAGGTGGAAATGGGGTCGCTGTACCCCGCGCTGTGCCGGTTGGAGGCGCAGGGGTGGATCAAGGCGGAATGGGGCGTCTCGGAGAACAACCGCCGGGCGCGCTTCTACAAGCTGACCGCCAGCGGGCGGAAACAATTCGAGGCGGAGACGGCGGAGTGGGCGCTGCTCGCCTCGACCATTGAAACGATGCTGCGCGCGACCTGAGCCGGTGGCTGCGCGCCGCGCGTCCGGCCATCATCGCGGTCGAGACGTTCACCCCCCCCACACAAATCCATCTTCCACCCATTCCGTCCTCATGCGTTGGTTCCACCGACTTGTTTTCAAGCTGAAGAATTTCGCGGCCCGCGGCCGCAAGGAGACCGAGCTGGCGGAGGAGCTGCGTGCGCATGTCGAGATGCAGACCGAGGCAAACATCGCCGCCGGGATGCCGGCCGATGCGGCGCGCACGGCGGCGCTCCGGCAGCTGGGCGGAGTGGAGCAGGCGCGGGAGTACTGCCGCGACGAGTTTGCCATCCAATGGTTGGAGACGCTGGTGCGCGATGTGCGGCACGGGGTGCGCGTGCTGCGGAAGAGTCCGGGGTTCACGGCGGTGGCGATCGCCACGCTGGCGCTGGGCATCGGCGCGAGCACGGCGGTGTTCAGCGTCGTCGAGGCGGTGCTGCTCCGACCGTTGCCGTACCGCAGTCCCGGGGAGCTGGTGAATGTCGATTTCGAGCTGTCGCGCGCGGGCACGACGAACGTCGGGTGCTCCGTGCCGGAGCTCGACGATCTGCGCGAGCGCTCGGGCGTGTTCGCCGAGATCTCGATGGTGTTTCCGATGGACGGAAATCTCACGGGCGTCGCGGAGCCGCAGCGTGTCGAAGCGATGGCGGTGAGCCCGAGTTATTTTCGGGTGCTCGGGATCGCGCCGGCGCTCGGGCGCACGTTTGGCGCGGAGGAGGAGAGCGTGAGCGGTTGGGCGCAGGGTTGCGTGCTCAGCCACAAGGCGTGGATGAGCCATTTCGGCGGCGACCCAAATGTGCTCGGGCGGAAATTCTACATGGATTACGACACGTTCCGCGTCGTCGGCGTGATGCCGCCGGAGTTCCGGCATCCGGGGCGCACGATCGCAGCGGAGGTGGATGTGTGGTTTACTGGCGGACTGCGGGCGCCGCCGTTCGCTCCCGAGCCGGTGCGGGGTTATCGCCTGATCCCAGGCGTTATCGGTCGACTGACGCCGGGACTGACAGCGGCGCAGGCGCAGGAGAAACTCGCGGCATTTGCGGCGCAGACGCGTCACGATTTTCCGCGCGAGTATGTGGAGTCCGAGCGCTGGATGCCGCGCGCGAGCACATTGCAGGACAAGCTCGTGGGCGATGTGCGCGGCGTGCTGTGGCTGTTTCTCGCAGCGGTGTTGCTCGTGCTCCTGATCTGCTGCGCGACGATCGCGAATCTGATGCTCGTGCGCGCTGTGGGGCGCCGGCAGGAGATGGCGGTGCGCAGCGCGTTGGGCGCGTCGCGGGTCGCCATCGTGCGGCAACTCGTGGTCGAGAGCCTGTTGCTCGCCGGCGCGGGCGGCTTGGGCGGATTGCTCGTCGCGTGGGTGTTGCCGCCCGTGCTGCTCGCGTATGCGCCGGCTTCGGTGCCGCGGCTGAACGCGCTGGCGGTGAACGGCCACGTGCTCGGCTTCGCGCTGCTCGCCTCCGGCCTGACGGGCGTGGTCTTCGGGATGCTGCCGGCACTGCGCGCCTCGAAATTCGATCTGATCCCGGACTTGAAGGCCGGCAGTCGTACGGCGGGCGCGGAACCGGCGGCGCAGCGCTGGCGCTCGGCGCTGGTCGCGGCGCAGATCGCGTTGTCGCTCGTGTTGCTCGCGGGGGCGGGGCTGCTGCTCCGGAGCTTCCTCAGCGCGTGGCAAACGAACCCCGGTTTCGATCCGCACCAAGTGCTTACGGGGCGGATCTGGTTGCCGCCGCCGAGCGATCCGAAGGCCCGGCAGACGTATCATGAACACGGAAACCGGGTGACGTTGATCCGCGAGCTCGAGCGCCGTTTCAAAGCGCTGCCGGCGGTACAGTCGGCAGCGATCGCCACGGCCGTGCCGTTGACGGCCTCGTCGTGGTCGACGCCGATCCGGGTCGACGGCGCCGAAGCGGACACGGCGGCGGTGGCGCAGGTCTCCTCGGTCTCGCCGGACTATTTCCGTACACTCGGCATCGGTCTGCTGCGCGGGCGGGTGTTCATCGATGCCGACGACGGGCGCAACCCTGTCGCGATCATCAACGCCGCCGCGGCGGCGCGCTACTGGCCGGGCCAGGATCCGATCGGCCGCCGGCTCAGTTGCGGCACCGAGGCGGATGCAGCGCAGTGCACGATCGTCGGCGTGGTGGGGAACGCGAAGGACGGTCCTCTCGACACTCCCGATCAGCCGCAAGTCTACCGGCCGGTGTATCAGGACTCCTGGCTCGCCTTGGCGTTTTTCGTGCGTGCCGAGGGCAGCGCGGGCACGCTCACGCAGGCGCTCCGGCGCGAGATCCACGGCGCGGATTCCGATCTGCCGATCTACCAGGTGCTCACGATGGAGCAGTTGATGGCCCGCTCGCTCGTCCGGCGGCAGTTCATGGCGGGCGTGATCGGCGTGTTCGCCGGGTTCTCGTTACTGCTGGCCGGCGTGGGGATCTATGGCGTGATCGCTCTGACGGTCTCGCAACGCACCCGGGAGATCGGCGTGCGGATCGCGCTCGGCGCCAGCCGGAGCCGGATCTCCGCGATGGTCCTCAACCACGGGCTCACGCTCGCGGCGATCGGGATCGGCGCGGGTTCGCTCGGAGGCGTGGCGGCGACGCTCGCGTTGCGCGAGATGCTGTTTCAAACGCATCCGCTGGATCCGCTCACGTGGGGGCTGATCGTGCTGCTGTTGTTCGCGGTGGCGGCGCTGGCCTGCTGGTTGCCGGCGCGGCGCGCGTCGGCGACGGATCCGATGATCGCGTTGCGCAGCGAGTGAGCGGCCGGAGGGCGGAAAAGCAAAGGGCATCGACGACGCGGCGCCCTTTGCGGGAAGGAAAACGCGAACGGCGCGGCTCAGGCCTTCGGCGCTTGGGGCGCGGCCGGCGGCGTCGGCTCGTGCGGGAGGCTGCTGCCGCAGCAGTTCTTGTATTTGCGACCGCTGCCGCACGGGCAGGGATCGTTGCGGCCGAGCTTGAGCGGGAGCGGCATGGCGCTGCCCGCGGGAGCGGCGGGCTTCTTCGGCTGGCGGGCGAGCCAGAAACGGTGCAGCTCGATCACGCACGTGGCGAGGATCTGCGCGGGTGTGCCGTTTTCGGCGGAAAGTTTCGCCAGGATCTGCGCATGGATCTCCACCTCGGGCTCCAGCATCGCGCGGATGATCGCGAGGAACGGATCGGCCGTCGAACCGACGACCGGCCTCCACGCGTCGGTGTCGAGCTTCACGCCGCAGCAGAAGCCGAAGCACCAGTCGGTGACGATCTCGGTGGACTTGCCCTCGGACTGGCGGGTGTAGGTGAGCGGCGCGTATTTCGGCGGGGTCGAGGCGAGCAGGAGCGCGACGGTGTTGAGGTGGCGCACGAGCAACGAGGCGACGGCCTCGGCCTGCTGCTGGGACTGCCAGCGCGGTTGGCCCTGGCCCCAGATGTAATTCATCCAGACGTTGGGCGGGATCGGGCGCGGACCGATGATGATCGAGGTGAGCAGGCCGTTGACGGCCGAGATGCGCATCGTCGTCGGCGGGACGAGCGGCGACTCGAGGAAATGGGCGAGCTCGTAGAGCTCCTGTTCAGTGAGGGGTTTGTAGCTGTCGGAATGGCGGGACATGGCGTCGGTCGGATGGGGCGGAGCGCAAGCAAGGTGTCGCCGCGGGAGAGTGCAACAACAGACCTTGGCCCGCGCCGCCGCCTTCCGATCGAGGCTAGCGCGTGAACGGCTGGCGCACGATCGTGCGCAGGCGTTCGGGGCGCGTGCGGCGGAAATCCGAGAGGTAGATCTCGTGGTGTTTTTGCTCGGGCCGGTCGAGCTGGCCGCCGCTGGCCGCGATGAGCTCGTGCAGGCGCGTGACGAGCGGGCCTTCCTCGGAAAACGGCCCGAGGTGCAGCGCCTGCGCGCACGTGCCTTCGCGCAGCTCGAGCACGCGGAGCGCGACTGCGGCGGCGCCGAATTTTGCGATGGCGGCGGCGCGGGCGTCGTCGAGCGCGGTGGCCGGCACGCAGTCCGGCTGGGCGATGAGGAGCGTCCAGCGCCAGTGGTCGCGTTCGCCGCGGAGGAAGACGCCCGGGTCGTCGGCCCACCACAGGCCCTCGAGCGGCATCACGGCGTAATCGACGCTCTGTTTCTTCAGAGCGAAACGGGCGCGGTACGACGCGGTGAAGAGCGCCTCGATGGCGGCCTGGAACGCCGCGCAACCGGGCGCGCCACGGCCGTCGACGGCCAGGTAGCGCAGCGGCGGCACTTCGATGAGGTGCGGTGTCCGGCTCGGCCGGTAGAGCGCGGGCAGCGTGCGACGGAGATCGAGTTTCGGCATGGCGGGATCAGGCGAGCGGAATCCAGATTTCGGTGCGCAGGTCCGCCGGCGCCGCGGTGTCGGGATGGTTGAGGTAGATCTCAAAGGCGGTCTGCTCGCGGAGCTGCTCGCCGCTGTGCGGCAGCCAGTCGCCGAAGATGGCGTCGTACGTGGCCTGGAAGTTCTCATACGGCCCGCAGTGGAGGAAGACCGCATGGCGACCGCCGGGGATCGTGCGCACGCCGACCTCGCCCTCGGGCGCGATCTCGCGCTCGAGCGTGACGCAGGCGTCGTAACGTTGCTGGGCGGCGGCGGTGATCTTCGGGTCGTCGTGGCTGATGCCGATGTACTGCGTGTGCGGGCCGTAGAGGCCGCGGGCGGCGGCGAAGCCGCAGATCTTTCCCCAGGCTTGGCCGACGGCGGCGTAGGGGCCGATGTGGCGGACGTAGGCGACGCGGGTGGCGGGGCGTTGGCGGATCTCAGGTGTGATCATGTTCGTGCTGGCGGTGCGGAAACGCGCCGCGCGCACCTGCAGCTCGAAGCGGTGGGCGCGGCGACACTCGGAGGGTGCGACGCCGAACCGTTGCTCGAAGGCCCGCGAGAAGGCCGCTGCGCTCTCGTAGCCCGCATCGAGCGCGATCTCGAGCACGGTGCGGGTGGAGGTTTGCAGTTGCACGGCCGCGGTCTCGAGCCGCACCCGTTGCACATACTGCCCGAGCGGTTCGCCGACCATTGCCCGGAAGATCCGGTGGAAATGGCAGGGCGAGAGGCAGGCGACCTCCGCGAGCCGGTCGAGCGTGAGCTCCTCGCCACGATGGCGGTCGATGTGGAGCAGCACGCGGTTCAACCGCTCGTGGTAGTCGTGCAACGTGGTGGCGCGATTCGGTGTCATGGGACGCGGCGGATGATGCCAGAGCGGCGGGGCGGGATGCTTTGCCGATCTTGCGTTTTTGGGGGCGGGGCGGCGAGTCCGCAGCCGATGGTGCACTCCTCAAATGTTAGCGCAAAGCGGGGGTCGGATTACCCCCGAGCGTGCGGCAGTTCTGGATGAGCACCGGCGGTGTTATGCGCGTCGCGGTGTTATTCCTGTTTCGCCCAAGCACATGAATCGCCAGCCGCTCGTCTCCCACATCTTCACCGCGGACCCGTCCGCCCACGTCTTCGAGGGACGCATCTTCATCTACCCGTCCCACGATCTTGCGCTGGAGGTGGAGGAGAACGACAACGGCGACCAGTACCAGATGACCGACTATCACGTGCTGTCGCAGGCGCATCCGGATGGCGCGACGACGGACCACGGCGAGGCGCTCCATCTGCGGCAGGTGCCGTGGGCGTCGCGGCAGATGTGGGCGCCGGACGCGGCGTTCAGGAACGGAAAATACTACCTGTATTTACCGGCGCGAGACAAAGAAGGTGTATTCCGGATCGGCGTGGCGGTGGGCGTGCGGCCGGAGGGTCCGTTCGTGCCGGAGGCGCAGCCGATCAAGGGCAGCTACAGCATCGATCCGTGCGCGTTTCGTGACGACGACGGCCGGTTCTACCTGCTCTTTGGCGGCCTGTGGGGCGGTCAGCTCCAGTGCTGGGCCACGGGGCGTTTCGTGGCCGATGCGAAGACACCGCCGGACGACGCGCCGGCGCTCTGCCCGAAGATCGCGAAGCTCACGCCCGACATGCTGCAGTTCGCCACGCCGCCGGCCGATCTCGTGATCGCCGATGCCGCGGGCGTGCCGCTGCGCGCCGGCAACAACTCCGCGCGGTACTTCGAGGGGCCGTGGATGCACAAGTACAACGGCACCTATTACCTCTCGTACTCCACCGGCGACACGCACCTGCTCTGCTACGCCACGGCGAAGAGTCCGCTCGGGCCGTTCACGTTCCGCGGAGCGTTCCTCACGCCGGTGGTGGGCTGGACGACGCACCACTCGATCGTCGAGTTCCAGGGCCGCTGGTACCTCTATTACCACGACGCGACGCTTTCGGGCGGCGTGAGCCACCGGCGTTGTGTGAAGGTGCAGGAGCTCTTCTACGAGGCCGACGGTTCCATCCGGCCGATGACACCCTGACGGCGCCCGACGCGCCGCGCGGAGGAAAGAGCCGCAGTTGCGCCGAGTTCGCCGTGTCAGGCGAAGTCGGGCCACGTGTGCTCGAGGTGTTTGAGCACGGTGTCGACATCGCCGCCGGCCGCGAAGGCGGCGTTGCGCGCGATCGAGTAGAGGGTCTCCGTCGTGTGCCCGTCGCGGCAGGCGACGGCCATCGCTTCCTGCGGTTTGAGCAGACGATGCCGGTCGTGGCATTCCTGCGCGCGGTGCAGGGCGTCGGTGAGCGCGCGTCGCGTCGCGGAATCGTGCGGCGTGGGCAACTGCGCATGCCCGAGGGCCCGGTGCCACGCGTCCTGTTTGCCTCCGTTGAGGTGCATACCGTGGAACGGGATCGGCTGCCCCTCGGGGAACTGAAGCCGGTCGCGACGCCGCGCGAACGGCGCACCGGGGCAATTACCCGGTCGCGCTTGGCGGGGTGTGGCTGTCTGCCGACGGCGCCGACGTTCAGAACCGGCGTTGGTAGATCGCACCGCTCTCGTCGCGGAAGGTGAACGTGCCTTCCTGGAACGAGACGAAAGTGATGCCGAGCTCGGGGTTGATGAGCGTTCCAGCCGGATAGACTTTGGTGCCCACCATCATCGTGCCGCCGGAGCTGTTCATGCGTGCGCCGGAGACCTTCAGGGCGGCGATCGCGTTGAGGACCTCGGGCGATTGCGGAGGAGGCGGGGGCGGCGGTTCGGGCTCTGGGGGCGCGACCACCACTGGAGCGGTTTCGTTCATGGCGGGCTCGGTGGTGGTCGGCGCCGGCTCGGGTTGCGGCTCGACGGGAGCGGTCTCCGACGGAGCGGTCTCGGCGAGGGGAACCTTGGCGGTGTTTTCCGCGGGCTCCTGTTTCCCGAACAGGCCGAACGGATCGAGAACGTAGACCGCGCCGGCGCCGCCGATCACGAGCACCAGCAAAAGCACGAGCACCAGAGCGGGCTTGGCGCTGGGTTTCGGCGGGGCGCTGGGCGGCGGTGAGGCTTTGCGGGAGCCGTAGCCGGGCGGCGGGGGGAAGTTCGCCGGATTCGGACTGGTCTTGAAGACGGGTGACGCCGGTTTGCTCGGCGGCGGAAAGGCCGGTGGAGTGGCCGAAAGCGGCGGCGGCTCGAGCGCGGCGGCGGGAAGCGGCGGCGGCTCGAGATCGGGCGCGATCGAGGGCGGCGTGGGCGGAGACACCGGCGCTGGGGCCGGCGTATAAGCCACGGGAGAGGGAACCGGGTCGTGTGGCACCGCGGGTGCCGGGTCCGCGGGTGGCGTGCCGAGCAGGCTCGCGAGGCGCGGTTTGCGCAAGGAGAGCGACGACGGGGCATCGGGCGGGGCGACCGGCGGCGTCGCCGACTGCTCGGCCGGAGGAGGCTCGGCCGGAGCGGCGGGCTCGTGTGGCGCTGCAGGTGGCGTATCGGGCGCCCCGGGCGGGTTGCCGGAGAGGCCGCGCAGACGCAGCGACAGGCGCGGGCGTTCCTCGTTACTCATGGCGCGATGTTGGTGGAGTCTTCGGCGGAAGTGCAACCCGGTGGGCGCAGGAAATTTCGACCGCAGGCGACATTCATGCGGCGACGCAGCCGGTGCCGTGGAGGGCGCCGGCGGCTTCGTCGAGGCGACCGCGGAGGTCGTCGACCATGCGGGCGAAGGAGTTGCCGGGCATCGTGATGGCGAAATGAAAATCGGGGTTCACGGCGCGCGCGGTGGCTTCGTCGCCGAGCACGAGATGCGTGAGCCATTTCCCGAGCCGCAGTCGCAGCGCCATCTGCGTGTAGACGGGCGCCTCGTGCGGGCGGAATTGAAACTCGATCGGCTCCACGATGGCATCCGGGAAGAACCAGCGGCGCATCGCGTACGCCGCGGCCTGCGATTGCGTGAACCCTGCGGCGGCGAGCTCCTGCTCGGGCAGCGTCTGCGGCTGGCCGAAGGCGACCAGCGGTAGCCCGCCGCGCGGCGAGGATTGGCGGGCGATGCGGCTGACGAACACCTCGCCGATCGCGTGCAGAAGGCCGATGGTGTAGCCGGTCGTGCCGGGAGCTCCCATCTCGCCGCAGAGCATCTCCATCGCGAGAGCGCAGGCGACGGACTTGCGCCAGAATTGCTCCGGCGAGAGGCCATACAGCACCAGCGGCTCGCGCGCAGTTTCCGACAGCGCGTAGAGCGCGACGATACGGTACACCTCCTTGAAGCCGATGGCCGCGACCGCTTCGTCGATGCTTTCCACCGATTGCCCGCGCGTGCCGTAGAAGGCGGAGCGACTGGCCCTCAGGACGGCGGCGGCGAGGCCGGGATCGAGGGCGAGCAGCTCGATGATGTTGTCGGTGCCGGACTCCGGATCGCTGAGCAGCGCCAGCAGGCGCGGCATGATGGCGGGCGTCGGTGGCAGGTCGCGCACCAACGAGTCGATGTTCGGATTGAGCGTTTCCACGGGTTCTCCCTCCTCGGGTATCGGACGGCCGTCGGTCTTGTTTAGGGAAATGTCCTCAACTGCTGGATGACGTGGGGTGGAAGAAACTGGAGTCGCGTGGCGGCGGCGTGACCTGCATCGGCGGCGCCGCCCCCGCAGCGTGGTGCTCAGGGATTGGTCCAGAGCCGCGTCTGGAGTGCCTGGAATCCGGTGACGATCTCGCTTTGCAACGGGTGCCGGCCGTCGGCGACGACCGGACGACCGCCGATCACCACATCGCGAATGCAGGAGCGGCCGCCGCCGAAGACGAGCGCCGCGGGAAGGGCGTCCGCATCGGCGCCGGCGAGCGAGGGATCGGCGAGATCGACGGTGAAGAAATCCGCGGCGAGTCCGGGCTCGAGCGCGCCGCCGGGGGCGTGGAGGCTTTCGGCGCCGTGGCGCGTGGCGCAGGCGAGCAGACCCGCGGCGAGCGCGGCGGGCCGCGGTTCGGCGTTGGCGGGCGGTGGTTGCGCGAGCACCACGCGGTGCAGGTGCTTGAGCCGGAGGTGGCATTCGAGTTCGCGGGCGTCCTCGAACGGCTCGATCTGGGTGTTCGTGTCGGTGCCGAGCGCGATGCGCACGCCGCGGGCGGCGAGGGTGTCGGCGGGGTTGATGCCGTCGCCGAGGCTGCGCTCGGTCGTCGGGCAGGCGCAGACGTGCGCGCCGACGCGGGCTAGTGCGCCTACTTCGTGGTTGGCGACGTGGATCGCGTGCACGGCGGTGAACGCCGAGTGCAGCGCGCCTTCTCGCTCGAGCAGCCCGATCGGTGTGGTGTCGTGCTCGGCGAGGCAGGCTTCGTTTTCGTCGGTCTGCTCGGAGAGGTGCATCTGCACGGGGGCGCCGCTGGCGCGCATCGTGGGGAGGATCGCGCGCAGGTAGTCGGGCGGGACGGCGCGCACGGAGTGCGGCGCGAAACCGGTCCACGCGAGATCGGCGGCGGCTTCGGCGGCGAGGCGGGTGCGCAGGTCGTCGTACGCGGCGAGGTATTCGTCGGGCGAGGCGATGATGAAGCGTTGCTGGGCGATGCTCGGTGTGCGGCGCCAACCCGCGCGGGCGTAGGCGCAGTGGAGCAGGCAGATGCGGAGCCCGACCTCGCGCGCGGCGCGCACGACGGCCAGCGCCATGGTGTTGCGCTCGGCGTAGGGCTGGCCGGCGGGGTCGCGGTGGAGGTAATGGAATTCGCCGACGGTGGTGATGCCAGCGAGCGCCATCTCCAGGAACGCCATGCGCGCGGCCTGGTAGAGGTCGTCTGGCTCGAGCGAGATCGCGGCGCGGAACATCACCTCGCGCCAGGTCCAGAACGTGTCGCGTTGCGGCCCGGAGCGGAATTCGGTGCGGCCGCGGATCACGCGCTGGAAGGCGTGCGAGTGGGTGTTCACGAAGCCCGGCAGGAGCGCGCGGCCGGGCAGGCGCTGCGCCGCCGCGAGGTCGGCGGGGTCGCGCGAGAGGCGCGTGATGCGCCCGCGGCCGTTCGCGACGAGGGCGAGTCCGGATTCGAAGCGTTCGCCGGTGAAGAGCAGGTCCGGCAGCCAGCTGTGGGTCGCGGAAGGGTGCATTGCGACGAAGGGCGAGTCTCCCAAAACGAGGAGCGGGATCATAAGAACAACCGTTCGGTTCGCGAGCGCGGCCGGCGGAAGTTTCGTCAACACATCCTCAATCTCCGCAGCCGCCGCGGAGCACCGCGCGGCTGCCCGCGCCGCCGGCTTGCTCGTCGCCCCGCGGGGCGCATCCTCCCCGAGGATGCAGAACCCACCGTCCGGCGCCGTGCGACCCGCGCCTCTGCTCGACCTGATCGGGCGCACGCCGTTGCTGGCTCTCTCGTTTGCCGACGAGGCGCTCACGCTCCACGCAAAAGCGGAATTCCTGAACCCGTCGGGTTCCATCAAGGACCGGCTCGCGCGCTGCGTGATCGAGGACGCCGAGGCGCGCGGTTTGTTGCGCCCCGATTCGATCATCCTCGAGTGCACCAGCGGCAACACCGGCATCGCCTTGGCGGCCGTCGGCGCGGCGAAGGGCTACCGCGTGCGGATCCTGATGAGCGAGACCGCCAGTGTCGAACGCCGCCACCTGATGCGCCAGCTCGGCGCCGAGGTGGTGTTGTTCAAGGCCACCGCGGGCTACGCCACCGGCATCAATCTATCCCTCGAAATGGCCGCCGCCGATCCGCGCATCTTCCTGCCGCGGCAGTTCGAGAATCCGCTCAACGCCCACGACCACGAGTGCACCACGGCGGTGGAAATCTGGGAACAGATGGCGGGGCGCGTCGACGCGTTCGTCTCGGGCTACGGCACGGGCGGCACGCTTTGCGGCTGCGGCCGCGGGTTGAAGGCCCGGAACGGGCGTGTCCAAGTCGTGGCGATGGAGCCGGCCGAGGCCGCCATGCTCGCCGGAGAGATGCCGTGCTGCCACGCCATCGAAGGCATCGCCGGCGGCTACCTCCCGCCGTTGGTGAAATGTGCGCCGCTCGATCGCACCCTGCGCGTTTCCAGCGCCGACGCGCTCACGATGACGCGCCGGCTCAGCCGCGAGTTCGGCCTGCTCGTGGGCACCTCGAGCGGGGCGAATGTCGCCGCGGCGCTCGCCCTCGCGCGCGAACTCGGCCCGGAGGCGCGGATCGTCACGATCCTCTGCGACCGTGCGGAGCGTTACTACTCGACCCGTTTGTTTGCCGAAACTTCGCCCGCCTGATCGCGCCATGGCGTCCGCTCCGATCTTGTCCCACCGGCGCACCATCGCCCGTTCATCGAGTCGCGATCTCGCGCTGGTGGTGTGCGGCGCGGCGCTGGTCGCGTTGAGCTTCAATCTGCTGCTGCGCCCCAACCAGCTCGCCCCCGGCGGCCTGCCTGGCGTGTCGTTGCTCGTGGAGCGCGCGACCGGCCTGCCGCCGGCGTTCTCGCAGGCCCTGCTCAACGTGGGTTTCCTGCTGTTCGGCTGGCGCGCGCTGGGGCGGGGTTTCGTTCTGCGCAGCCTGCTCGGCAGCCTGTTGCTGCCGCTTTTCGTCTGGTGCACGCACGACTGGGGCGCGCTCACGCACGACCGCATGCTGGCCGTCCTCTGCGGCGGGGCGGGCACGGGTGTCGGCGTCGGGCTGGTGTTTCGCGGCGGTGGCTCGGTGGGCGGCTTCTCGGCGCTCGCGCTCGTCGCGCAGCGCAAATGGCACCTGCCGGTCGATCGCACGCTGCTTACGCTCGATGGCGCGGTGGTGGCGTTGGCGGCGCTCGCGTTTCCCGCCGATGCGGTGCTCGGTGCGCTGGTGGGCGTGTTCATCATCGGCCGCTCGGCGCGCGCGGTCCTCACCGGCTTCAGCAACGCCCAATGCGGCCTGATCGTCACGCGCCACCCGGCGGCGATCCGCGAGGCGGTGCTGCACGAACTCGACCTCGGCCTCACCGTGCTGCCCGCGCAGGGCGGCTACACGGGCGAGGTGCGCGAGGTGCTGATGGTCGTCATGCGCCCGGCCGATGTGCCGCGGCTCAAAGCCACTGTGCGCGCGCTCGACTCCGAGGCGTTTGTGGTGCTCGTCGAAGCCGACGAAGTGCTTGGGTATGGCTTCAAACCGAATGTCTGAAACGACGCCTGGCCGACCGCCCACAGCGGCATGCTGGACCTTCGCCGGCGTACGGGTGTCGGCCGCCGTCCGGCTCGGCCGATCGCAGGCCGCCCGGTGGAGCCGGACGGTTTGCGAAGCCGTCCGCCCGCTTGTCGCGCCGGCGGACTGGCGGCGCGAATGGGCGGAGGGCGGACCCGCGCCGCGGGCTTGGGCGATCGATTTCCCTCCGGGTGCGGACGACAGGGATATCGTGGCCGCCGGCGAACCGGGCCGACGTTTCGCGCGCAGCGGCGCGCGGATTCCGCGCACGGGCGCGGGCGCCGAGCTGCGGATCGCGTTGGCGAAATGCGACCGTTTCCTGGCGACCCCCGCGGGCGGCCGCGCGCCGCGGTGGCGTTGGGTGCCGGCGACGATGTTGCCGTGTGGCGGGCTGGTCGTGGTCGCGCGGGACGACGAGTTTCTTGCCGGCGTGCTCGCTTCGCGGTGGTTCGACGCGTGGTGGCGCGGCGGCGTCGGCGGCCGGCTGGACGTGGCGGCGGTCCGCGACTTTCCGTTACCCTGGCCCGTGGATCTGCCGCGCGGCGCCTTCACCCGGGAGCAGGAGGAGAGGCGCGACGCGGTCGTGCGCGCCTGGCGCGGGGGCACGGGCGGGGCGGTGGATTTCGATTCGGTGGGTTACGCGGGCGACGCGCTCGCCGGCGCGGTCGCCGCGGCGTACGGCTGGCCCGCGGAGATCGAAGTGGACGACGCGCTCGCGCGGCTGCGCCTCAGGGCGTGCCTGTCGCCGTCGGCGTGACCGGCGGCGTGCCGACATGGGCGGCGAACCAGTGGCGGATCCACTCGAACGCTTCCACGCCGAAGAAGGCGAGGAACGCGAAAAAGACGGCCGTGACAAGCAGCGCGACGAAGCCGGCGAGCACCATGCCGCCGTCCTCCTCCATGCGACCGATCGCGAGCGCGACGATGGCCACCGCCGGCAGGAAGTTCGAGAAAGGCACCGGCAGCGGCGCCATCAGGAACAGGGCCGAGGCCATGATGCCGGCGCCGATCGCGCGGTGCATCCAAGTGTCGGTGGCGAAGAACGCCAGGCGACGCCGCGTGATCCGTTCGAAGAACCGGATGACGTGTTCCGCGCCGCGCAGCAGCCGGCCGAAGAACCGCGGCGGGAGCCGGCGTTCGCGCAAATTTCCCGGCAAACGCGGGCGCAGTCCGAGCATGAGCCGGCAGCCGAGGTAGGCGATCACCGCACCGACGATGGTCGAGACGCCCAGCAGCGCGACGGGCGTGAAGAACGGCAGCGCCAGCAGCACGAGAAACAACGAGTACGCGCGTTCGCCCATCACATCGATCACCTCGCCGAGTCGCACGGGCTCCTGGCCGAACCGCTCATTGAGCGCGTGCAGCTCCGCGGAGAGGCGGGGACCTCTCTCGGCGCGACTCGGACCGGTGGTAGCGGCGGGCATCGGGGAAGAAAATGGACGGGGCAGCGTGTGGCGCAATTCCCCCGGCGCAACGCCTCAGGCACCCCGCGCGAGATTTCGCGGTTCGTCCTCGCCAGCCGCCGGGCCGGCCGTTAGCTCGACGCCCGCCGTGAATACTCGTTTCCTCGTAACTGACTTTGGCGATGTGAACAACGGTTGGGCCCAGGCGACGGGCACCATCCAGAAAGCGATCAACATGGCTGCCACCGTCGGCGGTGGCACGGTGGTGTTTCCCCGCGGGATCTTCCGCTGCGGCACCCTCGAGCTGCGGTCGAACGTCACCCTCGAGCTGACCAACGGCGCCGTGCTGCTCGCCTCCGGCGATCTCGAGGAGTACCGCCCGATCGCCGAGTCCCACGGCGACCGCCACCCGTACCACCTGATCGTCGCCCGCGGTTGCGAGAACATCGGCATCCGCGGCCCCGGAGTAATCGACGGCAACGCCGCGGAATTTTGGGAGGACGCCTCGAACCCGCGTACGCCGATCAAGGTCAAGCGCCGCCTCGTCACCCCGCTCATCGAGTTCGTCGACTGCAAGGACGTGCGCGTTTCCGACGTGTTCATGCGCAACTCGCCCGGCTGGACGCTCCACCTCCAGCGCTGCGAGCGCGCTTGGGTGCATTGCGTGCGGATCGAGAACGACCTGCGCGCGCCCGACTGCGACGGCATCGTCGTCAACGGCTCCCGCGAGGTCTGGATCCGCGACAGCTCCATCGTGACCGGCACCGACGCCGTCGCGCTCAAGGCTTGGCGCGACGCCGCGCCCTGCGAACGCGTGACCGTGAGCCGCTGCTACATCCGCGCGCACGGTGCCGCGCTCGCGTGCGGTCCCGAGAGCGCGCATCCGATCCGCGACATCGTTTTCAGCGACTGCGTGGTCTACGGCAGCCACACCGGCGTGGCGCTGCACGCGGTCGAAGGCGCACCGATCGAGGAGGTGCTCGTACACGACATCGTCGTCGACACGCGCTGCAACCTGCTCGACTCGCGCCCGCTCGTGCTCAACGCCCGCCCGCTCGACACCGCCGTCGGCGTCGCCCCGGTGATCCGCGGCGTGACGGTGCGCAACCTCCGCGCGCTCACCGACGGCCGCATGATTATGGCGGCGGCGAACGGCGGCGTGATCGAGGACGTGCGTCTCGACGACGTGACCTTGCGCTACCCGGTCGTGGAGAAGACGGCGCGCTACCTCGAGCCCGCGATGATCGAGGAACGCATCGGCAGTCCCGAGGCCCGCAACGTGACCGCCGCGCTCGTGGCCGAGAACGTCCAACAGCTCCGCGTGACGAATTTCGATGTGCGCTGGCCGAGCGCCGCGCCCGCCGCCGAGTGGCTCCCGGAATGGAAGCGCCTCCGCAACACCGCCGAGATCCTGCAACGCGACACTTGGCTCGCCGAAGCGAAGCCCGTCGTGCCCGCGCTGTGGTTACGCGGCGTGAACGCCGAGATCGGGACGAAGGCCCAAGGTCTCAACGGCGCGCCCACGATCGACGCCCGCGACTGCCAGCTGGCATGACGGCAATGACGGACCGTCGAGATGGCGGGCGTAAAGCCCGCCCCACCGACGAGCTTCCGCCGTAGGCCAGTCGACGACCTGGCACTCCGGGCCCCGGCCATGCCACCGACGTGGCCTACAGCTGCGATGCTCGACTGTGGCCTACACCGCTCACCGCGACAGGTCGCGTTGGTTGAGCACGCGGTGGCCGCGGATCGAGAGCGCTTGCGCGGCCAGTTCGCGGTCCTCGACGTGGGCCACGATGCCGTACCTGCCATGCGGCCGCACGAGGAACGGGAAAAGGTAATGGATGTTCACCTCGGCCTCGAGGATCGCGGCGAGCAACGCGCATAACAGCAGGTGCCGGCAAGAGGCACAGAAGAGTGCGTTGGCGAAATCGTGGGTCGTCGAACTCTTCGTCCTCGACGGCATCGAAATCAAACGACGGAATCCCGCCCGTTTACGTTCCATCGTTCTAGCCGACACCCCGCGATGCACCGCATCGCGTCGCACTCGCCCGACGTCTCCCGTAATCCTCCATTTCCCCGAATTGCACGCCAATCATTGGGTGTGGTCGGTCGCGTCCCTTCTCCTTTTTCGACTCCCGGATAGAGATGACTACTAAAGTGATACGCAATTTGATCCCAATCATGTGTTCTGGATTGGCGACTGTTCTGACAGCCGCCACTGCCACCATCGGAGCCGACCCCGTGTTCGAGGCGACCTCGCCCTATGCTGGAGGAACGGTGACATTCAGTGCCTACGCCAACGACCTTGGCTCATCGTCAATCTCGCGCTGGGACTTCGTCATTCCTGATGGTTGGACCTATGTCTCCACTTCGGCGGGAGGCCCGGACACCACTCCCGCGCCGGGTGTCGCTGGTACGCTGGAATGGACCTATACAAGCGTGCCGACCTATCCGGTGTCGTTCAGCTTCACACTCAACGCGCCCGCAGGCGTCACCTCGACCCAGACGTTCACCTCCACGGTGTTTCTGAAAGCGGGTGAAACCGAGTCCTCGCTTCCGTCTTCCACCGTGATGCTCATCGCCCCCGGGGTTCCCTACGTGACAACCGGCACGCCTACCCCTGGCTACACGACCGCCACGGTTACTGCCTCCGTCGATCAGGCCCGAGGATCCGCCGTCATCGCCCGCGGCATCATCTATGCGACGACCGACGCCCCGACCATGGATTCGGGCATCGCGGCGAGCAGCGGCAGCGGGACCGGTGGTTTCACCGCCAATCTCGGCAACCTAGCCGTCGGCACTACCTACTACTGTCGGACGTTCGCGACAAACTCGTCCGGGACTGCCTACGGCAATGTGATCTCCTTCACTACCGCCGCAACGCTTCCGGCGCCTACCGTCACGAGTGCCTCCAGTACATTCGACACAACGCCAACCATCACCGGTTCCGCGGAAGCTGGTACCACCATCACCATTTCAGTGGACGGCGTGAACTCCGGTACGACCACCGTCGGCGCCAATGGGACTTGGAGCTATCACGTCCCCACTGCTCTGAGCACCGGCCAGCATAGCATTGAGATCACCGATTCTGACTCCGCAGGTCACACCAGCAGCGCCAGCCAAACCCTGACCATCCATGTGCCGATTGCCACCGCTCCGCAGCCCGACGGCTACGGTGGTTCCGCCACAGGAGGTAGCACAGCTACGGCGTTAACGGTTTCGACTGTATCGGATTTTGTCTTCCAAGCGACCGCCACCGATACCCGCGTCATCACGGTTGTCGGCGTACTCGATGTGGGCACAGTGTCGGTAGCGTCGAACAAGACCATTCAGGGCGCAGATTCTTCGGCCTCCATTCAGGGCTGCCTCCGGCTTTCCGACGTCAGCAACGTCATCATTCGCGGTCTGAACTTCTCCAACCCGAGCGGATCCGCGCTTCAGATCTCGAACGCGACCGATGTTATCATCAACCACTGCACCTTCCTCGACTGCTCGGGAGATCAGATCTCGATTCTGGGCAACACCGACAATGCCACCGTATCGTGGTGCGAATTCGCCGCAACGAGAGCCGCAAGCCAATCGAGCGTACGGGTCGGTGACGGCACTACCGCCGTCGCAACCCACCCGCTGCACGTGACATTCCACCACAATTGGTGGGCGCGAGGCCTCGGCGGGGCCGTCCCCGGAATCCACGCCGGGTATGTGCATCAGTACAGCAACCATTTCGATTGCATCGCCAATATCGAGGGAACGGATGTCCGCGACGGAGCCCAGCTCTTGAGCGAGCGCAACGTGTACTCGAACATGAGCAGCCCGCTGACCAAATCCGGTGCCGCCACCATCCGCGTTAACGACAACGTCTACACCGGCTGCACCGGTTCTGCGCCAGACGCCGGGAGCGACACGGTGTTCACCCCGAGCTATTCCTATGAGATGCTCGCCACTTCAGACGTGGCTTCAACGATCGATGCCCTCGCCGGAAACACCAACGGCGCCAATACTCCAACCGTGGAGACGGACACTGCTAGCATCTCCGGACCGGTCGCAGATCTTGCCGAGGGCGCTTCGGCCACCCTCACGGCCGTACCGTCCGGATTCACTGGCAGCTCCTATCAATGGAGACTGAACAACATCCCGATCCATGGTGCCACCGGTGCCGCCTACACGATCGCCAGCATGAGCAGCGCGACCCTCGGTACGTACACCGTGGCGATCGGCGTTGCCGACGGAAGCTCGGTTGTGAGCAGGCCCCTGAACGTCGGACTCAAAGGAGCGCCTCCCCTGGGTAGCGTGATCATCACCGGACCGAGCAGCCCGGTGGCGTCCGGAACCTCGGCGATTCTCACGGCCAAGGCCGGCGGTTTTACGTCCACCGATTACACGTGGTTTCTGAACAACAACATCATCTCCGGTGCCACCGGTGCCTCCTACACCATATCGAGCATGGGCAGTTCGTATGTCGGGACCTACGCGGTTGCGGTTCGCATGCCCGACGGGCATCTGGTCCGCAGTCCCGATTTTCAGGTCAGCCTCGCAACGAGCGTAGACACTGGTTCCGACTCCGGTAGCAGCAGCAATTCGAGCACGGGCAACCAAAACACCACCGGTGGCTCATCATCCGGCACTTCGGGCACCTCCAGTAGCAGCGGCGGCGGCGGGGGCGCAATCGGCTTCGGGTTCCTTGCGTCGCTTGCACTCATTGCTTCTGGTCGTCGCCGCGGCCAACGTACTCGGTCGATCGCTGGGAAACCGACATGCCGGAATTAGGGACGACAAACTTCGCAAATTGTCGTGGCTGATCGTGCCGGTGATGGCGTTCAAGCTTAGTGTCGAAGACCTAATCGACGTCGTGTGCTCGCCCTTGGACCGCCGCGAAGTGCGCGAAGCGACCTGGAAACGATCGCTGCGGGAGATCGCCGCGGCGATCGACAATCGACCTCTCGGACAGCGGCTACCGTGAGGTACGGGTTGCGATAAGCCGTTCGCCAACCTCACCGCGCCAGGTCGCGTTGGTTGAGCACGCGGTGGCCGCGGATCGAGAGCGCTTGCGCGGCCAGTTCGCGGTCCTCGACGTGGGCCACGATGCCGTACTTGCCATGCGGCCGCACGAGGAACGGGAAAAGGTAATGGATGTTCACCTCGGCCTCGAGGATCGCGGCGAGCAACGCGCCGAGGCCGGCTTCGCTGTCGAGCTCCACGCCGAGCACCTCGCTCTCGTTCACGTAGTAACCGTGCTGGCGGAGCGTGTCGTAGGCCTTGTCGGGATCGTCGACGACGAAGCGCACGATCGAGGACTCGGTGATGTCGATCACGCTGAGGGCGAGCACGTGGATGTCCTGCCCGGCGAGCAGCGCGACGAGGTCGTGCAGCGCGCCGCATTTGTTTTCGACGTAGAGCGAGAACTGGCGAATCGGATCGCTGGAACTCGGCGTGCTGGTTTTCACGGACGTCGGCATGGCGCGATGGCGTTGGCCCGTAGGCATGTCGAAGTTCGCCGACGGGTCAAAGGGTTATCCGGGTGAACGCGGGGCGCCGCGGCGGCGGGCCGGCTGTAGGCCTCCTCGGCAAGATCGCCTGTTTGAGGAAAACCGGGCCAGCGAACCGGCCTACCGTGGCGGACGTTGCCGCGAATTGGCTGGCCTCCGTTTCCGTGGGCGGCTTGCTCGCGGGCGTTCTGCCATGTCGAGTCTTCGTCACATCCCGCTGGGCCGGCCGATTCCGGACCGGCCGCACGCGATCTCGGTGAGCCTGCCCACGATGGCCGACCTGATCGGCTACGAGAAGAAGGACCCCGCCGTGATCCGGCAGGTGCCGACGGGTTACCCGCGGTTCGTGCTGCACCCGTTCGTGCGCACGCTCACGCAGGAGTTCGCGCGACGCAACGGCCTGCACGGGTGCGCCGTGTGGCTCACGACGACGCCCGCGCTCGCGGAACGGCTGCGCGACTGGCTCGGCGGCGATGCGCGCGTGGTCGCCGAGGGCGAGCTCACGGGCGTGGCGTTTGCCGCCGACCCGGAGCGCAACGCGCAGGCGAAGGCGTTTCTGCAGCACTGCGGCGGTTTCCTCTCCTCGCGCCAAGCGGAGGATCTGCTCGCGGCGGCCGGACTCGTGCCGGCGCCGGCGCGCGAGGAGGTCGTCGACAGCAACCCGCTCGGCGCGGTGAAACGCGAGTTGCGGCGGGCGTTCACCGGCGCGGGCGACGAGGATCTCTTCCTCGCGCCCAACGGCATGAACGCCGTGCACTCGGCCTTCGCCGCCGTGAACGCCGTGCAGGCGCCGCGCGGGCGCACCGTGTGGATCCAGCTCGGCTGGCTCTACCTCGACACGATCGCGATCCTCGAAAAGTTCACCACCGCGCCCGCCGCTGACCACGTCGTCCTTCCCGCCGTGCACGATCTCGCCGCGGTCCGGCGGGTGCTCGAGGAAAACCGCGGCCGCGTGGCGGCGATCGTCACCGAGGCGCCCACGAATCCGTTGATCCAGTGCGCCGACATCCCCGGGCTCGCGGCGCTCGCGCGCGAACACGGCGCGCACCTCGTGCTCGATGCCAGCATCGCCTCGCCGTGGAACGTCGACGTGCTGCCGCACGCCGATCTCGCGCTCGCCAGCCTCACCAAATATGCCGCGGGCGACGGCGACCTGCTCGTCGGCGCGGTGGCCGTGAACCCGCAACGCGGCGACGCCGCGGCGTTGCGCGCCGAGCTTGAGGCCTGTGTGGCGAAGCCGTACCGGCGCGACCTGGCCCGGCTCGCGCGCGAGATTCGCGATGTCGACGCGCTGCTCGCCGGCGTGAACGCCGCGACGCCGCGCGTGGCCGAGTTTCTCGCCAGCCGCCCCGAGGTGAAGCGCGTGCACTGGGCGCTCGCGCCCGAATCGCGGGAGAACTTCCTGCGCATCGCCCGCTCGCCCGGCGCGGTGGGCAGCATGATCACGTTCGAAGTGGCCGACGGATTGTTCGGGCGTGTGTACGACCGCGCGCGGCTGCCGAAGGGTCCGAGCTTCGGCCTGCGCTCGACATTGTTCTGCCCGTTCATG
>DATGXO010000224.1:0-49817 GCA_035298965.1 Opitutaceae bacterium | reverse complement strand
GAGGCGTACGCGCACTACGCGCCGGAGCTAACCGCCGGCGCCACCAACTGGACCGCCGCCGCGGCGCCGACGCCCGCCTGGGCCGATGTGGTTTTCCCGGATCTGCCGAAGACCGAGCGTCTGGCGCGGCTCTGGGCGGCGGTGCTCGCGGCGGGCCGTGCCGATGCGCCGGATCCGCTCGCGGCATGGGTGGCGCGCGCCGCCGAGCTGGCACGGCGCCGCGACGAGCTGAACTCCCGGCGCCCGCGGCGAGTGCGTTTCCACGGACCGGGTACTGATCTGACGCTGACAGTGCCGGCGGCGCACCGCTGGTGCACGGCGTTGCTGACCACGCGCGACGGCCGGCCGTTCGCGCCGAACCTGCCCACGGAGGAGGTCTTCACGGCGCCGCACCGCGCGTCGGCCGAGGGGCGGCTGCGGGTGGCGCGTCCGCTTTTCCATGCCGGTGCGGTGATCGACGGCGTGGAGCTGGAGTTTCGCGGCGGCGATGTGGTGCGCGCGCGGGCGCGCGTCGGTGCGGAGTTGCTCGAGCGCGTGCTCGCGGCGGACCGCGGAGCCTGCCGGCTGGGCGAGGTGGCGCTGGTCGAGGGCGCGACGCCGGTGGCGCGCACGGGGCGGTGTTTCCGGCACGCGCTGCTCGACGAGAACGCGCTGCCGCACGTGGCGCTCGGCGATGCGTACGCGTTCACGGCGACCCGGCCGGCGGCATTGAACCACAGCGTGCTGCACCTCGATCTGCCGCTCGAGGCGGAGGTGACGTTGTCGTGAAAATGCGGGTGGCTGCGGGATTGAAAATCGTCGGGCGCGCGCCCACACGTCTGTTTCCCATGCGCCCGTTTCTCCCACTCCTCCTCCTCGCCATGCTGAGCTCCCCCACCAACGCCCTCCGCGCCGAAGATGCCGCCACGCCCGCGCCGCGCTCGATCGACTACGAATGGATGTCGATCGCCACGTGGCAGAAGATGCACGACGAGGACGTGGCGATCGCGGCGAAGGGCGGCGTCGACGTGCTGTTCGTCGGCGACTCGATCACCGAGGGCTGGGAGTGGAACGAGGGCGAGCACTGGAAGAAACATTTCGTGCCGCTGCATGTCGCGAACTTCGGCATCGGCGGGGACAAGACGCAGAACGTCCTCTGGCGGCTCGACCACGGCAGCGTGGGCGTGTTGCAGCCGAAGGTCGTGGTGCTGTTGATCGGGACGAACAATTTCGGCCACGACAACGCGGCGGCCGCCGATGTGGCGCGCGGGGTGGAGGCGGTCGTGGCGAAGCTGCGCGCGGCGTTTCCCGCGGCGAAGCTCATCGTGCACGGCGTGTTCCCCTGCGATCCTTCCCCGAAGGCGGAGATCCGCGGCCGTGTGGCGGCGGTGAACGCACAGTTGCGCAACCTCGACGGGCGCGACGGCCAGGTGCTTTTCCGCGATGTGGGTCCGCTCTTCCTCGAGGCCGACGGCTCGATCTCGCCCGCGGTGATGCCCGACGGGCTGCATCTCTCGCCGGAAGGCTACCGTCGCTGGGCCTCGGTGCTCGCCCCGCTCGTGCGCGAACTGCTCGGCCTGCCGGTGGCGCCCTGATGCCGGACACGCCGGCCGTCCTCTGTTCACACGACAATCCTCCGATTGCCTCCCGTTCCCGCGGCGGCACACTCGGGGAAGTTACCTCCCATCATGCCCACACGTTATCGTTCTCTCCGTAGCTGCGCGCTGCTCGCGGCGTGCTGCATTTTCGCTTCGCTCGGCTTCGCCAAGATGGAGCAGTGGACCGACGCCGAAGGGAAGACCTTCAAGGGCGAGCCGGCCCAGGCGCTCGGCCCGCTCGCGTTGTTCAAGATCCCCGGCAATGCCAGCAAGCTCATCCCGTTCGGCCAGCTCAGCACGCAGGACTGCGTGCGCTTCGCCACGCAGATGCGCAACCTCCCGCAGCCGGCGGCCGATTGGTCGAAGACGAAGACCGACATCGGCTACGACATCTACGACAACGTCATGCGTGTCGAAGGCAGCGACCTGAAGCCGGTCTCGCTCAAGGGTCGCAAGGAGCCGCCGCTCTACGTGCTCTGTTTCGTGAGCAACGGCGAAGGCAAATCCTGGGGCGTGCTCGGCCGCGTCGGCTGGCAGATGCAGAACCTGCAGAAGCAGTACCCGGGCATGATGGAGGGCCTGATGTTCGGCGTGAAACACAGCAACAACGACCAGCGCAACATGGCCGTGACGATGAAGGTCCCGTTCCTGGTCGCCGCGCACGATTCCCAATCGCACATGTACTCGGTCGGAGGCTTGGTGCCCGGCTGGGGCTACGGCGTCGTGTTCTGCAACGTCAACGGCGTGCCGATCTTCGCCTCCAAGCTGGACACGGACGAGATCGGGACCGCTTTCATGGGCGAGATCGGCAAGCTCCTCGACGTGATCCGTCCCGACAATCCGAAGGGCTGGAGCAGCGCCATGCACTACTGGATGGCCGCGCAGCCGGTGCTGCACGCCAACGACACCTGCGATCCGCAGCTGGTCGGCGATCCGCTCAACGTGTCCAAGGCGCACGAGCTGGGTATTGAGGCCTTCGAGGCAATGATCGACGTGGCCGCCGACGGCAATATCACGGCCGTTGAGATCGCACCGGGCGCCACCTGCCCGACGGATCTGCTCGGGCCGATCAGCCAGGCGCTCCATCAGGCGCGGATCGTGCCGGCCGTGGACCACGGAAAATTCGTGACGGGGCGCTACCGCTACCAGTTCGGCAAGTGACCGGAGCGCATCTGGTTTCCCCCTCCCGGGCCGGCGATCGCCGGCCCTTTTTATTTCTGGTCGTTTCTCGATCGGCTCCGCCGGATCCGGAATTCGGGCACGCGAACTTGCCGCTTGAAACGCGCGCGGCGGCCGCCCATCCCTCGTCGCGTTCTTTGGAAGCGCGCCGGTCGTATCGAGGCCGGCGCCGTCATGCTCAGCAACGCAGGGAAGGCCGTGCAAATCGGCCGCAGTTGCGCTGCGGTAACAGGTCACAGACCCCTCTCCCGTCCACAGCGGGAAAAGCCAGTCGGACACCAGTCCGGTGAAGGCGGGGGGCGAGGCGTCGGCAGTTGCGCGGAAACGCGCGCGCCGCGGAAACCTGAAGCCCGAATACCTGCCTGATCTGAGCCTCACCCCGTTCCGCGCGCTGCGATTGCGCGGCCCGGTCTCACTTCATCGCAAAAATGAAGGGTGGGAGTAGGAATGCGCTTCCGCCGGCGGGCCGTCACTGGTCCGCGGGCATGGCGATCGATCGTTTCTGCTCTCCCGCGCTACGATCTCCATGCTCATTCGGCATTCGTTCAAGAACGTGCCGGTCCTCGCGACCGGCCTGATTTTCCCCGTGCTCGCGGCCTCGGCCGCGGGCCAGACAGCGGCGCACGACGCCGTGGTCGATCTCCCGGACTACGTGGTCAGCGCCACGCGCACCGCGCAAGACGTGTCGACCACGACCAGCAGCGTTGATGTCCTGCCGCTGGTCCGGCTCGATCTCGCCCAGATCGACGACCTGCGCACCGCGCTCGGCACGATCCCGGGTGTGAACATCGTCAACACCGGCGCGGTCGGCGGCCAGAGCTCCGTCTTCATCCGCGGCTCGGCCTCGACGCAGACGCTCTTCGTTGTCGACGGGATCCCGATGAACAGCCGCTCGGCGGGGTACAACAACTTCCTCGGCGCCGCGGATCTCGCCGGCCTCGACCGCATCGAGGTGCTGCGCGGCCCGCAAAGCACGCTCTACGGTAGCGCCGCGATGGGCGGCGTGATCTTCATCGACTCGGCCCGCGGCTGCGGCGCGCCGACGGGTTCCGTGGCGACGACGTTCGGCTCGTTCGACACGCTCGGCGCCTCCGCGGTCGTGAAGGGCGGAGTCGAGAAATTCGGTTACAGCGCCTCGCTCGCCCGTTTCCACACCGACAACGACAAGCCGCACAACGGTTTCGACTCGTGGAGCTACTCGACGCGTTTCGAGGGCACGCCCACCGAGAGCCTCGTGCTCGGCGCGACATTCCGCGGCCAGCAGGGCGACGCCGAGGAATACGTCTACGGCGACGCCACCGTCGCATCCGACAACCACCTCGCCACCGTCTACGCGCAGTGGAACCGCGACAAGGAGTTCGCGTCGCGCCTCACCGCCGGCCAGCAGCAGCGCCGCTACACCTACACCAGCAGCTACACGACCGAGATCCGCGATCGACGCGACGTGATCGATTGGCAGAACACCTGGTTCGATTTCCAGGGCGCCGAACTCGTCGGCGGTGCGACGTACGAGCACGACCGCCACGTCGCCGACGGCGCGACCGACAAGACCGACAACGCCGCCGGCTACTTCTCCACCACCGTGCACCCGACGAAGGAATCCACCGTCAACGCCGGCCTGCGCTACGATGATTTCGATACATTCGGCTCCGCCTGGACCTGGCGGACGGGCGCGTCCTGGTTTGCGGTCGCGGGCACCAAGCTCCACGCCTCGATCGGCACCGGTTTCTGCGCCCCGTCGCAACAGGACATCGATGGCAACCCCGCGTGGGGCATGCTCGGCAACCCCGCTCTCAATGCGGAGAAATCCACCGGCTGGGACCTCGGCGTCGATCAGCACGTGTTCGGCGAAGCGGTGGTCGCGAGCGTCACATATTTCGACACGCGTTACCGTGATCGCATCGTCTACGTCTCGGATCCCGTGACGTGGATCGGGCAGATGCAGAACGTGAACCGCGCTCGCGCCAGCGGCTTCGAAACTGCGGCGACGGTCGGGTTCACGAAGACCATCCGCGCCCGCGTTGCCTACACCTACCTCGAGGCGCGCGACCTCACCGAGGACAAACGCCTCGCGCGCCAGCCGCGCCACGCGCTCGACGCCGAGCTCACCGCGCAGCCGTTCGCCGCGTGGACCATCGGCGCCGGACTGCACGTCGTCGCCTCGCGCGTCGACACGTACGTCCCGCTCGAGGATTACACCACCGTCCGGTTGTTCACGAGCTACGAGGTCGTGAAGAACCTCCTCCTGAAGGCGCGGATCGAAAACGCCCTGAACGAGAAGTATCAGGAGGTCACCCGTTACGATGCCCTCCCGTTCCGCGCGTTCGGTGGCGTGGAGTACAAGTTCTGATCCTCGACACTCGTCCTTCGACTTCCCCAATCCTTTCTCACCGCTCATGAGAACCCCGCTCCTGCTGTCGGCCGCGTTTGTCTGGCTCCTCTGTTCCGTCACCGGAATGGCGGCACCTGCGGACGCGCCGGCGGCGGTGCGGGTCGTTTCCCAGACGGTGGGCAGCGACGAACTGCTGCTCGCGCTTGCCCGCCCCGAGCAGATCGCCGCGCTCAGCCATCTCGCCGCCAAACCCGAGTTTTCCGCCGTCGCCGCCGAGGCCGCGCATTACCCGCAGCTCGCGCTTGGCGACGCCGAGACGGTGCTGCGCCACGCGCCCACGCTCGTGCTCGCCGCCGACTACAGCCGGCCCGAGCTCGTCGCCCAGCTGCGCCGCGCCGGCGTGCGCGTGCTGGTGTTCGACCGGTACAAGACACTCGAGGACGCCTATGCCAACCTGCGCCTGCTCGCCCGTGAGCTTGACGCCGGCACGAGGGCCGAGGAGCTGATCGCTGCCTGCGAGGCGCGTGTCGCCGCTCTGCGGGCACGGCTGCGCGACCGGCCGCCGGTGCGGGTGATCGCGCCCTCCGTGTACGGTGTGATTCCGGGCGACGACACGACTTTTGCCGATCTCTGCGAACACGCCGGCGCCGAGAATCTCGCCGCCACGCTCGGCCACCTCGTCGGGCACGCGCCGGCGCCGAGCGAGCAGATGCTCACCTGGCCGGTCGAGTTCGTGGTCGTCATGGGCGACGACAAAGACGACGCGCTCGCGCCGTTCCGCGGGCTCGTGCCATACAAGCTCATGCCCGTCGTGCGCGAGGGCCGGGTGGTGTTGATCGCGCCGCAACAGATGAGCTGCGTCTCGCACCTGCGGATCGACGGGTACGAGCAGCTCGCGCGGCAGCTTCACCCGGAGGCGTTCCGATGATCTCCGGCCGGTTCGCGCGCTGGATCTTTCCCTTCTCGCTGTTGCTGCTGGCGGGTCTCGCGGTCGCGTCGTTGGCCGTCGGTGACATGGTGTTGTCGCCCGCGCGGATCTGGCACGGGCTGCTCCGGCACGACGAGATCGCGGCCACCATCCTCTGGCAGATCCGCCTGCCGCGGCTGATCGTCGCCGTGCTTGTCGGCGCGGCGCTTTCGGCGAGCGGGCTCGTGATGCAGGCCTATTTCCGCAACAGCCTCGCCAGCCCGGGCCTGCTCGGCGTGAGCGCCGGCGGCGCGGCGGGCGCGGTCGTCGCGATCGCGTGCGGGATCGCCGCGCTGTCGTTGTGGATGGTGCCGCTCGCGGCGATCGGCGGCGCGTTCGTGGCCACGTTTTCAGTCGTCGCGCTCGCGCGGCGCGGCGCGAGCACCGAGCGGTTGTTGCTCGCCGGCATCGCGCTCAACGCCCTGCTCGGGGCCGTCACGAGTTACGTGCTCTCCACGCAGACCGCGATCTACGGGCGCAACACGCAGATTCTCTTCTGGCTGCTCGGCGGACTCGACGACCGCACCTGGGAACACGCGCTCATGGCGTCGCCGATCGTGCTCGCCGCGGCGTTCGTGTGGCCGCTCGGCCGGCCGATGGACCTGCTGAGCCTCGGCGCCAACGAGGCGCAGAGCCTCGGCGTCGACGTGCGGTCGTTGCGCCGCCGCCTGCTCGTGCACTCCACGGTGCTCACCGCGATCGCCACCGCGGCCGCGGGCACCGTGGGATTTGTCGGGCTCATCGTGCCGCACATCCTGCGCCTCATGGTAGGGCCCGAGCATCGCCGGCTGATGCCGCTTTCGGTCGTCGGCGGCGCGGCGTTCGTGCTCGTGTGCGATCTGATCTGCCGCACCTCCGGAGATGTGCGGCTGGGCATCGTCACAGCGGTGCTCGGCGCGCCGTTTTTCCTGTGGCTCCTGAGGAGGCAGGCATGAAACAGCCGCAATCCAGTCCATTTCCTGGCGACGGCTTGGCGCCCGAGGCGCGCGGCAAGATCGCCGCGTTTCCGCAGCACGCACTCTCGCTCCGTGGTGCCACCGTGGCCGGTCGCCTTGCCGATGTGACACTCGATCTGCCCGCGGGGGCGCTCGTGGGTCTCGTGGGGCCCAACGGCGCGGGCAAATCCACGCTGCTGCAGGTCGCCGCCGGTCTGCTCCCGGCGCCGGGCGCGGTCCGCTGGGGCGGCCGTGATCTCGACACCGTCGCCGCCCTCGAGCGCGGCCGCTGCGCGGCCTGGGTGCCGCAGGAGGCGCGTTTTGAATTCGGGTTCTCGGTACGCTCGGTCGTCGCGCAGGGGCGTTTCGCGCACGGCGACGACGAACGCGGTGTCGATGCCGCGCTCGCGCGTTTCGATCTCGCGCTGCTCGCCCAGCGTCCGGTCAACCGGCTCTCGGGCGGCGAGCGCCAGCGCGTGCTGCTCGCCCGTGCACTCGCGACGGCCGCGCCGCTCCAGCTCTGGGACGAACCGCTCGCACCGCTCGATCCGCGCCATGTGCTCGAGGTGCTCGCGCTCGCCCGCGAGCTCGTGCGCGGCGGCTCGACGGTGCTCATGTCCCTCCACGATCTGCGCGTGGCCAGCCTGCTCGATCTCGTGATCGTGTTGCACGACGGCCGCCTGCGCGCCTCCGGTCGGCCGGCGGAGGTGCTCACGCCCGAGTTGTTCGCCGAGGTGTTCGGCGTGCGGGCGCGCCTGGTTCCCGGCCTCTCCCTCGAACTCCCATGAAACCCGTTTTCAAACCACTCACCGAAACCGAGTCCGAGATCGAAGCCGCGCACCGCGCCGCGATGCAGGAAAAGCAGAAGGAGATGCACGCGCTGATCGATGCCGCGAAGGAGAAACGCGGGCTCACGATCGTCCACACCGGCAACGGCAAGGGGAAGAGCACCGCGGCCTTCGGGATGCTCACGCGCATGCTCGGTCACCGGAAACGCTGCGTGGTCGTGCAGTTCATCAAATCCGGCGACGCCGCCACCGAGCGCACGTTGCGCTGCCCGCACCTCGCCTGGCACCGCTGCGGCGAGGGCTTCACCTGGGACACGCAGAATCGCGCGGGCGACATCGAGGCCGTGCGCACCGGCTGGGCGATCGCGTTGCAGGCGATGCAGGATCTCGAGGTGAGCTTCATCTTGCTCGACGAGCTCAACATCGCGCTCGCCCACGGCTACTTGCCCGTCGACGAGGTGCTCGCGGCGCTCCGCGAGCGTTTGCCGCACCAGCACGTGGTGCTCACCGGCCGCGACGCCCCTCCGGCGCTCGTCGAGCAGGCCGACCTCGTGACCGAGATGCGCGAGGTGAAACACCCGTTCAAGGCTGGCGTCCAGGCGCAGGCGGGCATCGAATTCTGAGATGAAGGCGCTCGGTATCCTTGGAACGGGTTCAAGCGTCGGCAAGACCTGGGTCGCCACCGCGCTCTGCGCCTGGCTGCGGCGCCAGGGCGTGCGCGTCGCCCCCTGCAAGACGCAGAACATGTCGAACAACGCGTGGGCGCTCGCCACCGGCGGCGAGATCTCCCGCGCGCAGGCGATGCAGGCGGAGGCGTGCGACCTCGAGCCCACCGCGGCGATGAACCCGATCCTGCTCAAACCGAGCGGCCGCAACGGCGCCCAGCTCATACTCGACGGCCGCCCGGTCGGCACGTTCGACGCCGCCGAGTATCGCGCACAGTTCGAGGACAACTGGCGCCACGTGGCCGGCGTGCTCGACGGCTGGCGCGAACGCTGCGACGTGCTCGTGCTCGAGGGCGCGGGCTCGCCGGTCGAGCTCAACCTGATGGATCGCGACCTCGCGAATCTCCGCCCGATCCGCCACCTCGACGGCAGGTGGTTGCTTGTCGGCGACATCGACCGCGGCGGGATCTTCGCGCAGCTCGCGGGCACATGGAACCTGCTGCCCTCGGCCGACCGCCCGCGCGGGCTCGGCGCGATCGTGAACCGTTTCCGCGGCGACCTCGCGCTCTTCCGCGATGCCGCCCAGTGCCTGCTCCCGTACTCGCCCGGCCTGCCGATCCTCGGCACCGTGCCGCTCCGGCGCGACCTCGAGCCGGAGACCGAGGACGGCTTCGACCGCGGCGACAGCGACCGCGGCTCCGGCGACACCATTGCGTGGGTACGCTATCCCCGCGTGGCGAACGTCACCGACTGCCAGCCGTGGTGGGACGATCGCGGCGTGCGCACGCGCTGGGTGAGCGATCCCGGGCAGCTCGCCGGCGCGAAGGCCATCGTGCTGCCCGGCTCGAAGAACACCCTCGGCGATCTGCGCTGGCTGCGCGCGCACGGCTGGTTCGAGGCGATCACCGCGGCGGCGCGCTCCGGCGTGCTCGTGGTCGGGCTCTGCGGCGGCTACCAGATGCTCGGCGAGCGCCTCGTCGACCCCGAGGGCCTCGCGGGCGATGCCGGCGTGGAGAACGGCATCGGACTGCTGCCGATCACCACCGGTTTTCGCCCCGACAAGATCGTGCAGCAGGTCACCGCCGAGTGCGACGGCCGCCGCTGGCGCGCCTACGAGATTCACATGGGACGCAGCAACGCCACGCGCACCTGCGAGCCGCTGCAGACCGTCATCGACCAGGACGGCGCGCGCCCCGAGGGCGTGCGCTGCGGCAATGTCTGGGGCACGTATTTGCACGGCTGGTTCGAGGCGCCCGAGACGCGCCGCAAGGTCGCCGCCGCCGCCGGCATCGCCGAGCACCGTGCCGACTCGATCCTCTGGGCCGAGAAGCGGCGCGAGGTCTACTCGCAGATGGCCGACCATCTCGCGGCGCACGTCGACCTCGGCCCCGTCCGCCGCTATCTCGAACTCTGAGCCGATGCTCCTCGGTCACGGCAACGACGGCTATCGCCTGGGCCGCGCCTTGCGCGCGGATTTCAGCACCAACGTGCCGCCCGGCGGCCCGCCCGCGTCCCTGCGCGAGCACCTGGCCGCCGCCCTCGACGGCATCGGCGACTATCCCGACGCCGCGGCCGAGAGCTTCGTGCTCGCCGTCGCCGCCGCCGAGGGCGTGCCGGCGCTCAACGTCGGCGCGACCAACGGCGCGGTGGCCGCGATTCACCAGCTCGCGCAGGTGTGGAGCGGCCGGCGCAGCGCGATCGCCGTGCCCGCGTTTTCGGAATACGAAGACGCCGCCCGGCTGCGCGGCCACAAGCTGGTGTTCTTCCCCGCGACGGAGCTCGCCGCGGGCGCGTTGCCACCGGCCGACATCGTCTGGCTGGCGAATCCCAACAATCCCACCGGCGCGGTCTGGCCGCGCGAGGTGCTGCTCGCCCTCGTCGACGCGCACCCGCGCACGACGTTCGTGGTCGATCTCGCATACGCGCCGCTGTGCGAGGAACCGCCGTTGCGCGCGGCCGATGCCGTGGTGCGGCGCAATCTCGTGCTGCTGCTCTCGTTCACGAAACGCTTCGCGATCCCCGGGCTCCGGCTCGGCGCGCTCGTTGGCCCGCCGGAACTCGTGGCCGCGGTCGTCGCCCGCGGCGGTCCGTGGGCGGTGAACGCGCTCGCGCTCGCCGCCGGGCGCTTCCTGCTCGGCCGTGCGACGACGGATGAAGCGCCGTGGCGCGCGGCGTTGTTGCAGGAATCGCAGCGGTTGCAGGCGGCGCTCGACGCGCTGCCGCAGTTCGAGGTGCGGCGCAGCGCGACAAACTACTTCCTGGTGCGTACGCAGCACGGCACCGGCGCCGAGCTGCGCCGGAGGCTGGTGGATGAACACGGGCTGCTCGTGCGCGACGTGGCCAACTTCCGCGGGCTCGACGCCCATTCCGTGCGCGTCGCCGCGCAGATGCCGCGCGAGAACCGCTGGCTCGAGGAGGCCCTGGCGCAATGGTCGACGCGCGGCTGACGGCGGTGGCGTTGATCGGCGGTTACGCGCTGGATCTCGCGCTCGGCGACCCGGCGTGGCTGCCGCACCCGGTTGTCGGCTTCGGCCGTGCGATCGCGGCGGGCGAGCGGGCGCTGAACCGCGGCAGGGCGGGGCGGCGCTTCGTCGCGGGCATGGCGCTCGCGCTCGGGCTGGTCGGTGGCGTGTTTGCGCTGACGTTCGTGCTCGAGCGCGCCGCGTGGCGGCTGCATCCATTTGCCGGAGTCGCGTTCGTGGCCGCCGGCGTGTTCTTCGGATTGGCGAACCGCACGCTTGTCGACGAGGGCCGCGCCGTCTTCGCCGCACTCGCGGAAAACCTCGCCGCCGGGCGGCGTCGGCTTGCGCGCATCGTCGGCCGCGACACCGCGGCGCTGGACGTGCAGCAGGTGCGCACGGCTGTGTGCGAGACGATGGCGGAGAACCTGTGCGACGGCGTGGTGGCGCCGCTGTGCTGGTTCGCCGTGCTCGGGCTGCCGGGCCTCGTCGCCTACAAGATGATCAACACGCTCGACTCGATGATCGGCCACCGCGACGCGCGCCACGAGTGGTTCGGCAAGACCGCGGCGCGCCTCGACGATGTGGCGAACTTCCTCCCGGCCCGGTTCACGGCGTTGCTCCAGTGCGCGCTCGCGGGCAGCGGGCGCGGCTTCGCGTTCGTGGCGTGTTACGGTCGCGCCCATGCGAGCCCAAACTCCGGATATCCCGAGGCGGCGCTCGCCGGCATCCTCGACGTGCGTTTCGGCGGGCCGCACACCTACGACGGCGAGCGTGTCGACAAGCCGTGGATCGGCCGGAATCCGCGCCCCATCGCGGCGGCCGAGATCGCGAGCGTGGCTCGGCTCAACCACGCCGTGGCCGCCGTGGCGGTGCTCGCCGTGGCCGCGGTCTGGTGGTACATCGCTCCCGCCCAATTCCTGCTCCCATGAACGAACCCAATTCCGCACCCGCGCCGCTGGCGCCGCTCTCCGAACCGCGGCAGCGCGAGGTCACGCGCCTGAGCGTCGAGACCGGCGTGCTGCTGCTGCAACACGGCGCCGAGAGCGCGCTTGTCGAGAATCTCATGCGCCGTCTCGCCCTCTCGCTCGGCGTGCCGCGGGCCGAGGTGGCACTGCTCGCCAACGCCGTCGTGCTCACGACGCTCAGCGAGGGCCACTGCATCACGACCGTGCGTCGCAACGAGGACCGCGGCATCAACATGCACGTCGTCACCGAGGTGCAACGCGCGGTGCTCGACGCCGAGGCCGGCAAACTCGACGCCGCGGCGTACCGCGCGCGCTTCGAGGCGGTGCGGCCGTTGCGTTATCCGCGTTGGCTCACGTCGCTCTTGATCGGGCTGTCGTGCGCGTGTTTCGCGCGGCTCGGCGGCGCGGACTGGGCGAGCTGCGGCGTGGCGCTCGTCGCCGCGGGTGTGGCGATGGCGGTGCGGTTGCAGCTCGCGCGACTGCATTTCAACCCGATGGTGAACTTCTTCGTGACGGCGTTCGTCGCGACCTCGATCGCGGGCCAGAGCGCGATCTACCAGATCGGCGAGAACCCGCGCTCGGCGATGGCGAGCTGCGTGCTCCTGCTCGTGCCCGGTTTCCCGTTGATCAATTCGATCTCGGATATGGTGAAGGGCTACATCAACACCGGCCTGGCGCGCGGCATGTACGCGCTGCTGCTCTCGGCCGGCGCGGTCTCGGGAATCCTGCTCGCGATGAGCGTATGGAAAGTGTGGGCCTGGGTATGAAACTTCTCCTCGATCTTCTGCAACAGATGGCGCTGGCCTCGGTGCCGGCGGTGGGCTTCGGCATGGTGTTCCACGTGCCGGTGCGTGTGCTCGGCTACTGCGCCGCCGGTGGCGCGCTCGGCCGCGGTCTGCGTTTCCTGCTCGTCGAGGGCGCGCACCTGCCGATCGAGTGGAGCACGTTGCTCGCGGCCGCAACGGTGAGCCTGCTCGGCGTGCTCGTGGCGCAACGACTGCGCGCGCATCCGAAAGTGTTCACGGTCGCCGCGATGATCCCGATGATCCCCGGCGTGCCGCTCTTCAAGACGCTCATCGCGCTCGCGCAGATCCAGCAGAAGGGACCGACGGACGAACTGCTCTCCACCGCGCTCGCCTCGGGCCTGCAGGCGTTCTTCATCGTCGCCGCGCTCGCCGTGGGCCTCGCGATGCCGGGCCTGCTCTTCTATCGCCGCCGCCCGGTCGTCTGAACGCGATGGGCCGCCTGATCTTCCTCACCGGGCCGGTGCGCAGCGGCAAGAGCCGGCGCGCCGTGGAGCTTGCCCGCGCCTGGGGCCCGGACGTCGTCTTCGTCGCCAGCTACCGGCCGGCGACGAGCGATCCGGAGATGGACGATCGCGTGCGGCGTCACCGCGCGGAGCGGCCTGCGTGGCGCACGCTCGAGGCTCCGGAGGATGCCGGCGCGGCGCTCGCCGCGCTGCGCCCGGCGCCTCGCGGTGTCGTGTTCGACTGCCTCACGCTCTGGCTCAGCGACCGCTTCGAACGCGACGACGACACGCTGCTTGCCGCGTGGGACGCGCAGCTCCGCGCGATGCGGGCCGCGGCGTGGCCGACGGTCGTCGTCGGCAACGAGATCGGCTGGAGTCCGGTGCCGGAGTCGGCGGCGCTGCGCCGTTTCCGCGATCTGGCCGGCACGCTCGCGCAGCGCACCGCCGCCGCGGCCGACGAGGCGTGGCTGCTCGTCGCGGGCTACCCGGTACGGCTGAAGTGAACCGCCCCTTTCCGATGTCCTGGAAGACGCCAAGCATCCCTCCGCTCTCGCATGAGCTCGCGCCCGCCCTGCAGGCGCGCATCGACCACAAGACGAAGCCGCCGGGGGCGCTCGGCCGGCTCGAGGAGCTCGCGCTGCGACTCGGGCTGATGCAGGGGACGACGTCGCCCCAGCTCGTCGCGCCGCACGTGCTCGTGTTCGCGGGCGACCACGGGCTGGCGCGCGAGGGGGTGAGCCCGTTTCCGCCGGAGGTCACTCCGCAGATGGTGCTCAACTTCCTCGCCGGCGGCGCCGGCATCAACGTGCTCGCGCGGCTCTCCGGGCTCGCGCTGAAGGTGGTCGACGCGGGCGTGGCGAGCGAGTTGCCCGCGCATCCGGATTTGTTGCCGCTCAAGGTCCGCGCCGGCACGCGCAACGCGCTCCACGAACCGGCGCTCACGCCCGACGAGGTGACGCTCTGTCTCGCGCGTGGCGCGCAGCTCGTGCGCGAACTCGCCGAACGGCACGGTACCAACGCGATCCTTCCCGGCGAGATGGGCATCGGCAACTCGGCCGCCGCGGCGCTGCTCTACAGCGCGCTCACCGGCCGCACGGTCGCGGAGTGCACGGGCCGCGGTGCCGGGCACGACGACGCCGGGCTCGCGCGGAAGATCGCGATCCTCGAACGCGTGCAGGAGAAACATGGCGACGTGCGCGATCCGCTCGCCGCGCTCGCGGCGTACGGCGGTTGCGAGATCGCGATGATGACCGGCGCGATGCTCGAGGCGGCGAGCCGGCGGATGCTCATCATGGTCGACGGCTTCATCTGCACGGCGTCGGCGCTCGTGGCGGCGCGGCTCGCGCCGGCAGTGCTCGACTATTGTGTGTTCGCGCACGCCTCCGGCGACGGCCCGCATCGCGTGGCGGTGCAGGCGCTCGGCGGCAAACCGTTGCTCGATCTCGGGCTCAAGCTCGGCGAGGGCACGGGCGCGGCGCTCGCGTGGCCGATCGTGCGCGCGGCCGTGGCGTTTCTCGAGGAGATGGCGACGTTCGAGTCGGCCGGCGTGAGCGAGCGCGCGGAACCGGTGTGCCCATGAAGTGGTTGCGCGCCGAACTGCGGACGCTTGCGGCGGCGGTGGCGTTCTTCACGCGGCTGCCGCTGCCGGCGCGGCTCGAGCTCGGCGCGCCGGATCTGCGGCGCGCGATCACGTATTTCCCGCTCTGCGGGGCGCTCGTCGGCGGTTTCGCGGCGCTGGTGTGGTGGCTGGCGCTGCTCGTCTTCCCGGCGGCGCTCGCGGCCGGGCTCGCGCTCGTCGCGGGCGTGGTGCTCACCGGCGCGTTGCACGAGGATGGTTGGGCGGACGTGTGCGACGGCTTCGGCGGTGGGCACGCGCGCGAGCGGATTCTCGAGATCATGCAGGACTCGCGGATCGGCGCGTACGGCGTGCTCGGGCTGGTACTGCTGCTCGGCCTGAAGTGGCAGGCGCTCGCGAGCCTGCCGCGCGCGTGGGTGCCGGCGGCGCTCATCGCGGGGCACGCGCTCAGTCGCGGGATGGCGGCGACGCTGATGGCGACGCTCGACTACGCGCGCGCCGAGGGGCCGTCGAAATCGCGGGCGCTGGTGGTGCGGCTCGGCGGCGCGCGACTGGTGGTGGTCGTCGCGACGGCGTTGGTGCCGCTCGCGTTGTTGCCGGTTGTCGCCTGCTGGAGCGTGGCGGCGCTGGTGGCGTTGCGCGTGGCGCTCGTGCGCTGGTACCGGCAACGGCTCGGCGGCTACACGGGCGATTGTCTCGGCGCGGCGCAGCAGCTCGGCGAGCTGGTGTTTTTTTTGGTACTGCTGGGGGTGGCGCGATGAACGGTTTCCTGATCCGGCACACGCGCGTGGCGATTCCGAGCGGGCTTTGCTACGGGCGCACGGATGTGGCGCTGGCGGAGAGTTTCGATGACGAAGCGGCGGCGGTGCGGGCGAGTCTGCCGTGGGCGCCGCTCGTGGTGTGGTCGAGTCCGGCGGAACGTTGCCGGCGGCTGGCCGCGCGGCTCACGGACGCCGCTGTGCGGATCGAGCCGCGGCTGGCGGAGCTCGACATGGGCGAGTGGGACGGGCGGCGGTGGGACGAACTCTCCGGGCCGGTGCACGCGGCGTGGATGGCGGACCCGTGGCGGACCCGGCCGCCGGGCGGCGAGTCGGCGGAGGATTTGTTGGCGCGGGTGGGGGAGGTACGCGGGGAGCTTTTTGCGGCGCGGCCGGAGCGGCTGCTGCTCGTGACGCATGCCGGCGTGATCCGCGCGTGGCGGAGCATCGGCGAAGGCCGGCCGTTGGCGGAGTTGTTTTCCGAGGCGGTGGGCTTCGGTTCGCTCACGCGGCTGTGGCGGTGAGTCGTTGGGGCGCGGCACGGCCCCGGGGTGCGTCAATCAATAGTTGACATGCCCGATAGGCAGTTCGGAGAGGGGATTTGCGGGGAGATCGGCACGAGGAATCGGTGTGGCGAACGGGGTGCGAAAAGGAGCGAATTTGGGGGTGAAAACGGCGGGCCGGAGCGCGCGACTAACAGTTTGCCAACAGCGCGCGGGCAACCCTTCCTCGGCCGCGACATGACCGCGACGAACTCCTCCGTGACGAAATCCGTGCGTGCCGCGAAAGCTCCCGCGCTCGACTCCGCCACCAAGCTCCGGCTGCTGCGTCTGATGATCGAGAGCCGCCAGGGAGACCTTCGGCAGGAAAGCCTCAACCGCCAAGGCCGCGGCCATTTCCACGTCGCGAGCATGGGCCACGAGGCGCTCGCGGCGGTCGGGCTGTTGCTGCAGGAAAACGATTTCGCCTGTCCGTACTACCGCGACCGCGCGCTGGTGCTGGCCCGCGGCGTGAGTTCGTACGACCTCGCGCTGGAGTATTTTGGCAAACGCGAGTCGTCGAGCGGCGGGCGCCAGCTCACCGGACATTTCAGCTCGCGGAAGCACAACATCTGGAGCGTGCCGACGCCGACCTCCGCGCAGATGCTGCCGGCGTGCGGCATCGCGTGGGGCCTGCAGATGGACGGGAAGCCCAACGTCGTCGTGACCAGCACGGGCGACGCCGCCACACGGCAGGGCGATTTCTTCGAGGCGGTGTGTTTCGCGCAGGAGCGCAAGCTGCCGGTGTTGATGCTCGTGCAGGACAACGCCTATGGCATCAGCACGCCGACTCGGAAAACCAATCCATACGCGCTTGGGGTGCTCGCGCGCGAGCAGTGGCAGGTGGTCGACGGGCGTGATGTGATCGCCGTGCACTCGGCCGCCGCCGCGGCGGTGGCGAAGCTCCGCGCAGGTTTCGGCCCGGCGCTGATCTGGATCCAGACGGAGCGGCTCGCGAGCCACACGAGCTCCGACGACCACAAGCTCTACCGCTCGCCCGAGGACCTCGCGCGCATGGCGCAGCACGACCCGATCCTCGTCTTCAAGAAGGAGCTGATCGAGGAGGGCCTGCTCTCGGAGGACACGTATCTGAAACTCGAAGCCGAGGTGCGCGACGAGGTGCGCGCCGCCTACGATCGCGCCGAGAAGGCGGAAGATCCGCGCCCGGATGAGACCGAGGTGAACGTGTTCGCCGCCGAGACGCCGAAGCTCGCGGACGAGTTGTTCCCCGCCGGCAAATACCGCATCGGCGACCTGATCAGCCAGACGTTGCGCGCCGGGCTGAAGGCCGAGCCGCGCCGCATGATCTTCGGTGAGGACGTCGAGGACCCGAAGGGCGGCGTGTTCCGTCTCACGCGCACGCTGTCGACGGATTTCCCCGGCCGCGTGGTGAACTCGCCGCTGGCGGAATCGACGATCCTCGGCATCGCCTGCGGTCTCGCGAGCTACGGCTGGCGACCGGTGTTCGAGATCCAGTTCATCGATTTCATCTGCGCGGGTTGGAACCAACTCGCGACGAATCTCGCGACGTTGCGCTGGCGCACCAACGGCCAGTGGACCTGCCCGGCCGTGATCTACGCGCCGTGCGGCGGCTACCTGCCCGGCGGCAGCCTCTGGCACAGCCAGACCAACGAGGCGCTCTTTGCGCACCTGCCCGGCCTGCATGTGGTGATGCCGAGCACGCCGGCGGATGCCGCGGGCCTGCTCTGGACGGCGATGCACGCGGAGGATCCGGTGCTGTTCCTCGTGCCCAAGCACATGTTCTGGGCCGAGCACGAGTCGAAGGAGCCGGTCGTGCCGGTGCCGTTCGGCCGCGCGCGCGTCTGCCAGGAAGGCTCCGACGTGACGCTCGTCGCGTGGGGCAACACTGTCGAACTTTGTGCCGAGGCTTTGAAGACGCTGGGTGACGAGCTCAGTGTGGAGCTGATCGATCTGCGCTCGATCGTGCCGTGGGACCGCGAGACGCTCGCGGAATCGGTCCGCAAGACCGGCCGCCTCGTCGTCGTGCAGGAGGACACCGTCAACTGCTCCGTCGGCCAGATGATCGTGACGGAGCTCAGCGAGCGGCCGGAGGTTTTCAGCCGGATGGTCTGCCCGCCGGTGCTCGTCTCGAAGGGCAACGTGATGATCGGCTTCAACGCCGTGAGCGAGTACGCCGCGCTGCCCGATACCGCGCGCGTGCTGGCCGCGCTGCGCCAGACGATGACCGCCGCGCTCACCCGCGCGACGGTCGTGCCTCCGGCGCGGGCGCACGTGCCGGTGCCGCCGATCGCCACGATCACCGCCACGGCCGCGATGCCGGCCAAGGTCGCCGGCGAGCCACTCAAGGTGCCGATCATGGGCGAGGGCATTCGCGATGCGCGCGTCGTGTCGTTGCTCAAACAGCCCGGCGATCCGGTGAAGGCGGACGAGGCGCTGTGCGAGGTCGAGACCGAGAAGGCCGTCTACCCGATCGAGGCGGCGCACGAGGGCACGTTTGTCGGCTGGATGGCGAAGGTGGACGACGTGGTGCTGGTCGGCCAAGTGATCGGCGTGCTCGCGCCGGCGGGTGTCGATTGGCGCACGGTGGCCCTCGACGCTGGCGAGATCGCCACGGCCGCGGGCAAGCCGAGCAAACCGGCGAAACATGCCGGCGAACTCTCGGTGCAGTTGCCGCCCGAGCCCTCGCCGGAGCAGGCGGCACTGGCGAAACGCGTCGGCTTGGCCGGCGTGGTTTCGCTCGAGGAGATCGGCGCGCCGCCCGGAGCGATCCCGCGCGAACCGGTGCTCGCGCCGGCGATCACGCAACGTCTTTCCCCGGTCGTGCCGGCCACGATGGAGCTGGCGATCGACTGGAGCGCGATCCGCGCGGCCCGGCAGATCGCGAAGTTGCGCGATCCGAAACACGCGCCGTCGCCATCGTCGATGGTGGCTTGGGCGGTCACGCAGGTGATGGTGCTCAATCCGCCGTTCCGCCGGCTGGTGCTCAAGGGCACGCACATCGTCGAGGTCGAGGATTTCGAGCTCGGCGTGGCGGTGGCGCTCGAGGGCGACCGGCTGGTGACCGCGGTCATCCCGCAGGCGAACCGGCTCACTTGGGACGAGTTCCACGCGACCTACGTGCGCGTGATCGAGGAGGCGCGCCGCGGCAAGATCGTCGAGGTACGCGCGCCGCTGATGATCTCGAGCCTCGGCAGCTTCGGCGTGCGCGCGGCGATTCCGATCGTGGTGCCGCCGTCGATGGCGACGCTTTTCATCGGCACCTCGCACCATGAGATGATCCGCACGGGCAATACATTCAAGGCCGCCGAGGTCGTGACGATGTCGCTCACGTTCGACCATCGTGTGGTCAACGGCGGCGGTGCGGCGATGTTCATGCAGGACCTGCGCAAGGCGATGGAGACGCTGCAATTGCCGGCGCTCGGCTGACGCGGCCGGCGGTCGTGGAGTCGGTCGGGCTTCAGGCCCGACTCGCTCGGAAAGTCGGACGTAAAGCCCGACCTGCAGAGGACCTGCCGGTAAGGAAGATGGCGGGGGAATGACCCCGTCGCGACCACGGCGAACTCCTCGCGGAAAACGCTGCCTCGGATCCCCCGGCAAGATTTGCTCCGCGCCGCCGCCGCGGCCGCGCAAACGTCGGGGCGTTTGGCGGCCGCGGCATTTTTTCGCTGATCCCCAACGTCTTGCGACTCGCTTCGGCGCGCTGGCACGCGCGTTGCGAAAGGAGGGGCAACATGGCCTCCCCCGAGATCCTCTCCCCGCATGCCGTGACGCAACGCACGGCGGCGACCGACCACGCGATCGACGTGATCAACAGCCTGCCGCATCTGCCGCGCCTCGTCCTGCTCTTCGCCTATTGCGAGGGGATGACCACGCTGGAGATCGGCCGCGCGCTCGGCGTGAGCGAGGAGCGCGTGCGCGTGATGCACGACGAGGCGCTTCGTCGGCTGAAGGTCCTGCTGGCCTGCTGAGCGGTCCGCTACTTCGCGGCGGAGTCGCCGGGGCTGCCGTGCTGCGCGAGCCAAGTGGCGTACTCGGAGCGGTTGAGGAACTTCAGGGAGGCGGAGTTGATGCAGTAGCGTTGGCCGGTCGGCGCGGGGCCGTCGTCGAACACGTGGCCCAGATGCGAACCGCAGACGGCGCAGTGCACCTCGGTGCGGACCATGCCGTGGCTGGTGTCGGTCGTCTCGGCGACGAAGGCGGGTTCGAGCGGCTGCCAATAGCTCGGCCAGCCGGTGCCGGAGTTGTACTTGTGCTTCGTGTCGAAAAGCGGGGCGTCGCAACCGACGCAGACGAAGATGCCGTCGCCGTGAAAATCCCAGTACGCGTTCTCGAACGGCGGCTCGGTGCCCTGCCGTCGGGCGACGCGGTATTGCAGCGGCGTGAGGCGCGCGCGCCACTCGGCCTCGGTGCGGCGGACCTTGGTTTTGCTCATGTCGATCACGGCCTGGGAGGGCAGGCCGCAGGCGGAGCGGTCGGAGATGGAACAGGCGGCGGGCGGGTTGGCGGATGGATCGACGGGTTTCATGGCGGGGGTTTCCGGCGCGGCGAAAACGCTCGCGGCACCGAACAGCGCGACGAGCGGGACGGGTAGGCGAGGGCGGCGGGAGCGCATCGCCAAGGAGTGGTATGCGAAAGCGCCGCGGCGCAACTCCCGGCGCGTGTCGCTCGATGGCGCTCAATGCCGGAGGGGAACGGCCGATTGGTGGCGGTGTCCGGACTTGGCGCGACCGTTCAGGCGCCCCGGTCGCATTTTTCTGCGATGTCGTTCCCCCCGGCTACGCCTGGTTCGGTGAAGCGCGCGAGCGTGCCGCTCGTGGTGCGCTGTCGTGCGTTGCGCCGGTTCGCCGCTTGGCTGGGACTCGCTTGGCTCTGCGCGGCGCACGCGGCGGGGCCCGCGCCCCGGCCGGCGGTGCTCGTGCTGTTGTCGTACCATGTCGGCATGGAATGGGAGGACGGCGTGGTCGCCGGGCTACAGGAGGCGCTCGCGCCGCGGGCGGAGCTGGTGCTGCTGCAACTCGACGTGAAACGTTATCCCCAGCCTGAGCGGGAACCGGGCATGCTGGCGAACTTCGTCAGCAAGGCTGCGATGTGCTCGCCGGCGGCGGTGATCGCGGTCGACGACTTCGCCTACCAGTTCGCGCTTCGCCACCGGGACCGTATGCGAGCCGGTACGCCGCTGCTTTTCGGCGGTGTGAATTACCTCCCCGGCGCACCGCCGCCGGGCGTGGGCGGTGTGGTCGAGGCGATCGACATCGCCGGCACGCTGCGGCTGCTGCAGACGTTGCGGCCGGACACGGAGCGGCTGGTCGTCGTGAACGACACGACCGAAACGGGCGCGGCGAACAACGCAGCGCTCGACGCGGCACTCGCGGGGATCGATGCGCGCTGGGATCTGTTGCGCCTCGGCCGCAGCAGCTTCGCGGAGACGGAGGCCGCGTTGGCCGGCCTCAACCCGGAGCGCGACTCGGTTCTGCTGCTGTCCTGGAACCTCGATGTGAACGGCGTCGCGCGGTCGTACGACGAGGCGGTGCAACGGGCGCGGGAGCTTTGCCCCGCGCCGCTCTTCGGCGTGTGGAGTTTCTATTTCGGGCACGGGATCGTGGGCGGCTCGCTGCTCGACGGTCGCGAGCACGGGAGGGAGTTGGGCGAACTGGCCGCGCAAGTCCTGGCCGGGGCGAACGCCGACCCTCTGCCCGTGGTGCGGCGTTGCCGGACGAAGACGCTCGCCGACGCGCGCGAGCTGGCGCGTTTCGGCATACCGGAATCGGCGTTGCCGCGGGGCGCGGAACTCCGTTTCGCCACGATCCCGTTCTGGCGCGAACATCCGGACATCGTGGCGGGAATCACGCTCGTGGTGGTGCTGCAAACTCTGACGATCGCGCGACTGCTGGTGAGCCGGCGTCGCCAGCGCCACGCGGAGCGGCAGCTGCGCGCCGGCGAGGCGGACCTGCGCAACGTGCTCGACTCGATCGGCGACGCGGTGGTCGTCACCGATGCCGCGGCGCGGGTGCAGCGCATCAACCCCGTCGCGGGCCGGCTCGCCGGCCTCACCGTGGAGGCGGCCCGCGGGAAGGCGTTCGGCGACGTGCTGCGGTTGCGTGAGCCCGGGACGGAGACGGCGTGTCCGGACCCGATCCTGCGGGTGCTCGGCGCCGCGCCCGGCTCGACCATGGAGCCGGGACGCGCGGAGCTGACTTCGCCGGACGGCAAGCCGGTGATTGTCGAATACACCGCCGCGCCGGTGCGCAACGAGCAGGGCGCGGCCTGTGGCGCGGTGCTCGCCTTGCGGGATGTGACCGCGCAGCAACGCACGGAGGCTCAGCTCCGGCAGGCGCAGAAGATGGAGGCCGTCGGCCGGCTGGTCGGCGGCGTGGCGCACGATTTCAACAACCTGTTGCTCGTCATCCGTGGCAGCCTGGAACTGGCCCGGCAGCCCGGTACCGATGCGCAGGAGGGGGCGAGTTACCTGCACGAGGTCGACGAAGCCGCGCGGCGCGCGGCCGAGCTCACGCAGCAATTGCTTGCCTTCAGCCGCCAGCAGAAGCTGCAGGTGCGGCCCATCGATCTCGCGACGCTGCTCGCCGGGATGACGAAGCTCGTGCGGCGCGTGCTCACGGAATCGATCCGCGTGGAGATGCGCGGACCCGCCGCGGGTTGCTGGGCCAATGTGGACGCCGGACAGATCGAGCAGGTGATCATGAACCTTTGCGTGAACGCCCGTGACGCGATGCCGGACGGCGGCTCGATCCAGCTGGAGATCGGGCGCGCGCAGTTCGCCGCGGCCGATCTGGCCTCGTACCCGTGGACACGCCCGGGCGATTACCACGTGCTCACCGTCACCGACACGGGCGTGGGGATGGACCAGGAGACGCAGCGGCGGATCTTCGAGCCGTTCTTCAGCACGAAGCCGGTCGGTCGCGGCACGGGACTCGGGCTCTCGGTGGTGCAGGGCATCGTCCAGCAGCACGAGGGACTCATCAACGTCTACAGCGAGGTGGGCCGTGGGACGACGTTCAGGATTTATCTTCCGGCGATCGCGGCGCCCACAGGCGAACCGCACGTCTCCGCGTCCGGTGCGAGCGAGGCGAAGCCGGACGAGGGACGCGGTTACACGATCCTGCTCGCGGAGGACGAACCCGCGGTGCGGCGCATTGCGAGCGGCGGATTGCGCAGCCACGGTTACCGCGTGCTCGAGGTCGCCGACGGCGAGGAAGCGTGCGCGGTGGCGGCCGCGCATTCCGGACCGATCGCGGTGGCGGTGCTCGATGTCGTGATGCCGCGGCTGGGTGGACCGGAAGCGGCGCGCCGGCTGCAGAGTTTGCGACCGAAGCTGCCGATCCTGTTGTGCTCGGGATATCCGGGCACGATGCCCAACGAGATGGAGGTGCCGGCGGACTGGCGTTGGCTCGCGAAGCCGTACCCGATGGGCGATCTGCTCGCGCGGGTGCGCGAGCTGCGCAACGGCACACGCAGCGCGGGATAGTTCTCGGAGCGCAGAGCGGGCGCACACGAGGTGCGGCCCACCGGGGCAAACAAAGGGCGTGCCGGTTTCACGCCTGCGGTAGGGTCGCAGCTCGTCTGCGACCGTTCGCGCGGGCCCGGCGATCTCGCCCTGCCGCGGCGCCCGCTCAGTTCGCGGCGCGGTTGCGGGCGAGGCTGGTGTGGAGTGCCTCGATCAGCGTCTCGTAGTCGAACGGCTTCGAGAGGTAGATCGCGCCATCGACCGGTTTCGAGCGGTGGAGGGCATCGTCGCTGTAGCCGGAGGTGAGGACGATGCTGAGGCCGGGGCGTTCGGCGTGGAGCTGCGCGGCGAGTTCGAGGCCGTTGCGGCCGCCGGGCATCACGATGTCGGTGATGAGTGCGGCGATTTCGGAGCGGTGCTGGTTCCAGATCTCGAGGGCTTGGGCGACGTTCTGCGATTCGAGCACCTGGTAACCGTCGCGGCGGAGGGTGAGGCTGATGGTCTGGCGGGCGACGGCGTCGTCTTCCACGAGGAGAATCGTTTCGCGGCCCTTCGGGAGCGGCGGTGCGGGCCGGACCGGCTCGGGGTCGACCGGGACGGGGTCCGTGGCGAACGGGAGGAAGATGCGGAACGTGCTGCCTTGGGCGGGGGTGCTCTCTACCTCGATCCAGCCGCCGTGTTGTTTCACGATGCCGAACACGGTCGCGAGACCGAGGCCGGTGCCCTTGCCCGGTTCCTTCGTGGTGAAGAACGGCTCGAAGAGGCGTTGGCGGGTGGCGGCATCCATGCCGATGCCGCTGTCGCGCACGGCGAAGAGGAGGAACGCGCCGGGGCGGGCCTCGGGGTGGACGGTGGACGGGCCGGCGAAATCGATGCGCAGGGTGCTCAGTTCGAGCGTGCCGCCGGAGGGCATGGCATCGCGAGCGTTCACGCAGAGGTTCATCACGACCTGGTCGAGCATGCCGGGATCGGCGACGATGCGGGGGAGATCGGGGGTGAGGCGCGTGGTGATCACGATGTGCTCGCCGAGGAGGCGGCGCAGCATGTTGAGCGTGGTCTCAAGCTGCTCGTTGAAATCCACGCAGGCGGGCTGCACGCATTGGCGGCGGCTGAAGACGAGCAGCTGGCGTGTGAGCGAGGAGGCGCGTTTCGCCTCGCGCTCGAGTTCGACGAGCGACTCGGCGGTCTCGGGGCGCAGGCTGGTCTCGTTGCGCAGCAGCGCGAGATTCATGAGGATCGCGACGAGGATGTTGTTGTAGTCGTGGGCCACGCCGCCGGCGAGTTGGCCGACCGCCTCCATCTTCTGCGCCTGGAGCAGCTGTTGCTCGAGTTGGCGCTTGGCCGTGACATCGCGCACGAGGCATGCGAACCGGCGTTCGCCGGAGCGGAAGGCCGCGATCTCGAGGTGCAGGCCCAGCTCGGTGGAGAAATCGTTCAACGACTGCGGCTCGCCGGTGAGCGCGACGCGGCCGAAGCGCTCGGTCCACTTGCTCTCCATCGCGGGAAACACCTCGCGGGCGGTGCGTCCGACGACGGTGGCGGCCGGCCGGCCGATGAGGCGCTCGAAGGCGGGGTTGATCGCCAGGAAGCGGAAGTCGACCGGGGTGCCGGAGGCGTCGCAGAGGATCTCGTGGAGCGCGAAACCGTCGAGCATCTGCTCGAAGAGCAGCTGGTAACGTTCCTCGCTCGCGTGGGCGGCGGTGGTGTCGAGCAGGAAGCCCTCGCAGCCGGCGAGCGCGCCCGCCTCGCGCACGAGGTGCGCGGTGAAACTGAAGTAGGCGGTGGTGCCGTCTTCGCGACGATGGCGGAATTCTCCGCCGACGAACTCGTCGCCGCAGGCAAGCCGCAGGAGGTGCTCGGAGAACTCGCGGCGCTCCTCCTCGGGCAGGAGCTCGACGAACGGCCGGCCGTGCGCGGCGCCGAGCGTGGGTTGCTCGAAGAACTGGAGAAACGCGCTGTTGGCGTGCACGAGCCGGTCTTCGCGATCGAGGAGGAAATAACCGGCGGCGGTGCTCTCGAGCGTCTCGCGGATGCGGGATTCGTTTTCGCGCAGCGCGCCTTCGAGCTGGCGACGCTCGGTGATGTCGACCGCGAGCGCCAGTACCGCGGATTGCTGACCGATCGTGACGGCGACCGCGGTGGCGGCGCAGAAGATGCGCTGGTGGGCGCGGCCGAGGAGCGAGACCTCGGCGATGCCGCTCTCGCCGCCGGCCTCGGCGCGGTCGAGCAGGGCGGTGACGGTGGCGAGCGAATCGGCATGGACACGTTGCCAGATGCTCGTGCCGACGAGGTCGTGCGGGGAATCGAAGCCGAAGAGCCGCGCGGCGGCGGGGTTGGCGTAGGTGAAACGGCTTTGCGTGAGCGAGAAGATCGCGACCGGTGCGACTTCGACGAGGGTGCGGTAGCGCGCCTCGCTTTCCTCGAGCGCGGCGAGCATCTGGCGGCGCTCGGTGATGTCGACCATGAGGGCGAGCGTGGCGGGCTCGCCGTTGTAGGTGATGTGCGAGGCGATGCTTTCGCAGACGAGGTGCGAGCCGTCGCAACGGCGGAGCTCGAGCTCGATCATGGGGTGCACGCCGCCGGGCGGAGTCTGGTTTTCGCGGGCGAGCACGATGGGGAGCGAGTTCGGCAGCACGTGCGAGCGGAAGTCGATGGACTCGAGCGCGACGTTCTCCTCGTAGCCGAAGAGGCGGATGGCGCAGGCGTTCGCGTAGGCGCAGCGGTTGCGGCTGTGGACGATCACGGCGACGGGCGCGTGTTCGATGAGCGTGCGGAAACGTTGCTCGCTCTCGGCGAGCGCCTGCTCGGTGCGGCGGCGTTCGGTGATGTCCTCCTGGAGCGCGATGAAGCGCGCGATCTGGCCGGAGGTGTCGCGGATCGGGCTGATCCGGGCGTCGGCCCAATAGTGTTCGCCGTTCTTGCGGCGGTTGTGGAAGACCCCGCGCCAGTCGTGGCCCGCGAGGATGGTTTCCCACATCTCGCGGTAGAACTCCGGCGGAGCATCGCCGGAGGAGAGAATCTCCGGGTTGCGGCCGACGACTTCGTGCGGTTGGAAACCGGTGACTTCGACGAAGCGGGCGTTGACGTACTCGATCGCGCCGCGGGCGTCGGTGATGAGCACGATCGCCGGGCTTTGCTCGACGGCGAGGGAGAGCAGGCGCAGGCGGAGATCCTCGGCCGCGCGCACGGTGATGTCTTCGCCGAGGCTGGTGACGCCGAGCGGTTCGCCGCGCAGGCCGGTGACGCGGGTGTGTTGCCACGCGATCGTGCGGGGCTGGCCGGCGCGGTCGAGGACGGTGCCGGTCGAGTTTGCGTAGAGCGCGCCGCTGGCGAGGAAGCGCCGGAACGCCTCCTGCTCGGCGACGCGGCGTTCGTGCGGCACATACACATCGAAGAGGCTCTGGCCCACGACCGCGTTGAGCTGGCGACCGGTGAGCTCGACCAGCGCGGGGTTGGCGTAGGTGACGGCGCCGTCGAGCGTGCAGGTGACCGTGACCAACGGCAGCCGTTCGATGAGTTGCCGGGCGCGATGCTCGTTCTCGACGAGCGCGGAGTGGGCGAGGTCGCGTTGGCGCAGCGCACCGCGCAGGCCGCGCCGGCCGACGAAGAGTCCCGCGATCCCGAGCACCGCCGCGAGTGAATGCGTGAGAAGCCCGGTGTGGTCGTCGCGCGCGGCGGCGGCGTAGTACGGAGCGAGCGGGATGCTCGTCGCGAGGCCGCCGCAGATGTGGCCAGGCTGGTAACCGGCGCTTGCATGGCAGTTGCGACAAGATTGGTCGGCGGCCAATGGCCACATCAGGCGGAAAACGGGAACGCCGTCGCGGGTCGTGAGCGCGACGACCTCATCCTTCCCCTGCTGCAACTGGCGCAGCGCCGCGGCCTCCCATTCGTCTGGCGCGTTTTCCGGGCGGAGCGGATCGAGGCTGGTGAGGCGGCAACGTTCGCCGAGTTTGTTCGGGCTGGAGGCGTGAGCGAGCCGCACGAGGTAGGAGGCGCTGATCAGGGTGAGCGGCGTGCCGTTGGCGGCGGTGGCATCGCGCTCTGGATGGGAGGCGAGCTCGGGGCTGGGCGGCGTGGTCTCGCTCGGGTGCACGTACACGCCCCCCACGGCCATGGCCCATCGGCGGTAGAGCACGTCCTTGGCGAGCGTGGCGCGCGCTTCGGCAGAGGCGGCGTTTTCGGCGCTCGCGCGATGGCTGCGCCGGTCCGCCACCAAGGAGGCGGTGATCAGACCGAGCCAGCACAACGCGAGCCCCCAGGTGAGGGCGTCGAGTCGGCGATAGACTTGTCCTGGATGGGGAAGGGACCGAACCGAGAGGGTGGGCATGTTCTCCGTTACCACTACCACGGCGCCGGAAGGGGGGGGGCCAGCGGCGGACGGGACGCTACTATCGGCCGCGCGGGCGGCAAACTTCAGCTGTAGTTTTCGGGCGTGCGCTGGCGGGGCGCGCCGCCGTGAAGCCGAGCCGCGCCGCCGGTGGCGCCGGACAAGGATGTCAGGGATAACCGGACAGCGGTTCCGGGTTTTCCGGCCGCAAGCGCAGTGGTGGGGAGCCGATACAACCGCCGCATGCAGGCGACCTTTTGGGGCAGGTGCAGTGGATGGAACGCTCCCGGGATCGGGAGCGCCGCAGAGGGACGAGGCGCGGTGAACCCCGCGGCCCTCGTCCCATCCCCCGGCGGCGGCGGCTCGTCCGGCGGGCGGCCCCGGCTCTTCGCCTCTCGCGGCGCCGCCGACCGACCGCCTTGTCGCGCCGCCCGCACCCACCGTGCCGGCCCGGCCGACTGAATTTTCTTCGCAACTGCGCGCGAGCCGGGCGACCGGCCGACGCCCCAATCAACCGTCGGACAAGAAGATCATGAAAAGCATGAAACTCGGCGCGAAGCTCGGACTGAGCTTCGGCTGCATCGCGTTGATCGCCGTCATCATCGGAGCGATCAGCTATTACGGAGCCTCCACCAACGCCCGCCACATCGACGAGATCACCCTCAAGTCGATGCCGGCCCAGCAATCGCTGCTGATCTTCCAGGATCGCGCCGATGTCGTGAAGACCTGCGTGCGCACCCTGCTCAACCTGGGCATCCCGCCCGAGGTGCGGCAGCGCCAGTACGACAACGTCGCCAAGGCCCGCGAGGAGATCGCGGCTTCGTGGAAACGTTACGAGGAGATCCCGCGCGAAGCTTCCGAGGACGCGCTCTGGAAGGAGTTCGGCACCGCTTGGGCGAACCTGCGCGGCGAGAACAACAAGTTCTTCGAGATGGTCCGCGAGGTGGAAGCCGCGAAACTCGGCGACCCGCTGCGCCTCGACCGCGATCTGACCCGTTTCCGCGCCGACAACTACCACCTGCTGGTCCAGGTGCAGGAGATGTGCGCCAACGGTACCCCCTTCGAGGGCGGAGAAGACGCCGTCACCTGCCGTTTCGGCCGCTGGCTGGCCACCCAGAACGTCGGCAATCCCGAGATCGTCCGCCTGCTGCGCGAGATCGGTCCGCTGCACCAGGCGCTGCACGATGGCGCGAAACAGGCCAAGACCTCCGTGCGCGCCGGCCGCATCGCGGAAGCCACCGCCTATGCCACGAACACGCTCGATCCGACCGTGGACAGCCTCCTGAAGAAATTCGACGAGATGCTCGCGATTACCGGCAAGGCCACCGAGGCCGCCGATGCGATGCAACATCAGGCGCTCATCACCACGCGCGACGCGCAGTCCAAGGCCGAAGCGCTGCTCGCGAAGCTGCTCGAGATCAACGCTGCCCACGTCGAGTCCCGCGCCCAGGCCGGAGCGGCCTTCGGCGTCTTCATCAAACGCACGTCGCTGATCGCCGTCACGGTTGGGTTCATCCTCGCCACGGCCCTCGCGCTCGTGCTCACCCGCCGCATCGTGCTCCCCGTCCGCGAGCTTATGGACGGCCTCGGCCAAATCGCCATCGGCGATCTCACGGCGCGAGTGGCGGTGAAAACCAAGGACGAGATCGGTGAACTCTCGCTCGCCGCGAACACCATGGCCGATGCGCTCGATGCGAAGGCGAAGCTCGCGCTCCAGATCGGCGACGGCGACCTCCGGCACGAGGTGAAGCTCGCGTCCGAGAAGGACACGCTCGGCCTCGCCCTGCAGAAAATGGTCGGCAATCTCCGCGATGTGGTGGCGAACGTCCGCTCCGCCGCGGAAAACGTTTCCGCGGGCAGCGAGGAGATGACCGCCACCGCGCAGACGCTCTCCACCGGTTCCTCCGAGCAGGCGGCGAGCGTGGAGGAAGTTTCCGCCTCGATGGAGGAGTCCAGCGCGTCGATCCAGCAGAACACCGAGAACGCTCGCCAGACCGAGAAGATCTCCACCAAGGCCGCCGCCGATGCGAACACCGCCGGGCAGTCCGTCGCGCAGACGGTGCAGGCGATGAAGGACATCGCGCAGCGGATCTCGATCATCGAGGAAATCGCGCGCCAGACCGACCTGCTCGCGCTCAACGCCGCGATCGAGGCCGCCCGCGCCGGCGAACACGGCAAGGGCTTCGCCGTCGTCGCCAGCGAGGTGCGCAAGCTCGCCGAACGTTCGCAGACCGCCGCCGGCGAGATCAGCAAACTCTCCGCCTCCTCCGTCGAGATCGCCGAAGCCGCCGGGCAGATGCTCGACAAACTCGTGCCTGACATCCGCAAGACCGCCGAGCTGGTGAAGGAGATCACCGTCGCCAGCGAGGAGCAGAACTCCGGCGCCGGCCAGATCAACAAGGCCATCCAGGAACTCGACAAGGTCATCCAGCAAAACGCCTCCGCCGCCGAGGAGATGGCGTCGTCCTCCGAGGAACTCGCCTCGCAAGCCGAGCAGCTCCAGAGCGCGATCGAGTTCTTCAAGGTCGAAGGCGGCGAACGCACCGCTGCGCGCCGCGCGGCCAAGCCCGCCATTGCCCCGGTCGCGCATCCGCCCGCCCATGTCGCCTCCGCGAAACCGGCGCATGCGCACATCGCCAAGACCGCCAGCCACACCGAGGCGCCCAAACCGCGCGCGCCGAAAGGCGCCGGCACCGGCGTGATGATCGATCTCGACGGCCCCGGCGTGCCCCCGGCCGACGACAGCCACTTCGAGCGCTTCTGAACCCACGCAAGGAGCCAACATGAGCACCGCCAAAATCACCGAGACGGCCCGCTACCTCACGTTCCGCCTGGGCGACGAGCTCTTCGCGATCAACGTCTTCAAGGCGCGCGAGGTGCTCGATCTCAGCCACATCACCCGCGTGCCCACCGCGCCCGCCTACCTGCGCGGCGTGGTCAACGTCCGCGGCAACGCCATCCCCGTCGTCGACCTGCGCAGCAAGTTCGGGCTGCCCCAGGCCGCCGACACGCTGCACACGCGTATCATCGTCATGGAGCTGCAGGTCGACGGCGAGCCCATCGTCGTCGGCGGCCTGGCCGACGCCGTGCACGAGGTCATCGAGCTCGAGCCCCACGAGATCAACGACCCGCCCGCGCTCGGCCTGCGTTGGCGCACCGACCTCATCCTCGGGATGGGCCGGCGCGACGACCGCTTCACCATCATCCTCGATATCGAGCGCGTGTTCTCCGCCGACGATCTCGCCGCCATCGCCCCGACGGCCGAGTGCCCCGCCTGAGCAATCCCGCAAAAACGCCCTACTCCGTTTTTCGCCATGACCATCAAGGCCAAGCTTCTCGTATTGGCCGCCGTGCCCATCGTGGTGATCGCGGCCTTCGCCGCGGTCTCCCGCTACAGCATCGGTCGCCTCACCGTCGGCGGGCTCGTCACCGACAAAGACCTGCTCGCCGACATCCTGCCCCCGCCCAACTACCTCATCGAAAACTACCTCGTCTCGCTCCAGCTCTCCGAGGAGACGAACCGTCCCCAGCTCGCCGAGCTCCTCCAAGGCGCCGCCAAGCTCAAGGCGGATTTCGAGACGCGCGAGACACACTGGCGGCAACAACTCGCGGCCGGCCCGCTGCGCGAGCGCTTCGAGACCGCCGCCCGCTCGGGCCACGCCTTCATCGAGGGCTTCGAGCGCGTGCTCGTGCCGCTGATCCAAGCCGAGGAATATCCCGCCGCCCGCACCTACGCCTACGGCCCGCTCTCGCACCTCTACAAAACCCACCGCGCCGACATCGACGCGCTGGTTGCCGTCGTCACCCGTCAGGCCGCGACCGACGAACACGCCGCCGCTGCGTTGATCGGGTTCAACCGTTCGCTCGCCCTCGTCGTGCCGCTGCTCGCGTTCGCTGCGCTGGCCGCGCTCGGCGCGGTGACGATCCGCGGCATCTCGGGTCAACTCGTGCGGCTCGCCGCCGGCCTGCGCGGCATCGCCGCCGGCGACCTCTCGGCCCGCATCGCCGTCACCAGCCGCGACGAACTCGGCGAACTCTCCAGCGTAGCAAACAACATGGCCGAGGCGCTCGACGCCAAGGCCAAGCTCGCGCTCCGGATCGGCGAAGGCGATCTGCGGCACGAGGTCGCGCTCGCCTCCGAGCAGGACACCCTCGGCCTCGCGCTGCGCAGGATGTCCGCGAGCCTGCGCGAGGTTGTCGCCAGCGTCCGCTCCGCCGCGGCCAACGTCGCCGCCGGCAGCGAGCAGATGACGGCCACCGCGCAGACGCTTTCCACCGGCTCCTCCGAGCAGGCGGCCAGCGTGCAGCAGGTGTCGGCCTCGATGGAGCAATCGGCCGGCGCGATCCGGCGCAACGCCGACAACGCCCGCCAGACCGAGCGCATCTCCACCAAGGCCTCCGAGGACGCCGCCCGTGCCGGAGAATCCGTGACAGGGACCGTGCGCGCGATGAAGGACATCGCGCAGCGCATCTCCATCGTCGAGGAGATCGCGCGGCAGACCGACCTGCTCGCGCTCAATGCCGCGATCGAGGCGGCCCGCGCCGGCGAGCACGGCAAGGGCTTCGCCGTCGTCGCGAGCGAAGTGCGCAAGCTCGCCGAGCGTTCGCAGACCGCCGCCGGCGAGATCAGCCAGCTCTCCGCCTCCTCCGTCGCGATCGCCGAAGCCGCCGGGCAGATGCTCGACAAACTCGTGCCCGACATCCGCCGCACCGCCGACTTGGTGAAGGAGATCACCGCTTCCAGCGAGGAGCAGAATTCCGGCGCCGCGCAGATCAACCGCGCGGTGCAGCAGCTCGATGTCGTCGTGCAGCAGAACGCCGCCGCATCCGAGGAGATGGCGTCGTCCTCCGAGGAACTCTCGTCGCAGGCCGAGCAGCTCCAGCGCGCGATCGCGTTCTTCCGCACCGACGAGGGTGGTGGTCGCACCGTCGCCGCGAAAGTTCCCGGCCGTCGCGGCACACTCGTTTCCGCCGGTTGTTGAAAACCTCGTTCGTGGCCATGGAGACCCAGACGCTCACGCCCGCGCAGTTCGCCGATTTCCAGGCGGTCATCACCGGCACGCTCGGCATCAAGATGCCCGCGACCAAGCAGGTGATGTTGCAGAGCCGCCTGCACCGGCGGCTGCGCGAACTGGGCATGGCCACGTTCGAGGAATATCACAGCCGGTTTTTCGGCGACCCCGAGCAACAGGCCGCCGAACTCGAGCACCTCCTCAACCTCGCCACCACGAACAAGACCGACTTTTTCCGCGAGCCTGACCATTTCGACGTGCTCGCCAGAAAGGTCCTCCCCGAGTGGCTCGGCGCGCCCACCGGGCCGGAGTTCGCGGTCTGGTGCGCCGGCTGCGCCTCCGGCGAGGAGGCGTACACGCTCGCGATGGTGCTCGAGGAGCAGCGGCGGAATTTCGAGTTCTCCTACCGCATCCGCGCCACCGATGTCTCCACGCGCGTGCTCGAGACCGCGCGGCGCGCGATCTACGCCGAGGACCACATCCAGCCCGTGTCCCTCGAACTGCGCCAACGCTATCTGCTGCGCAGCCGGGACCACGAGGAACACCTCGTGCGGATCGCGCCCGAGCTGCGCGAGCGCGTGCGCTTCGGCCACCTGAACTTCCTCTCGCCCGACTACGGGATGCGCGAGGTGTTCGACGTCGTCTTCTTCCGCAACGTGATGATCTACTTCGACCGCGAGACGCAGTGCGAAGTGGTCGGCCGCATCTGCCGCCAGCTGCGCGTCGGCGGCCGGTTGTTCATCGCGCATTCGGAGACGGTGCAGGGTATGGACCTGCCGTTGCGCATGCTCGGCCCCTCCGAGTATCTGCGGCTTCCGGACAGGCGGGAGGTGACGCCGTGAGGGAATCCGGGTTTATCGCGCCGCCCGCGCCGCCGGCGGAAATCGTCTTCGCCGAGGCAATCCTCTGGGCGGGCGACATCGTCGCGGAGCCCACGCCGATCCGCATGTCGACCGTGCTCGGATCGTGCGTCTCGGTGTGTCTCTACGATGCCGGTCGGCAGATCGGTGGGATGAACCACTACCTGGTCCCGCGCGGCGGCAGTTCCGCGATCCACGGCGACTGGGCGACCGCGGAGCTCATCGAGCGCGTCTGCGCGATGGGCAGCAGTCCGCGTTCGTTGCAGGGAAAGATCTTCGGCGGCGGCAGCCCGCTGCGTTTGGAGAACGAGTCGTTCGCCGTCGGCCGCGCGAATGTCGACATCGCCCGCTCCGTGCTCGCCGCCGCGGGCATCCCGATCGTCGCGGAGCGCATCGAACACCACGGCGGCCTGCGCCTGTTTTTCGAGAGTTGGACCGGCACCGTCTGGGTCCGTCTGCACACGAGGAAAGAAAAGCCATGACCAATCCCATCAAGGTGCTGGTCGTCGACGATTCGCCGGTGGTCCGGCAAGCGATGACGACCGTGCTCGGCTCCGATCCCGACATCCAGGTGATCGGCGCCGCAGGCGATCCGTACGAAGCCGTCGCCCTCATGCGCGAGACCGCGCCCGATGTCATCACGCTCGATATCGAAATGCCGCGCATGGACGGCGTGACGTTCCTCCAGAAACTCATGGCGCAGCATCCGCTGCCGGTGCTCGTCTGCTCGAGCTACGCAACGACAGGCTCCGATGTCACCGCCCGCGTTTTCCAGCACGGCGCCGTCGACATCATCACCAAGCCGCGGCTCGGCACGGAGGCGTTTCTCGCCGAGGCGCGGATCGTGATCTGCGATGCCGTGAAAGCCGCCGCGCGGGTGCGGCCCGAGTTGCTCGTGCGGCGCCAACCCGGCCGGCCGGCGATGACTGCCGAAGCACCGTTGGCGAACACCCCCGGCCGCGCGCGCGTGGCGACGGAGCGAGTGATCGTGGTCGGCGCCTCCACGGGAGGAACACAGGCCGTGAGCTGCGTGCTCGAGGCGTTGCCGGCGGAGTGCCCCGGCATCGTCGTCGTGCAGCACATGCCGGAGGGCTTCACCCGCTCGTTCGCCGACACCCTCGACAGTTTCTGTCGACTGAAGGTCAAGGAAGCCGCCGACGGCGACGAGGTGCTCCCGGGCCACGTGCTCATCGCTCCCGGCGGCCTGCATACGATGCTGAAACGCCAGGGCCCGCGCTACTTCGTCGAGGTGCGCGATGGCCCGTTGGTGAGCCGCCACCGGCCGTCGGTCGATGTGCTCTTCCGCTCCGCCGCCCGCGCGGTCGGCTCCAGCGCGACCGGCGTGATCCTCACCGGCATGGGCGATGACGGCGCGCTCGGGCTCAAGGAGCTGAAGGACGCCGGCGCCTTCACCATCGCGCAGGACGAGGAGTCGTCCGTCGTCTTCGGCATGCCGAAGGAGGCGATCAAACTCGGCGCTGCCGCCCGCATTCTTCCTCTCGATCAAATTGCAGGAACCATCCTGAACGGCCGATGAGAACGTCCGTCCTACGTTTTCCGCGGAAACCACGCCGGCCCGCCCGCAAAGCGGTCCGCTCCACCCATCCCGACGCCTTTCTCCCCATGAAGAAGATCCTTGTCGTCGACGACTTCGAGGTCGTCCGGCTCTACCACTCGATGTTTCTTTCGCAGAAAGGCTATCGCTGCATCCCGGCCAGCGACGGCAAGGAGGCGCTCGGCATCCTGCGCCAGCAGCGCGTCGATCTCGTGCTGCTCGACCTCGTGATGCCGAAGATGAGCGGGCAGGAAGTCATCCGGCACATCCGCGCCATCCCCGAGCTGGCAACCCTGCCGATCCTCGCGATCACCTCGGAGGCGATGCGCGCCGAGGAGACCTTCCCCGGCGACCGTCGCCACCTGCGTTTCCTGCTCAAACCGGTCATGCCCGACACGCTCGTCACGCAGGTGCGCTCGATGCTCGAGCAGGATTCGCCCGCCGCCGCCTCCGCCTGAGCCGATGAACGTGCCGCTGCAGATCCGTCGTTGGCGCGACGCGCTGGACCGGTTCCGCCCGGTCTGGCCCGGCCGCCGCGCGGTGGCCGCGTCCGAACGGTTTGGCGACATCGCCGGTGCGCTCGACCGCTCGCGCGCGACGCTGCTCTCCTTCGGCTCCGAGTCCGACAAGGAGTTCACCGCGCTCGCGCAGGAGGTCGGCCGCTTCAACACCGGCCTCGAGCAACTCCGCCGCCAGGCCACGCAACTCTCCGCCGTGGTCGAGGACCGCGACGAGGAGCGCGCTCTCTCCGCCGCGTACGCGCTCTACAAGGGCTCGGTCGACCTCGTGCACGCCAGCCTCGGCGTCGCCGTCTCGGAGCAGGAGCAGATGCAGGTCGTCGAGCAGCAGCTGCTCCACGCCTGCGTCGCGCGAGGCGCTTTCGAGCGCAACGACATGATGCTCCGCCTGCTCACGATGAACATCCGCATGGAGGCCGTCCGCCTCGATGCGGAGCAGCAGGGCGTGTTCTTCAACGTCGCCGCCGCCATTGGCGAGATTGCGGAGAAAGTCGTCGCGAGCGCCTCCACCGCCTTCGATCGCATCGAGGCGATCGTGCAGGAGGCTGCCGGTGAACGCGACGGGCTGCGCCGCCTCGAGGAGACGCTCCACCGCCGCGCGCACCGCAGCGTCGAAACCATCTTCCACGAACTCGAACGCCTCCGGAAAGCGCTCGCGCCCTGCGCCGACCGCAACCGCGCCGTCGCCGAGCGCCTCGAACGCACCGGCCCGATCACGCTCTCGATGCTCATGGCGCTCCAGCACCAGGACATCGTCCGCCAGAAGCTCGAGCACATCGCCGTGGGCTTCGGCGACATCGCCGCGCACCTGCCCGCCGCCGGCGCCGGACCGGGCCCCGACGGCGCATTCGTCCATCAGGCCGCCTCGGTGCAGCACGCGCAGCTCCGCGCCGCGCGCGACGAGATCGAGCAGGCCGGCGGCGAGGTGACCGGCGGCCTCCGCCAGCTCGTCGAGCACGGCGAGGCGTTGCTTTCCGACTACACTTCGCTCGAACAGGCCGTCTCGACCGCGTTCACCGACTGCCGCCTCGCCGATCTCTACCGCGAGCAGATCACCGAGCTCGCCGGCATCGCCGCGCAAGGGCAGGGGACCAACGAGAAGGTCGCCCGCTCCGTGGCGCGCATCGAGGAGGTCGTGCGCGTGTTTTCGCAGGAGATCGCGCGGCAGGAGTTCGACGTGAAGATCGTCTCGCTCAACGCCCAGATCGCCGCCGCCCGCATGTCCTCCGCTGGCGCGCTCAACCGCCTTTCCGAGGAGTGCAGCCGCGTGTCCGGCGAGATCGGCGGCGTGACCGCCGCGCTGGCCGCCGAACTCGACACCGTGCTCGGCTCGCTCCAGCAGATCAGCGCGCAAGCCGACTCGTTCCTCGCGATCGTCGCCCGCGAGAAGCTCGCCCTCGAGCAGGGCGCCGTGACGGTGAGCGAACAACTCCGCCGCCTGGCCGAGCAGATCCAGCGCGACGCCGCGCGCACCGGCGAGGATTTCGCCAAGCTGTTCCAGGAAACCACCACGCTGCTCCGCGGCCTGCGTTTCCCCGAGCTCATCGCCGCGAGCTTCGATCCCGCCGAGGCGCTCTGCCGCGAGCTGCAGGCGGCCACCGCGCCCAGCGTCGGCCACACGCTCGCCGCCCCCGCCGCCGCGAAACTCGCCGCCCATCGCGAGCGCTACACGATGGAGGAGGAGCGCCGGGCCCACGCGAAGGCGCTTGGCGCGTCCGCACCCACCGCCGCTGCCGCGAGCCCGGAGATCGAGCTCTTCGCCGCGCCCGCCACGGAAGCCGAACCGACGTTCGCCGCCGAGACCGCCACTGCGGTCGCAGATTCTCCACAAGCCGCAACGGAGGCGGTCGCGCCCACAGCGCCCGAGACCGCCGCTGCGGAGAAACCCGCCACGCCCAAGCCCGATCTCGGGCCAGGCATCGAGCTGTTCTAGCCCGCCGATCCCGCTCAGCCATGAACTCGAAAGCCAAGTCCACGCCCGTTTTGGAAACCTCCGCCGCTGCGCACCCCGACCTCCTCGCCGAACCCGATCACGACCTCCTGTGGCGCACGCCCGACGGGCTCCTCGTCGTCGATCCCGCCGGCCTCATCTGCGGCACCAACGATGCCGCCACCCCGCTTTCCGGCCGCGCCCGCACCGCCCTCCTCGGCCTCGAGATCGCCCGGCTCGATCCGCCGGAAGGCGCGGGCCCCACGGCGTTGCTCGCCCGGCTCGCTCCCGGCACGTCGCTTCAGGGCGAGTGCACCATCGCCACGCCCGCGGGCGAGGTGCGCCACGTCGACGTCTCCGCGTTCCGCCTCGCCGAGCCCGACGGCCGTGCGTACCTGTTCCTTCGCGACGCCGACGCCCGCGCCCGCCGCCTCGCCGAGCTGCAGTCGGCCAATGCCCGCCTCTCCTCCGCCGCCGCCCGCGCCGACGAGCTGGCTCACGCCGCCGAGGCCGCGAACCGCGCCAAGAGCGCGTTCCTCGCCAGCATGAGCCACGAGCTGCGCACGCCGCTCAACGTCATCAACGGCCTCGCCGCCACGCTCGCCGAGCAGTCGCGCGACAGCACCGAGGTCCACTCCGCGCAGCTCATCCTCGAGAGCGGGCAGAACCTCCTCGGCATCGTCGAGGAGCTGATCGACTTCTCCGGCCTGCAGGCCGGCCGCGCCAGGCTCGAGCCGCGCGCCTTCGACCTGCTCGGCCTCATCACGCAGATCGTCCGCCACACCGGCACGCTCGCGCGCCGCAAGGGCCTCGCGTTCACCTACCGTATCCGGCCTGCGGTTCCGGCGCGCATCGTCGGCGACCCGCGCCGCCTCCAGCAGGTGCTGCTCAACCTCCTCGGCAACGCCGTCAACTACACCCAGCGCGGCGGCGTGCACCTCGACATCTCCGCCACCGCCTCGCAGGGCCGCTGGAGACTCGGCTTCTCCGTTGCCGACACCGGCGTGGGTATCGAGCCGGCGGATCTGGACAAACTTTTCCATCCCTTCGCCCGCGCGGAGTTCGGCGAGGCGCGCCAGGTGCACGGCACCGGGCTCGGGCTCGCGATCGCGGCGGCCTTCGCGCAGTTGATGGGCGGCGGCATCGTCGTGCGCAGCCGTCCCGGCCGCGGCACGCTCTTCCGTTGCACGATCGAGGCCGACGAGACCGAGGGCGGCGCCGCGCTCGCCACGCTCGCCCCCGCCGTCATGAACGGCTGCCGCGTCCTCGTCGTCACCAGCGACCGGCTCAGCCGCCGGCTGTTCTCCGATCTGTTCCGGTCATGGGGCTGCACGCCCGTGGTCTGGCCCGGTCCCGACCATCCGATGGACCGCGAGCAGCTCGAACTCCCGATCGACCTCGCGGTCGTCGAGGCGGCCCTCGCGCGCAACCTCGGTCCGATGATCAACCGCCATCTGCAAGCGCACCCGCCCGCGCGCCCGGCACCGGTGGTCTGGCTTTCCAGCCCCGACCGCCACTGGCCCGTGCCCGCCGCCGCCCGCGCGGTGAATCTCCAGCTGCCGCTCGACCCCGCCGAGCTCGCCCGCGCCGCCGCCGGTCTGCTCGCTCCCGCGGGCGAGGCGTCCGGTGCGGCCCACGCGCCGGAGGCGAAACTCGGCGCGCGCCTCCCGTTGCGCATCCTCGCCGCCGACGACATCCCGACGAACCGCGAGATGCTCCGCCGCCTGTTGCAACATCTCGGCTACCGTACGCAGCTCGCCAGCAACGGCGCCGAAGCCGTCGAGGCGCTGCGTCTCCAGCCCTTCGATCTCATCCTGCTCGATGTCGAGATGCCGGTGATGAACGGCCTCGCCGCCGCGCGCGAAATCCTCCGTCAGTATCCCGATGCCGCGCGCCGGCCGAAACTCGTCGCCCTCACCGCCAACGCCCAGAGCGGCGACCGCGAGCGCTGCCTCGCCGCCGGCATGGACGACTATCTCGCCAAGCCCGTGCTGCCGTCGCACCTCGAGGCGTGCTTCCAGCGGTTGTTCGGCAGCGAGACCGCCGCCGAAGCGCCCGCACCCGCCGCCTCGGCCGGTCCCGACCTGGTCGACCGCGACCAGCTCAACGCCATGTTCCCCGGCCTCCCGCCCGCGCAGGTCGCCGATGTGCTCCAGCAGCTCCAGTCCTCCGCCGCGCGCGACCTCGAGACCGCGTGGCCGCGCCTCGGCAAGGCCTGCGCCGCGCGCGACTGTGCCCATCTCGCGGAGACAGCCCACGGCCTCAAGGGCTGCTTCATGATGCTCGGCTGGTCGCGGCTCGCGGCGTTCTGCAGCGATGCCGTGCTGCAGGCCCGCCGCGGCAGCTTCAACGGGTGGAGCACGTTCGGCCCCGAGCTGCAGAAGCTCTACGACCTCTCCGTCGCGGAGATGCGCTGTTTCCTCGAGGAACTTCAGAACGTGACCGCGAAACACTCCGGCCGCTGAACGCCATGAGCGCCTTCCAGCTCCAGACCGGCGACGACACCGCGCGCGTGCGGCTCGAAGGCGAGCTCACAATCGAGGAGTCCGCCGCGCTGCAGGTGGCGTTGCGCACCGCGCTTCGCCAACCGCGTGCGCTGGAGATCGATCCCGCCGCGCTCACCCGCATCGACCTCGCGGCGTTGCAGGTGCTGCTTGCGGCCGCGCGCGCCGCGCGGACCGTGCGCATCGCCGCCGCCGCCCCGGCCTGGACCGAGGCGCTCGCGCGCTACGCCCTCGACCCCGCGTTCGCCGCCAATTCCTGAACACCGACCGCGTTTTCTCCCATGCCCAAGACCGTGATCGCCGTGGATGACTCGATGAGCATCCGCGAAACCGTGAAGATGGTGCTCGGCTCCGCCGGCTACGAAGTCCTCTCCGCCGAGGACGGGATGGCCGGCCTGCGCCTGTGCGAACAGCGCAAGGCCGACCTCGTCATCACCGACCTCAACATGCCGCAGATGGACGGCATCACGCTGATCACGCGCCTGCGCGCGCTGCCGCAGTACAAGTTCACGCCGATCATCATGCTCACCACCGAGTCGCAGGACGACAAGAAGGTGGCCGGCAAGAAGGCCGGCGCGACCGGCTGGGTGGTGAAACCCTTCGATCCCGCGCGGCTCGTCACCGTCGCCAAGATGGTCTGCCCGCTCTGAGCGACCGCCCCCGCTCCGCGCCATGAACTTCGACGAGATCCAACGCCGCAGTCGCGAACTTTTCCGCCAGGAGGCGACCGACCTCCTCGCCGAGCTCGAGCACGCGCTGCTTGCGCTCGAACGCGAACCGGCCGACCACGCCGCGATCAACCGTGTCTTCCGCGCGATGCACACGCTCAAAGGCTCCGGTGCCACGAGCGGCTACGCCGAGCTGTCCGCGTTTCTCCACCACGTCGAGGATGTCTTCAACGCCGCGCGCGAGGACCGTGTCGCGGTGAACTCGACCATCGTCGATCTCACGCTGCGCCTGTGCGACGCCATCGCGCGCCACCTCGAGGCGTCGCCGGAGAGCGCCGCCGCCGTGCTCGCGGCGGCGGATGGCGACATGCAGGCGCTGCTGCGTTTTCTCCCGCCGAAGGAGCCGAAAGCAGCGAAACCCGCCGCGACCGCTCCGGAGCCGCTCGCGAAAGACGGGGCCGCGCCGGTCGCGCCGGTCGCCGTCGAGCGGCACTGGCGGATCAGCTTCAGGCCGCACGCGGGCGTGTTCCGGCAGGGCATCGACCCCGCGATGTTTCTCGAGCTGCTGCGCGCGCTCGGCGCCTGCGAGATCGAGCCGCTCACCGACGCGCTTCCGCCGCTCGCCGAACTCGATGCCGAACAATGCTACCTCGGCTGGTCCATCCGCCTGGCGACCGCGGCCGACGAGACGGCGATTCGCAACGTCTTTTGTTTCATCGACGGGGACTGCGACCTCGAGATCGCCCCCGAGTCTCCGCCGGCCGCGGTGGAGCGCTGGTACGTGGAGTTTACCGCCACACCGCGCCTGCTGGCCGCGCCGGGCGGGCTGGACCTTGTGCTGCGCGATCTGGGCAGCCTCGGCCGGCACACCGTGATCGCGTCACCGGACAATGGAGCCGAGCCGTGTGCCGGTTTGTGGCGGCTGATCATCGAGACCGCGGAGCCGCGCGACCGGATCGAGGACGCGTTCATGTTCGCCATCGACGCGCAGCCGCGGATCGGCCGCGAGCCGTTCGCCGGAGACGCCGCGCAACCAGCGCCGACGCGTGCCACCCTCGGGACTCCGCCTGTCCCCTCCGTCTCCGCCCCGAAACCCGAACCGGCGAAACTTCGCAAGGAGGTCGCCGCCTCCTCCGCCGCGTTGGCCGGTGCGAAACGCGAGATGCTGCGCGTCTCGGCCGACAAGCTGGACAAGCTCGTGAATCTCGTGGGCGAACTCGTGATTCTGAAGTCGCAGGTGAGCGAGGGCTGCGCCGCGGTGCCCGAGTTGCCGCCGATGCTGCAGGGCGCGGCGGAGGGGCTGCAACGACTGGCGTTCGAGCTGCGGGATGTCGTGCTCGGCGTGCGGATGATGCCGATCGGGGAAACGTTCGCGAAGTTCCAGCGGCTCACCCGCGATCTCTCGCGCGACCTCGGCAAGGAGGTGCAGCTCGTGATCGAGGGAGCCGAGACCGAGATGGACAAGACCATGCTCGACCAGCTCGCCGACCCGCTCATGCACCTCGTGCGCAACAGCCTCGACCATGGCTGCGAGCCGCCGGAGGCGCGCCTCGCCGCCGGCAAGCCGCGCACCGCCACGCTCACGCTCCGCGCCGAGCAGCGCGGCGACCGCGTGTGGATCGTCGTGACCGACGACGGCCGCGGACTCGACGCCGCCCGCATCCGCGCGAAGGCGATCGAACGCGGTCTGTTATCCGCCGACGCCGCTCCGACCGAACAGGAGATCTACCAATACATCTTCCTCCCGGGCTTCTCGACTGCGGACAAGATCTCCGAGGTGTCCGGCCGCGGCGTCGGTCTCGATGTCGTGAAACGCAGCATCGAGGCGCTCCGCGGCACGATCGAGCTGCGCAGCCAGCCCGGCCATGGCGCGGAGATCCGCCTCTCGTTGCCGCTCACGCTGGCGATCATCGAGGGGCTGATGGTGCGCGTGGCGGACGACCGCTACATCCTCCCGCTCGGCAGCGCGCGGGAGACGATCGAGCTGCGCCGGGATCGCCGGCTGCCGGCCAATGGCCGCAATGTCGTCGAGCTGCGCGGCGAGCTCATGCCGTACCTGCGGCTGCGCGAGGTCTTCGAATACGAAGGCGAGCCGCCGCCCATCGAGCGCATCGTGATCGTGGAGCTCGAGGACAAACGGGTCGGCCTCGCGGTCGACGAGGTGCTCGGCAACCACCAAACCGTGCTCAAATCCCTCGGCTGGCTCGGCCGGCGCGTCGATGTCTTCACCGGCGCCACCGTGCTCGGCGACGGCCGCGTCGCGCTGATCGTCGACATCCCCGGCCTCGTCGCCTTCGACGCCGCGCGCACACCCGCCGACATCGGCCTCGGTGCCGGCGCCGCCTACGCGATGGCCAACTGACCGCAGCCCTTTTCCGCAACCCGCCCATTCCCGTGAAACCGACCAAGGACCAATTCGTCGCCGCGATCCTCAAGATCGAGCGTTTCTCGCCCGCGCCGCGGGTGCTCAGCAAAGCGCTCATGCTGCTGCGCGACCCGAACGCCGAGATCGACGACATCGTCACCCTGATCCGTGCCGACGCCGCGCTCGCGGCCGACATTATCCGCGGTTCGAACAGCGCGTTCTACGGCGCTGGCGAACGCGTGTCCTCGCTCGAGCGTGCGTTGCAGAAGATCGGTTTCCGCGAGGGTATCCGGCTGCTCAACCACGCCGTGGCGCACCTCGCGTCGGGCCGGAACCTCGGCAGCTACGGAATCGCCGCGGAGGATTTTTGGGCGGAGAGCCTGTTCCAAGGATTGTTCCTCGAGGAGCTCGCGCGCGAGACCGCTGCCGTGACGCCCGACGAGGCCCACACCGCCGGGTTGCTCCGCTACATCGGCCGCCTCGCGATCAACCAGAGCATCGACGATCTCGGCGGCGGGTTGTTCTGGGACGGCACTATGCCGGTCGAGACGTGGGAGATGGACAACGTGGGCGTGACGCAGGAGCAGGCCGGCGCGGTGCTTCTCAAGCATTGGCAATTCCCCGACGAGACCGTGCAGGCCATCGAGTGGCAACGCGCGCCTGCCCAGGCACCGCAGCCGAACTGGATCGCCGAAGCGTTGGAATTCGCCGCGGCCGCGCTCCCTGCCGGGACGACGAACGCGAAACTCGGCGACGTGCTCGCGGGGACAATGCCGGCCCTTGCCGAGTTGCCGTTCGCGCAGGCGAACAAGCTCAGCGTGGCGCAGCTCGCGCATGTGGCCGACGTCGCCCGCAACGGCTTGAGTGCCGTGAACCAGCATCTGTACGGCTGAGGCGCGAGAGCGGCTCCACAGGGCTGAGCGATCGATCCGAGGCGCTACTTCGCCGACTGCGCGATCAGCGGGTCCGTCTTGATGCGCTTCAGCACCTGGTGCTCGGTCTTCCTTGCTCCGGCGTTTCCATCGCCAACACCGCGGCGCGGTGCTCGGCGAGGACGGCGGGCGGGATCAGGCGCACGGCGAGCCAGACGAGGAGCGGCACGATCAGGAGATCGTCGAGCTGGCCGAACACCGGGATGAAATCGGGAATGAGGTCGAACGGGAGGGCGAAGTACGCGATGGCGAGGCCGAGCAGGATCCGCGGCAACCACGGCGTGCGCGGATCGCGCCACACGCGTCGATAGACGGTGAACTCGCGACCCACACGGTGGGCGAATTGTCGGAGGCATTTGAACACGATAGCGCGGCGGTGGCGGATCTCGGCGGAAGGCTGCGGCCTACTTCGCTTGGCGCACGATCAGCGGATCCGTTTTGATGAGCTTCAGCATCTGATTCTCGGTCTTCTTCGCGGCTGCGTAGGTGCGGCCGACGAGATTGTTCGCGTAATCCTGGCGGTGCTCGGCAGCGGTGTTGTCGGTCGCGCCGGCCTCGTGGGCATCGGTGACCTGCTGGGCGAAATCGGGGCCGAAGGTGCGCGTGAGCCAGTAGCTCCAGACTACGTGTCGCGTGAAATCCTCGCCATAGGCGCGGTCGGTGCGGGCGAGGCGTTGGGAGAGGCGCTCGGCGTATTCTTTGATGCGCAGGAGGAGCAGCGCGCGCTGCGGATACTCGCAGAGGATCTGCTGCTCGTTCGGAGTGAGCGGGCGGTCGTAGCGGCGCGAGAGCTCGGCGATATCCGAGGCATTGAAACGCAGCCAGGTCGCGCCATGGCGACGTTCGGTCTCGAGCCGCACGGTGAGCGGCCGGCCTTTGAGGCGGAAATGCAAGCGGGCGCCGAGCTCGAGTTCGCGGGCGGTGCGGCCGTCGCGCGCCAGATCGGTGAGGTCGCGGGCGAGCGCGGTCGCGGTGGCGCGGGCGCCGGCGGCGAGGTCGAGCTTGGCGAGCACGAGGCGGCCGCTGTCGATGCGGTCGATGGCGACGCCGAACTCGTCGGCGGCGAAGGGCAGATCGGCCGGCGCGGAGGGCACGAACGGCGTCTCGAGCGCGGCCTCCTCGACGCGGAGCTCGGCGGTGAGCGGGTTCCAGTCCGTGGCGACGAGGCGGACCGCGCCGAGGCGCAGGCGTAACGGAGCGGCGGGTTCGGACGAGGCGGCGGTGCGCGCGACCTCGAGCTGCCAATCGTGCCAGCTCAGTCGCGCGACGGGCCGCACCGCGGCGTTGCGGAAATCCCAGCGCACGACGCGCAGCCCGGCGCGCTCGGCGAGTCCGGTGAAACGCGGCAGGACGGTGCGCGTGGCGCCGCCGACGAGCCAGCCGCCGGCGAGATAGGCGCCGCCCACGAGCAGCACGAGCAGCAGCAGGAGCGCGAGGACGAGTTTCTTGAACACCGCCTGCAATCGAGGATCGGCGCCCGGTGTTGGCAAGCTCGCCGGTGGGTGATGTCCCTTGTTTCACGACGCGGGCCGGCGCGGCGCGGGTGGAAGCCGGCCCGGGGACGTTTCCCTAAGTGGTTCCGGTCCGTTTGGCCCGGCGGTGGTACGAGCCGATGTCCCGGGTGCCGGACCACCGGCGCACTTCCCGTGAATTCCGCCAACCGACCGCCTGATGATCTGGCGCCGCCTGCCGGCGCAGGGGAACTGCGCGCACCGGCGGAGCCGTCCGCCACGTTCACCCAGATCCGCATCTGCCGCGGACCGGGCTGCGCGAAGACCGAGGTGGAGCGTCTGCGCGCGGAGCAGCGGCGGCTGCTCGCGGAAATCGAGGAGGTGAACCGGCAGCTCGCGGAGAGGCAGCGCGCGTTGCAGGCGAGTGGCGCCGCGCCTGCGCTCGACCCGGCGGCGGTTGCCGCGGAGCGTCAGCGTGCGGATGCCCAACGGCTCGAGAGCCTCGGTGCGCTCGCGGGCGGGCTCGCGCACCAGTTCAACAATTTGCTGACCGTGATCGGCGGCCACGTGGGACTCGCCGCGCTTGAGGCGCCGCCGGGTTCGAACCTCGCGCACTCGCTCGACGAGATCCGGCACGCGACGCGGCGGGCGACCGACCTGTGCCGGCGCATGCTCGATGCCGCGGGACACTCGTTTGCGGTGCGGCGCGAGCTCGAGCCTCAGGCGCTCGTGGAGGCGACGTTCAACTTGGTCGGTCGGGCCGATCCGGGGCGTTGCCCGCTGGAATACGTGCCGGCGTTGATTCCGCTGCCGCGAGTGCGCGGCGTGGCGGCGCAGCTCCAACAGGCGCTCGCCGCGCTGCTGCAAAACGCGTTCGAAGCGGTCGGCGCGGGCACGGGAAACGTGCGCGTGGTCGTCTACGATCTGCCGCTCGAGACGCGCGAAGCGACAGCGCTGTCGTCGCCGGTCGCGCCGGGGCGCTACGTGTGTTTCGAAGTGAGCGACACCGGCGCGGGCATCCCGCCGGCGATCCTGCCGCGCATCTACGAGCCGTTTTTCACGACCAAAGGCGCTGGGCGCGGGCTCGGGCTCGCGGTCGCGGCCGGCGTCGCCCGGGCACACGGCGGCGGTATCGGCGTGGTGCGGCACGGCGGCCGCGGGACGACGTTCCGGCTGTTTCTGCCGGCGCTGGCGGCCGCGCATTGACGCGCGGCGTCGTCGCCCCGCGAGCGAACCGGCCCACGGGTCGAGTGGCGCGCCGGCGCGCCCGCTGCATGGGGCGGCAGCTCCGGTGAAAACGACGGCGCCATCCCGGCCTTGCCTGCTCGCGGTCGCTTCGCTTTATCCGCCACCCGTGAAACCACGCAAAGTTGCCATTCTCACCGCGGGCGGCCTCGCCCCTTGCCTCAGCTCCGCCATTGGCGGCCTTATCGAGCGCTACACCGAGATCGCGCCGGAGATCGAAATCATCGCCTATCGCGGCGGCTACAAGGGCCTGCTGCTGGGCGACAGCTACAAGATCACCGCCGAGGTGCGGGCCAATGCCCACCTGTTGCACAAGTTCGGCGGCAGCCCGATCGGCAACAGCCGCGTGAAGCTCACCAACGTGAAGGACTGCGTGAAGCGCGGTCTCGTGAAGGAAGGCCAGGACCCGCAGAAGGTCGCGGCCGACCAACTCATCAAGGACGGCGTCGATATCCTCCACACGATCGGCGGCGACGACACCAACACCGCCGCGGCCGACCTCGCCGCGTTCCTCGCGAAAAACAACTACGCCCTCACCGTCATCGGCCTGCCGAAGACCATCGACAACGACGTCTACCCGATCCGCCAGTCGCTCGGCGCGTGGACGGCCGCCGAGCAGGGCGCGCGCTATTTCCAGAACGTCGTGGCCGAGCAGGGTGCGAATCCACGCATGCTCATCGTGCACGAGGTCATGGGCCGCAACTGCGGCTGGCTCACCGCCGCTACCGCGCAGGCGTATCGCAAGATTCTCAACACGCAGGAGTTCGTCCCCGGCATCGGCCTGACGAAGGGCAGCCTCGACGTGCACGCGGTCTTCATCCCCGAGATGCAGATCGACCTCGCCGCCGAGGGGAAGCGCCTGAAGGCGATCATGGATGCGGGCGACAACGTGAACATCTTCATCTCCGAAGGCGCCGGCGTGGAGGAGATCGTCGCCGAGATGCAGGCCAAGGGCCTCGAGGTGCCGCGCGATGCGTTCGGTCACGTGAAACTGGATGCCGTGAACCCCGGCAAGTGGTTCGCCGAGCAGTTCGCGAAGGTCCTCGGCGCCGAGAAGACGCTCGTGCAGAAGAGCGGCTATTTCGCCCGCGCCGCGGCGTCGAACATCGACGACCTGCGCCTCATCAAGAGCTGCACCGACCTCGCCGTCGAATGCGCCATGCGCCGCGAAGGCGGCGTGATCGGCCACGACGAGGACAAGGGCAACGTGCTCCGCGCGATCGAGTTTCCGCGCATCAAGGGCGGCAAGCCGTTCGAGATCGACACGCCGTGGTTCGGCGAGCTGCTCGCCGCCATCGGCCAGCCGAAGGGCCCGAAGGCCCACGTGAAGCACTGAGGCGCGCGGCACGCCCCGCGTGCCGCGAGTTGAAGTCGAAAGTTGAAGTTCCAGCCTGGCGCCGCCCCGAAACGGGCGGCGCTGTTTCTTTCGCAGGCGGGAGGTGCACCACCCGTGGCGCCGCTCGCGAGAGCGGCGATCCGCAGAGGGCGCCGGAAAACAGAAGAGCCGCTCTCGCGAGCGGCTCTTCAAATTTGATGCTGTCGGCTGTTTCGCTGCGGTTGCTTTACGCGAAATCCTCGACGGGCAGCAGGAGCGAGGGGCCCTTCACCGGCGGAAGCTTGGCGATGGCGGCGCGCGCCTTGTCCATCGCGGCGCGGCTGGCGGTGTGCGTCATGAGGATCAGCGGCACCGTCTCGCCCTCGTGACCTTCGGGCTGCACGATCGACGCGATGCTGATGCCGGCGTTGCTGAGCAACGACGAGACCTTCGCGATCACACCGGGCTTATCGACGACGTTGAGGCGGAGATAGAAGCGCGAAGAGGTTTCGCTGAACGGCACGACGGTGCCCGCGGGCGAAGTCGGCGCGAAGGCGGGCACGCGGTCGAGCGTGCCGCGCGAGATGTCGAGGCCGGCGTCGGCGAGATCGCTGAGCACGGCGGAGGCGGTGGCGTCCTTGCCCGCGCCGCGGCCGTAGTAGAGGGTGTCGCCGATCGGAAAACCGGAGACGAAGACGGCGTTGAACACGTCGTTCACGCTCGCGAGCACGTGGCTCTGCGGCACGAGGGTGGGGCTCACGGCCACGCTGATGCGCGCGCCGGCGACCTTGGCTTTCTTGCCCTTGGCCGTTTTCGCACCCTTGGCGGGCGGGGCGAGGCGGACGGAACCGAGGAGCTTGATCGTGTAGCCGAGTTGTTGCGCGAAACGGATGTCGAGCGGCGTGAGCGTGCGGATGCCTTCGACGTGGATCTCGTGGTGATCGACCCAGAACCCGTGGGCGAGCGAGGCGAGGATGCCGGTCTTGTGCGCGGCGTCGTGGCCGTCGACATCGAGCGTCGGGTCGGCCTCGGCGTAGCCGAGCCGCTGGGCATCCGCGAGCACGTCGGCGAAGGCCGCGCCCTCGCGCGTCATGCGGGTCAGGATATAATTGCAGGTGCCGTTGACGATGCCGTAGATGCGCTCGAAACGGTTGCCGACGAGCGCCTCGCGCAGCGTCTTGATGATCGGGATGCCGCCGGCGACGCTCGCCTCGTAGTAGAGGTTGGTGCCGGCCTTCTTCGCCGCGGCGAAGAGCTCGGGACCGTGCGCGGAGAGCAGCGCCTTGTTGGCGGTCACGACCGCTTTGCCACGCTCGAGGGCGGCGAGCACGATGACCTTCGCGATGCCGGTGCCGCCGACGAGCTCGGTGACGATCTGGATCTCGGGATCCTCAACGACGTCCTTCCAGTCGGTGGTCATCAGGTCGCGGGTGATCGGGTAGGGGCGGGGCTCGTCGAAGGCCTTCACGGCGACTTTCTTCACGACGAGGCGGACGCCCGTTCGTGCGGCCATGAGCTCCGAATTCTGCTGGAGCGCGTTGAACACGCCGCTGCCCACGGTGCCGCCGCCGATCATGCCGATGTTGACCTGTTTCATAGAGGTAAGGGCGGGCAGCAAAGACGCGCGCCCGAGCGGCGACAACGTTTGTTTGGCAAAATTGCCGCGGCTGTTGAATCGGTGCGCCAGTGGGCCGTTTGG
>DATGXO010000223.1:0-9917 GCA_035298965.1 Opitutaceae bacterium | reverse complement strand
CCCGCCGCTGGCGCTCGCCTCCGACCCCAGCGCCCGGCAGGAGGGGCGTGCCGAAGCGGTGGAGACGCTGGATCGCGATCAGGCCGGGCTCGGCGAGTTGCTCGCCGAGTCCGCCGGCGCGCCGCGCACCGATCCGCTCGCCGCGCCGCTCACCGGCTCGGGCGGAACGACCGCCACGGCTGGTGCGGGCGCCGACGCCGTGCGCATCGACGAGCTCACCCCCGAGGAACGCCAGGCCGTCCGCCGCTATTTCCAATGACCCCGCTCACCGCTCCGCCCACCGAGAACGAAACCGCTGCCGCGCGCGAAAAGCTCCAGCGGCTCTGCGCCGCGTTGGAGCAGGTGCTCTTCGGCCAGCACGAGGTCGTCGAAGCCGTCGTGCTCGGGTTGGTGGCGCGCGGCCATCTGTTGCTCGAGGGGTTGCCCGGGCTGGGGAAAACCCAGCTCGCCAAGGCGCTCGCGGCGTCGCTCGGACTCGACGGGCGCCGCGTGCAATTCACACCCGACCTGCTGCCGGGCGACATCACCGGCGGTCCGATCCTCGAGGAGACACCGGCCGGCCGCCGACTCGTTTTCCACCGCGGCCCGGTCTTCGCGAATCTCGTGCTCGCCGACGAGATCAACCGTGCGTCGCCGAAAACCCAATCCGCGCTGCTCGAGGCGATGCAGGAGCGCCGCGTGACGGTGATGGGCGAGACACACGTGCTGCCGGAGCCGTTCTTCGTCATCGCCACGCAGAACCCGATCGAGCTCGAGGGCACGTACCCGCTGCCGGAGGCGCAGGTCGATCGTTTCCTCTTCAAGATCGACGTGCCACGCCCCGGCGCCGACGTGCTCGAGCGCATCGTGCTCCACCGCTCGCTCGGCGCCGATCCCGAGGTGCCGGAGGTGATGAAACGCGAGGAGCTGCTCGCGCTCTCCGCCCTGGCCGCGCGTATCCACGTGCCGCAACCGGTCGCCGCCTACATCGCCCGGCTCGTCCACGCCACGCAGCCCGGCGAATCGGCCGCCGCCGGCGGCGTGAAATACGGCGCCGGGCCGCGCGCCGTGCTCGCGCTCGCCGCCGCCGCCCGCGCCCGGGCGCTGCTGGAGGGCCGCGTGCATATCGCGGCCGACGATGTGCGCGCCGTGGCGCCCGCGGTGCTGCGGCACCGGCTCGTGCTGGACTACGCCGCGCGTATCGAGGGTCGCACGCCCGGCTCGGTGATCACCGCACTGCTGGCCGAGGTGCCCGGCGCCACCGGCGCGCTCCCGAAAACCCTCGCGGAGGCGAAGCGGTGACAATGACGACCGCCGGTGAGTTGCGATGGGGAGGAGCCTGGCGTGGCCTCGCCCGGTGGTGCGTTGCGGGTGTCCTCGTCGTCTGGAGTACGATCGGCCTGCGAGCGGCCGGGGAGGCCTGGCCCAAGGCGGTGAGTACGGAGCGCGGTGTGCCGGTGAAGATTCTCTACGATGCCGATTTCACGCGCGTGCCCGAGATGGGGCACGTCGTGGTGAAGTTCACCATCACGAACGGTACCGAGACCGAACTGGCCTGGCGGGCGACGCTGGTAAGGAATCAGTACGCATACTATTCGCCGCCACGTTTCCGCGGTCGGGGAGGCTCGCGTCCCATCAGCTATCGCGCGGAAGGGCCGGCGATGACGGTGCCGGCCCATGCCACTCGGGAGTTCGTGGTGCCGCTCGGGCTGATCACCTCCGATTCGGGTTTTCTCGAACTCGACGGCCCGCACCTCAACGAAACCCGGCTCCACTTCGAACCCCATCGTACCGAACTGCTCGCCGACTCCCGCCTGCCCGCGCAGTTTTTCGAGGCGTGGGAAACACTGAGCAGTCCGAGTGCCGGGAAAGGCAGATACCGCACCGGTGATGATCTCCTGACGCAGACCGTCTTTCCCGACGACTGTCGCTACTACTCCGGCTTCCGGTTGGTGATTCTGCGGACGACCACATGGGCTGAACTCGGCAGCGCGCAGCGCGGCGCGTTCCGGGGCTATGTGGCGGCGGGTGGCGTGCTCGTCTTTGTTTCCGGTGACGACGATCCCTTCCCCGTGCCCGCCGAGTTCGGGATCGCGGCCGTCATTGGGGCGCGACTCCCGGGAGCGATGTACGGGCTTGGCTCGATCGATGCCATCGCAACCGAGCCCGCGCAAGGCGCGGCGGGTGCCCAAGGCCTCGCGAAACGACTCGACGTTTCGAGCGTGCCGCCATGGCTCGATCCGTTGCCCGATTGGCTGGAGGCGAAGCTCCCGCGCGCCGCCTTGATTCTCGTCTTGTTGGCGACGGCGTTCCTGGCGGGCCCCGGCGCGCTCTTCTGGCTCGCAAAACGGCAGCAGCGTCACCGGTTGTTTTTGGTGCTGCCCGCGGTGGCGATCGGCACCTCCGTGGTGCTGGTCGGGCTGATTCTCCTCAGCGACGGCACGGGCGGTGACGGCCGGCGCGCGGTGCTCGCGGCCTTGGTCGATGGGCGGCCGGAAATGATCGTCCATCAGCAGCAGGCGGTGCGGTGCGGTTTCCTGCTCCGGGGCGATTTCACGGTGCCGGCGGAGGCCCGGGTCGAGATGGATGTGCCGCAAGCCATGGCCGGAGTATTCGTGGCGAACCGCCGCGGTGAGGTTTGCAGCGGCGACTGGTTCCGGAATCGCAGCGCCACCGTGCAGACGCTCGTCCACACGGTGCCGACGCGGGCGGGCCTGGAAATCCGGCGCGATCCTGCCGGCGGCGTCCCGTCCGTGGTATCCACGTTCCCGGCCCCGCTGCGGGACCTGGTCGTCTTTGTCGGCGGAAAGATGTGGCGGACCGCGCTGGCGGAGCCTGGCCAGCCGGTGCGACTCGAGCTCGACGAACGCGACGAGGAACGGGCGCGGATGCATCTGCGCTCCCGGCTCGCGGGGCCGTTCCACCGGGAACTCGACCACCTGTTCCAGGGCACCGCGATGGCCGACCGTTTCTTCGCGCAGACGGACCGACTCGACGGGGCGCCGATCCCCACGCTTGCGACAATCCGGTGGAGCGACTCGGTGTTCGTGACCGGGCGGGTGACAGAAGGAGGCCGGCCGTGAGCGACGGGACTCCGCTGGTGGAACTGCGCGACGTGCATCGCAGGTTCGGCGAGGTGCGGGCGGTCGACGGCGTTTCCTTCGACCTGCGTCGCGGCACGGCGTGCGGTTTCATCGGCGCCAATGGTGCTGGAAAAACAACCACACTGCGGTTGCTCGCAACCCTCGATCAGCCCGACGCCGGCACGATCCGCATAGCTGGAATGGACATCGTGGACCGGGCGCGCGACGTGCGCCGGCTGCTCGGCTGGATGCCGGACAACACGCCCACCTACGTCAACGCGACCGTGGTCGACTACCTCGATTTCTTCGCGCGCGCCCAAGGTTTCCGCGGCGCGGAGCGTGCGCGGCGGCTCGACGAGACGATGGCGTTCACCGATCTGCATCCGCTCGCGCGGCGACCGCTCAAGGGCCTCTCGAAAGGCCAGCTCCAGCGGCTCGGTCTCGCGCGGATGCTCCTGCCCGATCCGCAGTTGCTGCTGCTCGACGAGCCGGCGGCGGGCCTCGATCCGAAGGCGCGATTGGAGTTCAAGGCGGCGGTGCGTGTCCTGCGTGACCAGGGCAAGTCGCTGCTCATCAGCTCGCACATCCTTTCGGAACTCGAGGAGATGTGCGACGAGCTGCTGTTCATCGACGCCGGCCGGATCGTGCACCAGGGTACTTCGGCCGCGCTGCGGCGCGATGGTGGAGCCGGGCCGGCTGTGACCCGCGTACGCATTTCCCTCGTCGGCGAGCCGGGCGCGCTGGCCGAATGGTTGGCGGTGCAGGCGGGCTGGCGCGTGGTGGAGGCGTTGACCGACGGCTTGCGGGCCGAGTTTGCGCAGACCGGACGCGAGGCGCTGGCTCTCGAACTGCGGCGCATCGTCGGCGCCGGCCACGCGGTGTGCGGCTTCCAGGTCGAAGAGGAGCGGCTGGAGGACGTGTTTGTCGCGGTGTTGCACAAGACCGCGACCAACGGCCGTTCCGGCGGCAATCCTCCGGAGATGCCGGCCGCTTCGGTGCCGCCTCCGTTGCCTCCTTTGTCATGAACGATCCGATTCCAACGGCGAGCGGCGCGCTCCCGGTCCACGAATTCCCCGACCGTCTCGGCGCGATCACCGTGCGCGAACTGCGCGCCGGTCTCCTCGGTCGCGACATGGTGTGGCTGCTCATCGGCGTGCAGGTGGTGCTCGCGATCGCGGGCATCTATGCGTTGCAGGTCTCCTCGAAAAATCCATCCGCTGCGCACGGCACGATGCAGTTCGCCGTGTGGAGCTGCGCGCTGATCGGGCTGGCGGTTCTCTCGCCGTTGCGGGCGCTGCGCGCGTTGCACGGCGACCGCGAGTCGCGGCTGCTGGAGCTGCTCCAGCTCACCCCGCTCTCGGCCGGGGCGATCGTGTTCGGAAAATGGGTATCGCTCGCGGTGCAGGCGGCGTTGTTTCTCGTCTCGCTCCTGCCGTTCTTCGTGCTGCGGTATTTCCTCGGCGGCGCGGATCTGGTGGGCGACGCAAACATCCTGCTGATCCTCTTCGGATTCAGCGTCGTGGCGCAGTCGGTGTTCCTTCTGGTGTCGACCTTCCCTCGATTCATGCGCGGGCTCGCGCTCGCCGGCCTGTTCCTGATCCTGTTCTCGCTGCTGTTCTCGGGCCGGGCGATGAGCGGGTTCGGCGTATTCGATGCGTTGGCGCATCCGTTCCGCAACGAGGGCTCCGATGCCTACTGGATCCTTCTCTACCTCGTGGCGCAGTTCGTGTGCGTGATCGGGGGCTCGCTCTCATTGGCGGCGCAGATGATCGCGGCGCCGGCGGAGAACTATGTCGGCCGCACCCGGCTGTGGTTTGCCGGCTGGGTCGCGGTGTTCGTCTGCCTGATCCGGACGACGCGCATGCCACCGGAGTGGGGTGAGATGGCGGTGATCGCGTTGGTGGGCGTCGGCATCGCCGCGGTGCTCGAACTGGGCGTGGAACGCCGGCTGTTGCCGGCCCACCGGCCGCGGCGTTTGCTCGGCCGTCCGTTTGCCTGGTTGCTCCTGCCCGGTTGGCAATCGGCCCTGCTCTTCCACTCGTCGTTGGTGTTGGCGCTGACGGTCGTGGCGTATGCGTTGGACGGGTTCCAGCAGGCGCTGCTCGTGATCCCAAGCGCGGTGGCGTTGGTGCTGCTGCCGCGGGCGATCCTCGTGTTCTTGCCATGGCACTGGTTCGGTCAGCGGCGGTTGGCGCCCTATGCGCTCCAGCTCGCGTTCGCGCTGTTGGCACTCGGAGTGGCGGCGGGTTGCGGTGCGACCTCGGCGGCGCCGGGTTGGCCGCAATTCCTGCCGCCGCTCGGGTTTTGGAACGGCTTGGCCTGGGCGAAGTCCGGTGATTGGTCGCCGTTGCCCGGCGCCTGCTGGGCGGGCGTGCTTCTTGCCGTGTTGATCGCGCGCGCCCTGATCGAACTCGACGCCGCTTTCGACGAGAAAGCTGCTAAGCGGAGATGATCACGCCGGCCGAGGACTGTGAACGGGTGTTTGCCGCGGCGGTGTCCGCTGCTGGTGCGGCGGCGTCTTTGCTGCGGCTGCCGTGGCGCCGCAACGCTTGGCGCGGTCCGTCCGGCGAATGGAGCGGAGTGGGCTTGGGCAACTCCGTCGACTTCCAGGATCATCGTCCGTATTCGCCCGGCGATGATCTGCGTTATGTGAACTGGGCCGCCTTCGCGCGCACCGACGCGTTGATGCTCAAGGTCCATCGACACGAGGCCGCGCCGGCCGTCGATCTCGTCTGCGACGTGAGCGCCTCGATGTGGTTGGGCGAGGCCAAGGCGCGCCGTTCCGCCGAGCTCATGCTCTTCGCTCTGGAGAGTTCCGAGCGCCACGCCGGTGGCGTGCGCTGTCACGCGGTGTATGGGAAGACGGTGACGCCGCTGGAATCCGCCGCACTGCGCCGCGGGGTGCTGCCCGCCGCAGAAGCGTCGGGCGAGCCGCCGGCCCTCGATCGCGTGCCGTGGCGCGCGGAGGCGTTGCGCGTGCTGGTGAGCGATCTGTTGTTCCCGCCCGCAAACGGTGTGGGATGGACGCGGCGACTCGGCGGTCCGCGTGGCCTCGGACTGGTGCTCGTGCCTTGGAGCGCGGAGGAGGCCGCGCCGGACTGGGACGGGCGAATGGATTTCGAGGACTGCGAGAATGGCGCGCGCCGCGAGCAGCGCGTGGATGCCGACCTGCTGGCTCGTTATCGCGGCGCGTACGCGCGGCACATCGCCGGCTGGCGCGAGTCGTTTCGCCGGGCGGGCGTCATGGTGGCGCGCGTACCGGCGGAGCCCGATCTGATCGCGGCACTCAACTCCGAGGCGCTCCCCGCCGGTGCGATCGAGCCGCAACGTTGACGGCATGCGATGAACCTCGTCTTCGCCAATCCTGCGGGGCTTTGGGCGCTGGTCGCGGTGCCGGCGATCGTGGCGATCCATTGTCTCCGCCCGGCGGCTCGGCCGCGCCGGGTGAGCACGCTCTTCCTCCTCGAAAACCTCGATCCGGGAGCGTCGCGCGCGCGGCGGCTGCGCCGTTTGCGATTCTCGGCGGCGTTGTGGTGCCAGCTCGCGGCAGCGCTGTTGCTCGCCTGGGTGCTGGCCGAGCCGCGGTGGGTGCGCGCCGGCACGCGGCAAACGGTGGCCGTGGTGCTCGACGCCTCGGCCTCGCTGCGGCCGTTTCGCGCCCGCGCTGCGGGGGTGTTGCGTCCCGTGCTTGATCAATGGAGCCGCGCCGCCGACCGCACTGCATGGATTGTGCGCGAGTCGGACCCGCGGCGGCGCCCGCTTTACGAGGGCGAGTCGCTCGACGCGGTGATGGCCTCGCTGGAACGCTGGCGGCCCAACGTCGGTTCGCACGATCTCGCGTCGGCGGTGCGTGAGTTCCAGCTCTCCGTCGGACCGGGCGTGTCGATGGTCGTGCTGACCGACCACCGCGTGGAGCTGTCTCCCGGTGTGGCGGTGCTCGGCGTGGGGGAGCCGATCGCCAACGCCGGTTTCGCCGGTGTGAGCATCGAAGAGGCGGTGGCGGGGTTGAAGTGGCGCGCGCTGGTGCGGCATTGCGGTCCGGTGGCGGAGAAGCGGCACCTGCACGTGTTCGACTCCTCGGGACGCGAGCTTGGCGCACCGCAGGTGCTCGAGCTCGGGCCCGATGCGCTGCTGGCCATCGAGGGTGTTTTCCCGGCGGAGGTTGACGCCCTCCAGCTCGCGCTCGATGCCGACGCCTTCGATCTCGACGACCGGTTGCCGCTCGTGCGTCCGCGGGCGAAACCATTGCGGTGGGCCGCGGGGCCGGAGGTGCCGCCGCTGCTGGCCCGGTTCGCGAAAAGTTTGCCCGGGGCGCAGCAGGATGCCGACGCGCCCGATCTGCGGTTGCTCGCCGTGGGGGGCGACGCTGCGCCGGCCACGCCTGGCGCGGCCGTGCTGGTGTGGCGGCCGGCCGAGGCGAGTGCCAGCTCCAAGGTGTTGCGCGCGCCGGTGCTCGCGGAAAAGCATCCGCTCGTCGACGGATTGATCTGGGAGGGCTTTCTCGCCGGCGGAGCGGGGCCGTTGCAGCCGCCGGCCGCGGCGACCGTGCTGCTGTGGCAGGAGAACAGGGAACTCGTCTGGCTCGAGGGCGGCGAGGACTCGCGCCGGCTGGTGCTGAATTTCGACGCTGCCCGCAGCAACGCCGACCGACTGCCGGCGTTCGTGGTGCTGCTGCACCGTTTCGCCGACACCGTGCGCGGGGCGCTGCGCCAGCGGTGGGCTGAGAATCTGGAGACGCAACAACGGTTCGACCTCGGCACCGGTTGGGCCCGCGGTCGGGATGTTCTGGATGTCGAAGTCGTGGGCGGGTCGAAGACCGCGACCGCCGCCGGCGTGCTGCGCGCTCCGGACGAACCGGGCTTTTTCGCGGTGCGCTGCGGCGGCGAGGAGGCATTTCACGGTGCGGCGCATTTCGGCGATGTGCGGGAGGGGGATTTCCGCGGTGCGGAGACGTTTGCCGTCGAGGGACGCTCGGTGGCGGAGGCGTTGCGCGCGGCATCGCAGCCGGACCGTTGGCGGCCGCTCTGGATTTTGTTGGCCGGCGGATGTCTCGCCGGTGCGTGGTGGAGCGTGCGGAAGCGGGGAGGTGAGCGATGAGCTTCGCGTCGCCTGCGTGGTTGCTATTGTTGCCGTTACTCGGATTGGCCGGCTGGCGGTGGCCGGCGCTGCGCGTGCAGGAACCGTTGCGCGCAATCGTGCTGCTCGCGCTGACGCTCGCACTGGCCGGGCTGCGCATCGGTGGTGTGGCCGGGCGCGATGTCTGGGTGTTGGTCGACCGTTCGGCCTCGGCGGCGACGGCCTGGGACCGAGCTGGCGCGGAGTGGGAAAGCCTGCTCGCGCAGGGCCGCGGACGGGACGATCGGCTCCATTTTGTGGATTTCGCGGCGGAGCCGATTGTGCGCGAGCGTGGCGATCCGGTCTTCCGCGGCGCACGTACGAGCACGCGGCTGGCCGGTGCGGTACGGCACACGCTGGCGCAGCTCGAGCCCGGACGCCCGGCCCGGTTGCTCGTGTTCGGCGATGGTTACTCGACAGAGCCGTTGCGCGGACTCGACGAGGCGTTGCGCGCCCGCGGCACGCCGCTCGATTACAGACTGTTGCCCGTCGATCCACGACCGGATGCGCGGATCGTCGACCTGCGCGTGGCACCGCGCGCGGAGCCCGGCAGCGCGGTGCTCCTGGAGTTGGAACTCGCGGGACCGGAAGGCGCGCGGGTGCCCTGGGAGCTGCGGCGCGACGGCAAGGCGGCCGGCCGTGGCGAGGCGGCCATCGCACGGGGACGCGCGGTGGTACGCCTGACCGACCGCGCACCGGCGGCGGGGGCGGTGCGCTACGAGGCGCTGGTCACGGCGGCCGAGGATGCCATCCCCGACAACAATCGCGGTGAGGCGTGGCTCGCGGTGGCCGGTGCGCGTGAGGTGATTCTGGCGACGGCGTATGCCGATGATCCGCTGGTCGGCGTGCTCGCCGGCGCCGGCTGGACGGTGCGACAGGTGACGAAGCCCGGCGAACTCGCGCCGGGGATGCTCGCCGGTGCGCGGCTGCTGATCTTGAACAACGTGATGGCGGCGCAATGCCCGGCGGAGTTTCTGCGCGCCGCGGATTTCTGGGTGCGCGAACAAGGTGGGGCGCTGCTCATGGCCGGCGGCAAGGGCAGCTTCGGCGCCGGCGGTTGGTTCCAGTCACCGCTCGACGAGTTGTTGCCGGTCTCGATGGAGTTGCGCACCGAGCATCGCCGGTTGGCGACGGCGCTCGCGATCGCCCTCGACCGTTCGGGGAGCATGGCGGCAGGTGTGCCCGGCGGCGGTGCAAAGATCGACCTGGCGAACGCCGGCGCGGCCCGCGCGGCCGAGTTGCTCGGCGACGACGATCTGCTCGCGGTGTACGCTGTCGACAGCGAGCCGCACCTCGTGGCGCCGCTCGCGGAGGTGGGCCCGAACCGCAAGACGATCGACGAGGTGGTGCGCGCGATCACAAGCGGTGGCGGCGGCATCTACGTCTATCAGGCGCTCAACGCGGCGTGGGAGGATCTGCGCAAGGTGCGGGGCGCGCGGCGGCACGTGATCCTGTTTGCCGACGCGGCCGATGCCGAGGAGCCCGGCGAGTACGTGAAGTTGCTTGCCGAGATGCGGGAGATGCGGGTCACGGTGACGGTGATCGGGCTGGGCACGGAGGACGACTGCGATGCGGCGTTTTTGAAGGACGTGGCCGAACGCGGCGGCGGCCGGATCTATTTTTGCGCGGACGCGAGCGAGTTGCCGGCGGTGTTCGCCCAAGAGACGGTGGCGGTGGCGCGCGCGATGTTCGTCGATGAAGCTACGCCGCTGAAACCCACACCGGGCTGGCTCGAACTCG
>DATGXO010000222.1:0-61900 GCA_035298965.1 Opitutaceae bacterium | reverse complement strand
GGTAACGTTTCACCAATTCCGCGACCTCCGCCGTGAGCGCCTGGAACTTCGCGCGATCGGGGCCGCGTTTCAGGTCGAGCACCGGCCGCGTGTGGATCTCGCCGTCGCCGATATGCGCATAGAAAACGCAGTCCATCCCGTGGCGGCGCATGATCGCCTCGAACTCCTCCAGGTACGCCGGCTGCACGGCGACCGGCACGGCGGTGTCCTCGACGCAAGCAACGGCCTTCGCGTCGCCGGGAATGTTCGCGAGCACGCCGAGCCCGGCCTTGCGCAGCGCCCACACGCGGGCGACGTCCGCGCCGAAGAGCCGAGAAAACGCGTATCCGAAACCCACAGCCCGCAACTCCGCCTCGAGCGCGGCGGCCGCCGCGTCGATCTCCGCCCGTGTGCCGCGCGCCCATTCGACGACGAGCAGCGCCCCGGGATCCCCCTGCACGAACGCCCGGTTGCGCGCCTGCTCACGGTTGCGCGCCGCGCAATCGAGGATGATGCGATCGATGAGCTCGACCGCATCGGGCGCATGCCGAAGCGCGATCAGGTTCGCCCGCGTGGCCTCGTGCACCGAGCCGAGGTGCACGACGAGCACCCCGCGCTCCGCGGGCGGAAGCGGCACGAGGTTGAGGGTGAACTCCGTCGCAAGCGCGAGCGTGCCCTCGGAACCGGCAAGCAGCGTGCAGAGGTTGAACGGCGCTCCGTCCGCGGCGAATGGCTGTTGCCGCAGCAGCAGGTCGACCGCGTAGCCGGTGTTGCGGCGACGGAGCGTGGGCTCTGGAAACTCGCGCAGGATCTCGGCCGCCGTGCCGCGATCCGCGAGTCGCCGTGCGAGCCAACGATGGATATCGCCCTCCAGCCCGCCCGTGGTGCACTTGGCGGAAAACTCCTCCGGGGCGAGCGCGCGCAGGACGGTCTCGGTGCCGTCGGCGAGCAGGACTTTCGCCTCGAGCAGGTGATCGCGGGTCGAGCCGAAGCGCAGCGAATTCGAGCCGCACGAGTTGTTGCCCACCATGCCGCCGATCATGGCGCGGTTGGAGGTCGAGGTCTCCGGCGCGAACATCAGCCCGTGCGGCCGCAATGCGAGGTTCAGCTCGTCGCGCACCACGCCGGGCTCGACGCGCACCCGCCGCCGCTCCGCGTCGAGCTCGATGATTCGGTTCATGTACCGCCCAAAATCGATCACGAGACCCGCACCCACCACCTGACCGGCCAGCGACGTGCCGGCCGTGCGCGGCACCAACGGCACGCGATGCTGCCGGGCAAACTCCAGCAGCCGCTTCACGTCCGCGGAGCGGCGCGGCAGCGCCACCGCGACCGGTTTCTCGCGGTAGACCGAGGCGTCCGTGGCATAACAGACCCGCATCGTCTCATCCCAATGCAACTCGCCCGCGAGTTCGCGCCGCAGGCGGGCGAGCGGGCGGCTGAGATCGACCGGACGGTCGGCGGACGAAGCGCGGAAAGGCATCTCCCGCCATCGAAACCGCCATGCTCAGCCCGCGCAACTCCCGGCCGCCCTCCGCGTTTCCCCTCAAGCGCCGGCCTATTTCGCCCGATATTTCCCCGAAACTCCCCTACTATGAACTGGACCATCGGGCGCCGCATCGTCGCCGGCTTCACAGCCGTTCTCCTCATCGCCGCAACGGTCGGTGTGTTCGCGCTCAATCGCGTGCAGACGATTGACCGCAACACCCAGGAGGTCACCGGGCGAGCCATGCCGGCGATCGTCCTTTTCGCGACCATCGAATCGTTGGTGAAGGAAAACTACATCAACACCACCCAGCATCTCGCGGCAACCGACGCCGCCCGCATGGCCGCGATCGAGAAGGAGATGACCGCCAAGAGCGAGACGCTCACCGGCCTCTACAAGGAAGTCGAAGCCTTGCTCGCCGACGAGCAGGCCCAGCGCAACTACGAGCTCATCAAGCCCGAGCGCGCCGCCTACCGCGACGCCCGCGCGAAGGTCCTCGCACTCAGCCGCGAGGGGAAAAAAGCCGAGGCGCAGTCCCAGCTCGACGCCCAGCTGTACCCAGTTTTCCAGCGCTACACCGCCGCGCTCCAGCAGAGCATCCGCCTCAACCGGGAAGACGGCACGCAGGCCGCCGCCGAAGCCGCCTCCAGCATCGCCGCCACCCGGCTGGGCGTGCCGCTCGGCACCGGCATCGCGATCGTGGTCGGCGCAGTGGTGGCCTTTTTCATCACCCGCACCGTCAGCCGCGTGCTTCGCCGCGTCTCTGGCGAGGTCCGTGAAGGCGCCGGTCAGGTCGGCCAGGCCGCCCAGCAGGTCAACTCCGCGAGCCAGTCGCTCGCCCAAGGCACCAGCGAACAAGCCGCTTCGCTCGAGGAGACCAGCGCCTCGCTCGAGGAGATCACCAGCATGACCTCTCGCAACGCCGAGTCCGCCGCCCACGCCAAGGACATCGCCAATCTCACCCGCACGACCGCCGAGACCGGCTCCTCCGACATGCAGGCGATGACCACCGCGATGGACGCCATCAAGGTCTCCAGCGACAGCATCGCCAAAATCATCAAGACCATCGACGAGATCGCCTTTCAAACGAACATCCTGGCACTCAACGCCGCCGTCGAAGCCGCCCGCGCCGGTGAGGCCGGCGCCGGTTTCGCCGTCGTCGCCGAGGAAGTCCGCGCGCTCGCCCAGCGTTGCGCCCAAGCCGCCCGCGAGACGACGTCCAGCATCGAGGATTCGATCCAGAAGGCCGGCCACGGCGTCTCCATCTCCGGCAAGGTCGCCACCTCGCTGCAACAGATCGTCGAACACGCCCGCAAGGTGGATGAACTCATCGCAGAGATCGCCACCGCTTCGCGGGAGCAGACGCAGGGGCTCAACCAGATCGTCACCGCCGTCTCGCAGATGGACAAGGTCACGCAAAACCTCGCCGCCGGCTCCGAGGAGACCGCCGCCTCCGCCGAAGAGATGCACGGGCAGGCGCTCGCACTCGAGAACGCCGTCAACCAGCTCGACGTGCTCGTCGGCAACCATTCGACCGCGCGCGTCGCCGCTACTTCATCTGCGCCGGTCCGCTCCGCGGTCGCGCCCACGATGTCACGCGTCACCAAGACTCCGGCACCGCAACACGCGCACGCCGCGCACTGAGCCGGGCGTGACCTGCGTCCCGGCGTTCAGCACAGCCCGTCGGGCGCCGACAAGCAACGCCCCGACGATTCGCCTACCGGTACGCCGCCTCGTCGAGGCGGTCCGCCGGAGTGCTCGTGCCCGAGCGATTCCGCGTCCCGCGCAACAAATACGCCGCGGCCCGTCCGCGCCTATTTCGCGGGCAGAAACCGCTCCAACTCGCGTAACGTGCGCTCCATCGCGCCCGTGTTCGCTTGGTGCCAGGCGCACGCCGCTGCCGCCATCTCCGCGCGGCGTTTCTCGTCCCTGAGCAACGCGAGCCCTTGGTCGACGAGTTCTACCTCGTCAGAAACGCGGAGCGCCGCGCCGCAATTGATGAGCGCCTCGCAGGCGGGCCGGAAGTTGCTCATCGCGGGACCGAACAGAATCGGTTTTTCGAGCAACGCAGCCTCGATCGGTGTCTGTCCTCCCTCGTTCGGCGGCAGACTCTTGCCGACGAAAACGAGATCGGCGACCTGCGTGAGCCGCTGCAACTCCCCGGTCGTGTCGCCCACGCACACGTCGACCAAACCGACGGCTTGACCACGCGAACGGAAGTGCCAGTTGAGCGGACGCGTCTGCAGCAGCGCCTCGATCTCGCCGCGACGTTCCGCGTGGCGCGGCACGAGGAGGAGCTGGCAGATCACGCCATCGCGGCGCGCGCGCTCGAGCAGCCGCAGCAGTGCCTGCTCCTCGCCCGGCCAAGTCGAGGAGCCGAGGATCGTGAGCTGGTTGTCGGCGAGCCCGAGCTCGCGCCGGAGCATCGCACGTTCCCAGATATCCAGCACGGGGATGCTCACGTCGAACTTCAGGTTGCCGGTCGTGACGAGCTTCTCGGCCGGCACGCCGAGTTTGCGGAAACGCTCCGCGTCCTGTTCGGACGACGGCAGGATCCGCGTGATCTTCCGGTAGAGGCGGCCCGCCAGCGTGCGCACCGCGTGGAGCCGGCGGAAGCTGCGGTCGGACAGCCGCGCGTTCACCAGCACGACGGGGATCTTGCGCTTCGCGCCCTGCGCGAGGTGCTCCGGCCAGAGCTCGCTCTCGGCGAGCAGCACGAGATCCGGTTGCACTCGGTTCCACGTGCGCCGGCTGAAGCGCCACCAATCGAGCGGGAAATAGCCGATGCCGATCGTGAGCGCGGCGAACTTCTCCCGCGCGAGCGCATAGCCGGTGCTCGTCGTCGTCGTGAGGTAAACCTCCGCGCGGCCGCCGTCGGTGAGCCGTTTCAGCAGCGGCCCCATCGCCAGCACCTCGCCCACACTCACCGCCTGCAACCAGATCCTCGGCACACCGGCGCGTTTCGGCGGAAGTGCCGGGCCACCACCGAAGCGTTGGCCGAAGCCGTCGCGATAGCCGCCTCGTTTCAGCATCCGCCGCAGATAGAAAGGCGCGGCCAGCAACATCGCGGGAAGGAAGAACAGGCGGTAGATCCAGAGCATGGAGGTGGGGGCGCCAAAATCGGCCGCGCCGTCGCGCGGCTCAAGCTCAGGATTGGTCCATCCGGCCGCGCTCCCGTAGGTCCGCGCCAGCGACCGACCATCCACGCCCGGCTTGTACCGGCTCCGGTCTTCGGCCTGACTCGCGGGCCATGAAGCATCCTACCCTGCTCTCGCTCGGTCTGCTCCTTGCCTTCACCTGCGCCGCGCCCGCCGTGCCGCTGCGCCCGCCGGCCACGGAGTGGGCCCAGGCGACGAGCGACATCCCCGTCGACCCCGCGGTCACGTGGGGCCGCCTGGACAACGGCCTGCGTTACGCGATCCTGCCGAATGCCGAGCCGAAGGAGCGCGTGAGCGTGCGCCTCCTCGTCCAGACCGGCGCGCTGATGGAGACCGAGTCCCAGCGCGGCCTCGCCCACTTCATCGAGCACATGGGCTTCAACGGCACCCGCAACTTCCCGCCCGGCCAGCTCATCGAGTACTTCCAGCGCCTCGGCATGGCGTTCGGTCCCGACACCAACGCCTCCACCGGCTTCGACCGCACGCAGTATCAGGTCGAGCTGCCGAAAAACGACCCCGACTCCCTGCGCGAAGCCTTCAAGGCCCTGCGCGATTATGCCGATGGCGTGCTCTTCCTCCCCGAAGAGATCGAACAGGAGCGCGGCGTCATCCTCGCTGAGAAACGCGACCGCGACTCCGCCGATTTCCGCTCAACGATCGCCGAGTGGAAGTTCCTCATGCCCGCTGCGCTCCTGCCGCAGCGGTTCCCCATCGGCGAGGAGGACGTGATCCGCCACGCGCCGCGCGAGGCGTTCCTCGATTACTACAACACCTGGTACCGCCCCGAGCGCATGGCGCTCGTCGTCGTCGGGCCCGTGGAGCCTGCAGCCGTCGCGCCGCTGATCCAGGCGGCCTTCGCCGACATGACCAACCGCGCCCCGGCCCGCCCCGAGCCCGAGCTCGGCACCGTCGGCACGCCCGACGCGATCCACGTCGAAGTTCATCGCGATCCCGAGTTGGCCCACATAGGCATCGGTATTCAGACGGTCCTGCCCTACGCCTACGAACCCGACACCGCCCTCAACCGCCTCAAATATCTCCCGCGCGATCTCGCCTACACGATGCTCAACCGCCGGCTCAGCGAGCTCGCAAAAAAGGAAGGCGCGCCGTTCACCTCCGCCGAGGCGCACACCGGCGAGATGCTCGATTTCCTCTCCAATAGCACCGTCGAGATCACCACGACCAAGGCCGACCAATGGCGCCCCGCACTCGCCGTGGCCGAACAGGAATTGCGCCGCGCCCTCGAGCACGGTTTCCAGCCCGCCGAGCTCCGCGAAGCCACCGCCAATCTCGCCAACGCACTCGATGACGCCGTGAAGCAGGCCTCCACGCGCCGCTCGCCCGCACTCGCCGCCGCGCTTCTCGGCACCATTTCCGCCGGCAACGTTTTCAACCACCCCACCACCGACCGCGACCTCCTCAAGCCCGCACTCGCCGCCATCACCGTCGACGACTGCCTCGCCGCCCTCCGCGCCGCCTGGGTCGTGCCCGGCCGTCTGATCTTCGTCTCGGGCAATCTGCCCGCCGAAGTGGATGCCGCCGCCGTCACCGCGGCGTACAACTCCAGCCGTGCGACCGCCGTCACCGCGCCCGAGAAGATCGCCGACGCTCAGTGGGGCTACTCGGATTTCGGCGCAGCCGGCGCGATCGTCGCCCGCCAAGAGATCGCCGACCTCGGCATCGTGCAGGTCGACTTCGCCAACGGCGTGAAGCTCAACCTCAAGAAGACCGACTTCCAGGCCGCGAGCATCGTGCTCACCGCGCGCTTCGGCGGTGGCTTGCTCACGATGCCCGCCGACAAGCCCGGCCTCGACCTCTTCACCAACGCTGGCGCCGGCCTCATGGGCCTCGGCAAACACAGCTCCGACGACCTCCGCCGCATCCTCGCCGGCCGCTCCGTCGCTGCCGCGTTCGCCGTCGCGAAGGATGCGTTCACCGTTTCCGGCGCCACCACGCCGCAGGACCTCGAACTCGAGCTCCAACTCCTCGCCGCTCAGGCCACCGATCCCGGCTACCGCCCCGAGGCGCAACGCCTCCTCGTCCGCGGCATGGCGCAATACTACACGCGGCTCGAGCACATGCCCGAAGGCCTCTTCCCCCTCGAGATCCAGCGCGCGCTCGCCAGCGGCGATGCCCGCTTCGGTCTCCCGCCGCTCGAAACACTTTCGCAATACACGATGGACGACGTGCGCGCCTGGCTCGCCCCCGAGCTCGGCCGCGGTCCACTCGAGCTGAGCATCGTCGGCGAGATCGACATCGAGGCGACGATCGGTCTCGTCGCAAAGACGTTCGGCGCCCTCCCTGCGCGCTCCACCAAACCCGACTACGCCGCGCAACGCCGTGTCAGCTATCCCGCCGCCGGGTTCGCCGCCGAGCGCAAAGTCCAGACGGAGATTCCGCGGGGCAACGTGTTCGTCTTCTGGCCGACCGCCGACGCCCTCGATGCCGCCCGCAACCGCCGCATCAACATCCTCGCCGATGTCGTCGACGACCGCCTCCGCCTGAAGATCCGCGAAGGTCTCGGCGGCGCTTACAGTCCGTCGGTGGGCAACAGCGGGAGCGACGCGTTCCCGGGTTACGGCTACATCGTGGTGCAGATCGGCGTCGATCCCGCGCAGGCGCCCGCGATCCTCGCCGCCGTACGCGAGATCGGCGAATCGCTCCGCACCGGCGGCGTGACCGACGACGAGCTCCAGCGCGCGAAAGAACCCGTGCTGACGAGCATCCGCGAAAGCGCCCGCACCAACACCTATTGGCTCGGCTCCGTGCTCGCCGCCTGCCGCGAACAACCGCAACGCCTCGACTGGGCGCGCAATCGCACGAGCGACATCGCCGCGATCACGCGCGAGGAGATCGCAGTCTTCGCAGCCCAGTACCTCCAGCCGGACCGTCTCGTCAGCTACATCGTCCTGCCCGAGCCGATGCCTGGCGCTCCCGCCGGCGGTGTCCCGCCGCCAACCGCTCCCCCGGCACCGCCTCCGCCCGCGGCGAAATAGTCCACGGCCCGCAGATTCTCACCACCGGCCAGGTCTTCAATGATCTGGCCGTTTCGTTTCAACGCTTCGCCAATCGTCTTCTGTCGTAGGGGCGGACCTTGGTCCGCCCCCTGGTCGATTGCCGGCCCCGGCGGCGGCCGCACCTCGCCCGGGCTCACTCCTCCGGAGCCTCGGCGCGCTGCTTGGCCTCCTCGGAGAGCGTCTTGTAGTCCTCCTCGTCGAGGATCGCCTCGGCGGCGAGTTGGAATGCCTCGAGGAAGCCCTGCGCCGCACCGTTCTTCAGGCCCTCCTGCGCGGACTCGCGGATGTTGGCGACCACCTCGGCCGGTAACCGCGCCTCGGCGACGCTCATGAAGAGGAACCGCGAGCTGTGGTGCCGCCGCGCCGCCTTCGGCTTTAGCGAGGGCTGCGGAATCGGTTTCCCGGCCTCGCCATAAAGGCGGATGTTCACCGCATTGATCGCCTTCTGCGCCTCGTTCCACAGCGACTGCAGGTAGGCGAAGTCGCCAGGCAGCGGATGCGAGTGCTGCGTGGGCCAGTCGCGCACGGCAAAGATGAACTTCAACAGCTCCTGCCGGTGGATGAAATCGGTCTGCGTGGTCTGCACCGGCAGCTTCATTGCCGCCAAGCCGGACGAAAGGCGCGCGGTGGACGGCAGCGGCTTCGGCGCCACGCTCGGCGCTGGCGTCGGGGATTTCAACGCCGCAGCAGCAGCCGGAGGCGCGGGCGCGACGGGCTTCGCCGCGGGAGCGGGCTGCGCGACCGGCGCAGGCGCTGCGACCGGCGCCGGAGCAGGCGCCGCCGCGGGCGCGGTTTCCGCGGCCGGAGTTGCCACGGGTTTCAGGAACGCCTTCAGCGTCTCGATCTCCTTCGCGGTCGGCTCGACGTACTGGTTCGCAATCCGACTCAGCCGCGTCGGCTCGATGCCCACCTGCCGGGCGGTTTCCGTCAACGCGCGAGCCTTGCGCTTTTCGGCCAATGCTGAGAGCAGCCAGTCGTCCATAGGTTTGTGTGGTGTTGCGCCCGAAAGGATAGTCCTGCGGCGGAGCCATTCGTGATGGGCCAAAACGCTCCCCCCGGTCAACCTAAACGACAAACTCGCGCCGAACTTGAACCCAAAATCCCCCGCCTTCGTCCCGGTTTGCGAAAACCATCTCGCGGCTCAACCTGCCGCCCGCACGCCATGAACACGCTTCGTCGCCTCGCTCTCCTCCTCGCGCTCAGTCTGCTCGCCGTCACCGGCCACGCCGCGCCGCTGGCCGACGCCGATCGCGCGTTTCTCGCCGCCTACGAAAAGGTCCGCGCCGCGCTCGCCACCGATGATCTCCCCGCCGCCCGCGTCGCCGCCGAAGCGATCCCGGAAGCCAAAGCCGTGGCCGGCGCCTCCGATATTTCCACCGCACGCAAGGCCTTCAAACAACTCAGCACAAAAGCCGTCGCCCTCGCCCGCGGCCAACCGGGCTACTACGTCGCGCATTGCTCGATGTTTCCCGGCGGCGCCGACTGGGTGCAGACGACCGACGCCATCTCGAATCCGTACTGGGGCAAGAGCATGCCGCGCTGCGGCGAAATCGTGAAATGAGCGCCGCCGCCCCGGCGCCGTCCCCCACCGGCTATCGCGGACGGCTCGCCCCCTCGCCCACCGGGTATCTGCATCTCGGCCACGCGCGCACGTTCTGGACCGCCCAGCAACGCGCTCGCGCCACCGGCGGCACGCTGCTCCTGCGCAACGAGGATCTCGATCGCGCGCGCTGCCGGCCGGAGTTTGTTGCCGCGATGATCGAAGACCTGCGCTGGTTCGGCTTCGTCTGGCAGGAAGGTCCCGACTGCGGCGGACCGCATGCGCCCTACGATCAGAGCGCCCGGCTCAATCGCTACCGAGCCGCCTTCGAACAACTCCGCACCGCCGGCTTCGTCTATCCGTGCAGCTGCTCGCGTCGCGACATCGCGGAGTCGGCTGCCGCGCCGCACGAGACCGGCCTCGGCGGTGGCGACGAACCGCTCTACTCCGGCCGTTGTCGGCCCGAGCACCTCGATCCCGCCGAGCGCGCCCGGCGCGCCGCCTGGCCGCGCGCCGGCCACAGCTGGCGGTTCCGCGTACCGGACGGTCGCCGGTTGGAGTTTCTCGATTCCGCCGCCGGCGCGCAGGCAGCGATCGCCGGCGAGACGTTCGGTGACTTCGTCGTCTGGCGACGCGAGGACCTGCCGAGCTACCAGCTCGCAGTCGTCGTCGACGACGCTGCGATGGGCATCACGGAGGTCGTGCGCGGCGCCGATCTGCTCGTTTCGACCTTCCGCCAACTGCTGCTCTACGAAGCGCTCGGCCTGCGCGCGCCCGCGTTTCACCATTGCCCGCTCGTGCTCGACGCCGCCGGCCAGCGCCTCGCGAAACGTCACGATGCGCTCAGCCTGCGTGCGCTTCGCGCCGCCGGCCGCACGCCCGAGTCGCTCCGCGCCGACTGGCTCGGGTAACGCGCATTACCCCGTGTCCGTGGTAGGGCTAACCCTCTCGCAGATTCTTCCGCAGGGAGAACGGGGGAGCCGCGGCTCGTCGAGGACATGATCGCCCCATCGGGCGATGCCCAGCCGGCGACTTGACGCGCCGTTTCGCGCCTGCACCTTCGGCCGCTTCACGACCATGCCCACCTACGTTTACGAGACCATCCCACAGAACCCCGGCGACGCGGTGACGCAGTTCGAGTTCAAGCAGAGCATGCGCGACGAACCGCTCACCAAGCACCCCGAGACGGGCGCCCCGGTCCGCCGCATCATCAGCGGCGGTTACGGCCTGATCGGCGCCAACACCGGCCGCAGCGGCGAAAGCTCCGGCGCCCCCGCGAAGGAGCACAGCCACTCGCACGGCGGCGGCGGTTGCTGCGGCGGCGCCTGCGGCTGCAAGCACTGAGCTGGCGCGCCGCTCGGCTGTTCTGCCGGTAGGGTCGCACCAGGCGTGCGACCGCTCCGGATTCCGGAATCCCAAACGTGGCCAGCCCACCTCGCACCGTCGCCGGCGCCGTAGGGGGTAGGTTCACAACTCGTTGTACTTCTCCGAGCGACCGCGGGCTTTCTCGACCGGGTACTTCTGCGCGTTGCGTGCCATCTTCGCGGTGATCGCCGACGCGAGATCGATGCCCGTCTGGTTCGCAAACTCGAGGCAGTAGACGACGATATCGGCGAGTTCGTCCTGGAGCGCGGCACGTTTCTCCGGCCGCGCCATCACCGCGCGAGACTCTTCGGGCGTGGCCCAGAGCAACGGCTCCATCAACTCCGCGGCCTCCGCGGCGATCGCCATCGAGAGATTCTTCGGCGAGTGAAACTGCTCCCAATCGCGCTCCTGCGCGAAGGCGAGCACCTCCTGCTTCAACGTCCCCAGCGTGGTCGTGTCGTCGCTGCGTTGGTCCATGGGGCGAAGACTGCGCCGCACGGTCCGGGGCCGCAACGCCGAACCCCCTCCGTCGATTTCGCGCTCGTCGCCCACGCGCCTTCGTGCTGAGCTTTCGGTTACCCCGATGCCCTACAACGTCTTCGTCGATCCCCAGACCCGCCAGATCAACAAGGCCGCGATCGCGGCCGGCACGCCCGGAATCGCCAGCGCGGCCCGCTGGTTCTGGTGGATCGCTGGCCTCTCGCTCGTGAACACTGTGCTCATCCACAGCGGCGGCAACACCAGCTTCGTGATCGGGCTGGGCGTGACGCTGGTGGCGGATGTGGCGTGTCGGGAGATTCCCGCCATCGCCTTCGTCGTCGACGCGATGGCGATCGGGTTCTTCGTGCTCATGGGTTGGCTGGCGCTGCGCGGGCACTTCTGGGCGTTCATCGTCGGTGCGATCGCGTACCTCCTCGATGCGACCATCTACCTGCTCGCGCGCGACATGATGCCGCTGGCGTTCCACGCTTTCGCGCTGTTCTTCATCGTGCGCGGTGCCTTCACGCTGCGCAGCGCGCTCATCGCCGCGGAAATCGCGGCGCGGGACGTTCCCGCTCCGCCGACGCTGCCGGCCGCCTAAAAAGCTCCACGCACGAAAACGCCCGGTCCTCGCGGCCGGGCGTTTTCGTTGTGTTTCGTTTCAGGCTGTCGTCTCTCAGCTCTTCGCTCGGCGCTGTTCGTCACGGAGGAGCTTGAACTCCATCGCGTCCTTCAACGCCTGCCATGAGGCTTCGATGATGTTCTCGCCCGCGCCTACGGTGCCGAAGAGTTCCTCGCCATCGGCCGTCTCGACGAGCACCCGCACGCGCGCACCGGCGCCCTGCTGGCTCTCGAGAATGCGCACCTTGTAGTCGCGCAGGAGGATCTCCTTGAGCTGCGGGAACACCGGCTCGAGCGCGAGGCGCAGCGCCTTGTCGATCGCCCCGATCGGGCCGTTCGACTCGGCGACGGTGTGTCGCACCTCGCCGTTGATCCGCAACTTGACGGTCGCCTCGGAGATGACCGGCTCGCCGGGACCGCGACGCTCCACGATCAAGCGATAACCCTCGAACACGAAAAACTCCCGGTGCTTCTCCAGCGCCTTTGAGATGAGCAACTGGAACGACGCGTCGGCAGCCTCGTACTCATAGCCTTGGAACTCGAGCTTCTTGATCTCCTCGATGAGGTCCTTCAGCGCCGGCGAATTGGCCTCCAGTTCCACACCGAGCTCGCGCGCCTTCATGACCACGCTGCTGCGGCCGGACATGTCGGAGATGAGCACGCGCTGCCGGTTGCCGACGAGCGCCGGGTCGATGTGCTCGTAGCTGCGGGCGACCTTGTGCGCCGCGTTCGCGTGCACGCCGCCCTTGTGGGCGAAGGCCGACGCTCCGACGAACGGCGCGTGGATGTCGGGATTCCGGTTGGCCAGCTCGTCGACGAAGAGGGAGAGCTGGCGCAGGTTCGGCAGCTGCGGCCGGCAATGCGCGTCGTACCCGAGTTTCAGCAACAGGTTCGGGATGATCGAGAGCAGGTTCGCGTTGCCCGTGCGCTCACCGAAGCCGTTGGCGGTGCCCTGCACGAGCACCGCGCCGGCCTGCACGCCGGCAAGCGAGACGGCCACGCCGAGCCCGCAATCGTTGTGGCAATGCATGCCGACTTTGCCCGAGCCGAAATGCGCCACGACTTCGCTCACGATGCGTTTCACCTCGTCGACCATCGTGCCGCCGTTGGTATCGCAGAGCGAGAGATTGACCGCGCCGCCGCGTTGCGCGGCCTCGAGGGTCTTGAGTGCGTAGGCGGGGTTGTCCTTGTAACCGTCGAAGAAATGTTCGGCGTCGTAGATCACCTCGCGACCGGCCTCGCGCAGGAACCTCACGGAGTCCTCGATCATCGCGAGATTCTCCTCGGGCGTGGTGCGCAGGACCTCGGTGACGTGGAGCAGCCAGCTCTTGCCGAAGATCGTCACGACGGGCGTCTCCGCCTCAAGCAGCAGCTTGAGTTGCGAATCCTCCGCGGCGCGGATGCCGGCGCGGCGCGTGGAGCCGAAGGCCGCGATCTTCGCGTGCGCGAGCTTGAGGTGGCGCACCTCGTGGAAGAACGCCATGTCGCGCGGGTTCGACCCCGGCCAACCGCCCTCGATGTAGTCCACCCCGAAATGGTCGAGCTTCTCCGCAATGCGGAGCTTGTCGGCCACGGAAAACGAGATGCCTTCGCCCTGCGTGCCGTCGCGAAGGGTGGTGTCGTAGATCAGGATGCGGTTGGAGCTCATGGGTTGCGGAGGTTTGGTAACAAAAAACCCCGGGCGCTGTGGCCCGGGGTCTTGGAAACTCGGAAGTGCGTGGGATGTCACGCGCCGTTTCCATGCCCGGGCCGGCGGCTGCTAATGATCGAGCCGATAATCGAAATGGCGTTGGCGCTCCGGGCGGGCATGGCGTTGAGGAGCCGTGACGCTAGGAAACGCCCGGCATTTGTCGAGGCGGGAGTTCCCAGCCGCGCAGTTCCTGGGCGCGATAGAACTGACCGCCGGGCGTGTCGTCGGGCACGAGCACCGGCACTAGTGCGCCGGGGAGCACCGTCGTCGGGTCGTTCGGCGCGTGCGGCCCGCCGAGATCGGTGCGCAGCCAGCCGGGATCCAGCCGCGAGACGATCACGCCCGAGCCCTTCAACTCGGCGGCGAGATCGTCGGTGAGCTTGTCCACCGCCCACTTGCTCGCGCCGTAGCCGGCCAACTGCGGCGTCTTGTCGATGCCGGAGGTGACATTCACGATACGCCCCCAACCTCGCTCGCGCATCGTCGGCACGAGACGCGCGCAGAGGCGCACGATCGCGATCACGTTCACCTGGAAGCTCCAGGTCCAGTCGGCCGCCGTGTGGTCCTCGATCCGCTCACGCCAGGGATGCATGACCGCGGCGTTGTTGTAGAGAATGTCGACGCCGCCCAATTCGAGCGCGCGGTCGGCAATGCGCTCCACCTGCGCCTGTTCGGCGAGCTCGCCGGCGATCGCATGCGCCTCCGCGCCGGCGGCACGCACGAGCCGCAACGTCTCCGCGCAGGCCGCCTCCGAGCGGCCGTGCAACAGGAGCCGCGCGCCCTCCTTCGCCAACGCCTCGGCGACGAGCCGGCCCACTCCGCGGCTGGAGCCGGTGACCAACGCCGTCTTTCCGCGAATCGAAGTCCTCGGGGTTTTCATCAGCGCGGGATTGAGCGCCGCTGCCGCCGCACTTCAACCCGGCGCGCACGCCGCCCGGCGCACGGTTCCGCCGTTAACGCATCGCGCCGAAAACAGCGGAGCGGCCCACGGCGCGCCCGCTCAGCGCTCGAGAAACTCCGCGATACGCGGCACGAGCCGCTCGCGGGCGTCCTCGAGCACATAGTGGCCGGCGTCGGCGTAGTGCTCGGTCTCGGCGTGCGGGAGGAGTTGTTTCCAACGAGCGAAGAAATGGTCGGTGAAACAGAAGTCCTGCCCGCCCCACCCGATCAGGATCGGCTTGGCCTTCAGCCACGCGAGATCGACACCGATCTGCTGTAGGATCGCGCGGCTCGGGTGGTCGGGCGTCATCGGGATGTCGCGCACGAACTGGTGCACGGCCACGCGGTTCGCCCACGAGTTGTACGGCGCGAGATAACCGGCGCGTACGGCCGGCGGCAGCGGCTTCGTCACCGCCATCTTCACCGCGGGCCCGGCGAAGCCGTTGAACCCGCGCACGACCACCGCGCCGATCACCGGCCAACGGCAGAACGCGATGCGGCCGGGAATGCGTTCATCGGGAAACGCCGCGGTATTGAGAATCACGATCCGCCCGGTCTGGTCCGCCGCGCGCGTCGCCACGCCCATGCCGATCGCGCCACCCCAGTCGTGCACGATAAGATGGACGCGTTTCAGCCGCAGATGCGCGATGAGCCGCTGCACATCGCCGATGCGGCGAGCGAGCTGGTACGGGTAGTCCGCCGGCTTGTCGGAGAGGCCCATGCCGACGTGGTCCGGCACGATGCAGCGCATCCGCCCGCGCAACGCCTGCACGACGTTGCGGTAATAGAACGACCATGTCGGGTTGCCGTGCATCATGAGCACGGCCTCGTCGCTGCGCGGCCCCTCGTCGAGGTAGTGCATCCGCACGCCGTCGCCGACGTCGAAGAATCGCGATTCAAACGGGTACTCGTTGCGCCAGTTCTCCATGATCAGCACTCCAGGACGAGCATCACGCAGTTGATTCCGCTGCCGATGCCCAGCAGGCCGACACGTTGTCCGGCCCGGATGAAACCGCTCTCGCGCGCCTGCCACAACGTGAGCGGCAGCGCGACGGAGCCGGTGTTGCCCATCGTCTCGAACGTCGAGAAATCCTTCGCCGGATCGAGCCCGAGCGTCTCGTACAACTTCCGCCGGTGCGCGACGCCCACCTGGTGGCACACGAAGCGGTCGAAATCCTTCTCGGCGAAACCGAACTCGTGCCCGAGATCCTCCCACGTCCGCCGCGCGGTCTCGACGCCGGCCACGAGCAGCTGCTCGGAGTCCGTCTGCATCGCGAGCGCGTCGCCCTCGGCGCGGTCGCCCATGCACAGCTCGCTGTACTCGCTCGCCGCGCGCACCACTCCGCCGACCAACCGCGGCGCGCCCGCCGGCGCGAGATCGCGGCGGCACAGCACTGCCGCCACCGCGCCCGAGCCGATCGTGAGATTGGCGAAGAACGGCTTGATCTGCTGCCGGTCGAGCTCGCTCGTGCAGAGGCGGCGAATCGTCTCCTCGACGAGCGGGCCGCCGTTCTCGCCGCACACGACGATGCCCGCCTCGATCTGGCCGGTCTCGATCAGGCCGCCGACGAGCGTGCAGGAATTCAGGAAACCGAGACACGCGTTCGACACGTCGAGGATCTGCATCTGCGCCGGCAGACCCGACGCGCGATGCACGAATGCTGCCGTCGCCGGCTCCAACATATCGCGCGACACCGCGCCGTGGATGAGCACGCCAAGTTTCGCCGCCGGCACCGTCGTCTTCGCGAGCACCGCTCGCACCGCACGGGCACTCGCCTCGGAAGGCTTCATGCCCGGCTCCCAGAAGCGGCGCTCCTTGATGCCGGTCATCAGCTCCAACCGCCCGAAGGGCAGCCGCAGACGCTCATAAAGCGGACGCAGACGCTCCTCCAACGCGGCGGTGGTCAACACCTGCGGCGGCAGCACCGCGACGAGCGATTCGATGACGACGTTCTGGAAACGCATCGGCTTAGAAAATCCGAAAGGCCAAAGCGCCAAACGCCAAAACGGATTCGGAGAGTGGAGCCAACAGCTCGACGGTTTGTGATTTGCCCATTGGGGTTTTGAGATTTGCCGCGCGACAGCGCGGTCAGGGCCGCATCGCGAGCCGGACGACTTCCTTGTCGAAGTAGTTCATGCCGAGCCCGGCGTCGACGACCAGCGTCGTGCCGTTGATGCCGCTGGAGCGCTCGCTGAGCAGGAACAGCGCGGCGTTGGCGACCTCCTGCGTCTCCAGATTGCGGCGGCGGAAGGTCAGCTTCTCGGCGTAGAGGTAGCTCTCGACGTAGCCGGGGATGCCCGAGCTGCTCGCGGTCTTGAGCGGGCCGGCGCCCACGGAGTTGAAGCGCACCTCGGTGTCGGCGCTGAACGACTTGGCGAGGTTGCGCACGATGCCGTCGAGCGCGGCCTTGATCGGCGACATGTAGCCGTAGTTCTCCGCCGTCACGAGCAACGACGAGATGCCCATCGCCACGACCGACGCGTTGCGCGCGAGGTACGGTTTGAACGCCCGCGCCAGCTCCACGACCGAGAACGCCGAGATCGTCGTCGCCTGGAGAAAATCCGCGCGCTTCGTCTCGTGGAACGGCTTGAAGCCCTCCGCGTAGTTGGCGAACGCGACCGAGTGCACGAGGCCGTGGATCGGCCCGAATTGCGGCCCGACCTCCGCCGCCAGCGCGTCGCACGCGCCCTCGCGCTCGAGGTCGCACACGAACACCGGCAGCTGCGGCGCCAGTTTCTGCACCTCGCCGCGGCGCTTCTCGGAATGCACGCTCAACACCACGCGCGCGCCCTCGGCCTCGAGCGACTTCACAATGTGCCAGGCCACGCTCTTGCGGTTGGCCACGCCGGCGACGAGCACCGTCTTGCCGGTCAGTCCCAGAAAACTCATGCCGCGCCTCCCGGCGTCTTCCACGCCACCGCGAAGTCGACGCTGAGCACACGTTTGCCCGCGCTCGTGATACTGCCGCTCATCATCGTGAAACCGCCCATCGTCTCCTTGATCTTCACAGTGAGCTCGACGGTATCGCCGGGAAAAACGGGGTTGCGGAACTTCACGTCGCTCACGCGCGCCAGCAGCGGCACGCCGCCCTGCTCACCCGCGGCGGCACCGGCCGCCTTCGCGCGTTTCGCCATCAACAACGCGCCCGCCTGGAACACCGCCTCGCACAGCAACACGCCCGGCGTGATCGGGTGGTTCGGATAGTGCCCCTGATAGAAAAACTCGTCCGCGCGGAACGTGCGCTTCGCCACCAGCGTGTCGGCCGTCTCGGAGACAATTTCGTCGACGAAGAGGAACGGCGGCCGGTGCGGGATGAGATCGGTGACGTTGTCGGACATGATGGATAGGCGTGAGGCGGGAGGCGAAAGGCCGGAGGCTAGAGAACGAACCGCCCCCGCGGAAAGTCTTTGTTTCCGGGTTCGATTGCCAACCCGTCTCCCGCAGCAGCCCAAACCATCATCCCTATCAACCCGGCACTGCTCCGAAACACGGCTCGACAGGTCCCAAGTCGATATTCCCCAATACGGCCATGCTCCTGAATCTGATCCTGATCGGGCTCGTTTTCACAGTTACGATGAAGAAGAAGCTGCCGCCCGTCGCGGTCGGTCTGGCTTTCGGCGGCGCGAAGCTCCTGTTCACCCTCTTCACCGGTCAGGTCGCCAATGCGTTCATAAACGGCCCGGTCTTTGGTCTGCTCGGCGGCTGCCTCGTGGCCTTGCTGGACCGCCTGGATGCCAAGCCCAAAGCCGCCATCAACCCTGATCGTTTGTACAAAACGTCCAGCGTCGAACAGCGCCCCTTTCAGTGGGAATATGTCCCACTCGCAGGAATTGTCCTCTTCATGATCGGTGGCGACTGGTTCGTTCCCTACCTGTTCTCGGCCAGTCCGTAGAACCCGAGCACGGGTCGGCAATCCATTGCCACCGTTGAGGCCCGCCCACCTTTAGCGTTTCCATCCGCTCGCCGGCGCGCCATCGCTCTTCGATGCCGTTTTCCTCTCTGGGGCTCATCGCTCCGCTCGCCCAAGCCGTCGCCGAACGCAACTACACCGCCGCCACGCCGGTCCAGACCGCCGTGATTCCCGCGGTACTGCGGGGCGAGGATGTGTGGGCCTCGGCGCAGACCGGCTCGGGCAAGACCGCGGCCTTTGCGCTGCCGATACTCCAGCGTCTCGCCGGCGCCGTGCGCGAACGCGGCACCGTGAGCGCCCTCGTGCTCGTGCCGACACGCGAACTCGCCGCACAAGTCACCGCGTCCTTTCGCGCGTACGGCGCGCACTTGCCGCCGCCGGCGTTGAAGATCGTCTCCGTCTTCGGCGGCGTGGCGATCAATCCGCAGATGATGGCGCTGCGCGGCGGCGCCGATGTCGTCGTGGCCACGCCCGGGCGGCTCCTCGACCTGCTCGACAAGAACGCCCTCGGCCTCGAGACGATCTCCACGCTCGTACTCGACGAAGCCGACCGCCTGCTCGACCTCGGTTTCGCCGACGAACTCGGCCGCATCCTCCGTCTCCTGCCGAAGCAGCGCCAGACGTTGCTCTTCTCGGCGACGTTCCCGCCCGAGGTCCGCACGCTCGCCGAGAAAATTCTCCGCGACCCCACCCGTTTCGAAGGCGAAACCGCGCCGGCCGCGCAGCCCGACATCCAGCAACGCGCCATCGAGGTCGACCCGCCGCGCCGCACGCAACTGCTCCGCCACCTCATCCAGACACACGGTTGGACGCGCGTGCTCGTCTTCGTCGCCACGAAATACGCGACCGAGCACGTCGCCGAGAAACTCCGCAAGGCCGGCTTCGACGCGTGGGCCTTCCACGGCGAACTCGGCCAGGGCGCCCGCACCGCCGCACTCGCGCGTTTCAAGGAGGCGAAGGTCGGGATCCTCGTCGTCACCGATCTGGCCTCGCGCGGCATCGACATCGTGCGGCTGCCCGTCGTCGTGAATTTCGACCTGCCCCGCTCCGCCACTGACTACACGCACCGCATCGGCCGCACCGGCCGCGCCGGCGAGAGCGGCGTCGCGGTGAGCTTCGTCAGCGCCGGCACGCACGATCACTTCCGGCTGATCGAGAAGCGCAACAACCTCAGCATCCCGCGCGAGCAGATCGCCGGTTTCGAGCCGCAGGAAACCGAGGTGCCCGCCGCGCCGGTGTCACCGACCGGTGGAGGCGTGAAGGGCAAGCGCAAGAGCAAGAAGGACAAGCTCCGCGAAGCCGCTGCGCGCGCCGCCGCCGCTCCCGCGCGCCCCGATCGCCCGCTACGCCTCGCCCCGTTCCGCAGGCGCATGCGCTGAACGCCCGCGTTCGTACGGCAGGCGTCACGCCCGACTTTCCGGAAAACACCGCAAATTCGGCCGTGAAGTCGGACCCACGCGGAACGCCGGCACAAGCCGGCCTCCCGCCAAACGCGTTCCCAGCCGCCGCCGCGCTCAGCGGCGTTTGTGTCCGCCGAAACGTTTCTTCCCGAACGGCTTTGAATGCGCTGTCCGCGGATCGGTCTTCGCCGGAGCAGCGTGCTTCGCTTGTGCCTTCGCCTTCGGTTTCGTCTGCGGCTTCGGCTGCTGCGGCGCCGTCGCCTTGGCCTCACCCGTCGCCACGGGACGCCGTTTCTTCGCGCCGATGATCATCTCGGCCCAGCCGTCGTCCTTCGGTTTCTGCGGACGCGCGCTCCGCGACTCCTGTCCCGCTTCCATCGCCGGCGGCAACGCGTGGTAATCGAAGCCCTCCAACTGCCGCCGCGGAATCTCGGCGCGAATGAACTTCTCGATCGCCTGCACCGCGCCGCTCTCGCGCGGCGTGAACAGCGTGAACGCATCGCCCGTGGCCGACGAGCGCCCGGTGCGGCCGACACGGTGCACGTAATCGTCGGGCGTGAGCGGAATGTCGTAGTTGATAACGTGCGTCACGTCCGAGAGGTCCAGCCCGCGCGCGGCGATGTCGGTGGCGACAAGGATCTCGTAATAGCCGTCCTTGAAACCGGCGAGGGCGGCCTTGCGTTGGCCGTGACTGCGGTCGCCATGCAGCACCGCGGCGGAGTGACCGCTCTGTTTGAGCCGCGCGACGATGCCGTCGGCGCCCTCCTTTGTGCGGGTGAAAACAATCACGCTGCGGAACTCGGTCTTCTCCAGCAGCGCGAGCAGGAGGCGGAATTTCAGCAACCCGGGAACCGGATACAACGCGTGCTTGACCGACGCCGGCACCGTGCGCACGCGGCCGATGCTGATCCGCACCGGCTCGCGCAGGGCGAAACGCGCCACCTCCTCGATCGTGCCGGGCACGGTGGCCGAGAAGAACAGCGTCTGGCGGCGCGGCGGGCAGCGACCGACGATCGCCTTCACATCGTCGATGAAGCCCATGTCGAGCATGCGGTCGACCTCGTCGAGCACGAGCACCTGCAACGCGTCGAGTTTCACGGAGTGGTCATCGATCAACTCGAGCAGACGGCCGACCGTGGCCACGACGATGTCGGCGCCGTCGACGAGGGCCGCGCGTTGTTTCCCGTAGCCGACGCCGCCCTGGATCAGGTCGACATGCAGGTCGGTGAACTGCGCAAACTCGCGAAACGCTTCCGCCACCTGCTGGGCCAGCTCGCGCGTCGGCTCGAGCACGAGCACGCGCGCACCGCCGGCGCGATGCGGCCCGAGCCGGTTAATGATCGGCAGCGCAAACGCCGCCGTCTTGCCGGTGCCCGTCTGGGCGGAGGCGATCACGTCGCGTCCGGAGAGCACCGCCGGAATCGTCTCCACCTGCACGGGCGTGGGCTCGACGTAGCCCTTCGCCTGCACCGCGTGTAGGATGCTGGAATAGAGTCCGAAACGTGAAAACGGCATGCCTGCGAATGCCGCCGCAGTCCCCGGCGAGGCGAGGCAAAACGGCAGGCGCGACAAAATCGAGGGACCGCGAATGGACGCCAATGCGCGCGCCTGGCGGACACCGGCAGCGTCAGATGCGCCCGCCGTTCGGCAGTGTGGCAGACGCTCGCGAATGCGATGTCACCGCGAGTTCAAGCCATGGCGGTTCTGCCGTTTCATTCGCGTTCATTCGCGGCTCAGTTGGACCATCAGGCCTCATCGCGCGCGGGAGTGGAGGGAGTTCAGCAGCGTCTCGAGTTTCGGGTCCTCTTCCAATCGCTCCTTTCGCGCCACGATGTACAACGCGAGCGCGAGCTTGGGCGTGATCTCGGCGCAGGCGGAGTCGACGGCGAGCATGCCGCGCGGCAACACGCCGATGGCGCCGGAATCTTCGGCGACGAGGGCGGGAATATCCGGCGTGCGCTCGACGATCTGCGCGCTCGCAGTGAATTCGCGCCCGGCCAGCAGCGCCGTGGCGAGCGTAGCGCGCACGCCATCGAGCGAATCAGGCAAGATCACGTTGATCGGTTGTGCGGGGCCGCCGAGCGCGCTCCAGTCGGTGATCGCGCCCACCAGGATCGACCGCAGCTGCTCGGTCGTGAGCTGCCGCACGCGATTGCCGGGGTGCACGAGCGCCACGAGCTCGGCTTTCGGCGAGTCGGCCAACTTGAGTTTCTCAAGTTGCTCCGAGCGAAGCTCTCTGTCTGCCGTGAGCGCCAGCTGTCGGAGCAGATCGTCGAGCGGCCCGGAGATCATCGCCGCGTCGGCGCGACCGGTCGCGAGTTCCGCCAAACCACGCCCGGAGCCGTTCGGCACCAGCCGGATTTCGGCGTGATGCGCGGCTTCGACGCCGGCCTTCAACGGCATGAGCACCCGTGTGACGGTGCTCGAGCCGGCGAGCGTGAAGCGGACTGGCACATCTTGCGCGAACGCGGCGGTTGTGAGGAGAACGAAGGCAAGGACAAGGGGACGGATTTGCATGGTCGCGCGCGTCCATCGGACGAGTTCGCGACGAGCGCTGTTACGAAACGGCAACGATCAGCCCGTAGTCTGTAGTTCGGGCATTACGCCCGACTCGTTCGCGACGCAGGCGACGGCTGGCCCACGGAGAGTCGGGCGTGAAGCCCGGCCTACGAACCGGCGGAACTGTCCGGTGGTAGGGCGGGGCCGCTGGGCCCGCCGGGCGAACGGACGGCGCGAAGTCCGTCCCTTTCTCCGATGACTCGACCTACGACGCCAGACGAGCGCCATGGCCCGCCGCGCGCCTGCCTCAATCCTCGTCAGCGCGGCGCGGGACGTAGTCGGGGCGTGGCGCCTTTTCCTTGCCGATCAGATCGAACTGGAACGGGCAGCCCGCGAGGCGGAACTCCTCGATCACACCGCCTTCGAGATAGCGACGATAGGACTCCGACATCACGGTCGAGTTGTTGCAGAAAATCTTCACGCGGTACGGGCGGTTGCCGGTCTGCACCGCGTAGTAGGCACGGAAACGTCGTCCGCCCACGGCCGGCGGCGGGACGGTCTCGGTGAGCCGCATGAGGACCTGGTTGAGCTTCGCGGTGGGCAGTTTCTTGTCGAGCGACTGGTCGATGCGACGCGCGGTGGCGAGCATGCGCTCGACGGCGAAACCCTTGAGCGCGGAGATGAACACGATCGGCGAGCCGGGGGTGAAGAACAGCTCGCGTGCGGCGGCCTCCGCGTACTTCTCGCGGTAGTCGCGCTCGTTCTCGTAACCGCGCAGCGGTTTCTCGCGGAACGCCTCCTGCGCGAGATCCCATTTGTTCACGAGCACGATGCAGGGCTTGTTCGCCTTCACGATCTCGGCGCCGATCGCCTTGTCCTGTTTCGTGACGCCGTCGACCGCGTCGATGACGAGGTAGACGATGTCGGCGCCCTGCAGCGCATCGATCGAGCGCAGGCGGGAAAAATACTCCACGGGCGACGCGAGCTTGGTGTTGGTCTTGATGCCCGCCGTATCCATCAAGCGGAAAGGCCACTTCTTCCCCTCCTCGGTGGTGAACGTGAAGTCGAGCTCGACGGAGTCGCGCGTCGTGCCGGCAATGTCGCTCACGATGAGCCGCGGTTGGTCGAGCAGGCGGTTGGCGAGCGAGGATTTGCCGACGTTCGGGCGGCCGACGAACGCGATTTTCAGCGGGTCCTTGTCGGTGCGCTCGCCCTCGACGGTCTCCGCCACCGGGGCGACGGGCCCGAGGTGCTGCGCGATGAGCGCGCGGAGGTTGTCCTCGCCGTGGCCGTGCTCGGCGGAGATGTGGGCAAACTTGTCGAAACCGAGTCGCTTGAACGGGTTCACCGGTGCGGGCGCTTCGGGGTTGTCGCTCTTGTTGAGCACGATCACGACCGGCTTGCCGCACTTGCGCAGGAGCTTCGCGACCTTGTCGTCGAGCGGGTTGTCCTGCTCGCGGCCGTCGACGACGAAGAGTATCAAGTTGGCCGTCTCGATCGCGAAACGCGCCTGCGCCTCGACGGCGGGGATGAGCTTGTCGGGCGTCGATCTCGGATCGAGGCCGAGGCCGCCGGTGTCGAGGAGCATGTAGTCCTTGTCGACCGTGGCGGACACGATGTCGCGGGTGATGCCGGCCTCATCGTGCACGATGGAAATGCGGCGGCGGACGAGCCGGTTGAAAAGGCGGCTCTTGCCGACGTTCGGGCGACCTACGATGGCGACGATGCGGGACATGCGGGCGGAGGATCGGTAGGCGTCCGGCTCGGGGCGAGGAGAATGTGTTTCCGTGCTTCTCCGCCGGGAAACCCGCCGCACGGCTTCGAGCGTCGCGTTCGAACGCCCGGCTTGCGTCCGGTGCGTCCGCGTCTTCGTTTCGCGCACCATGCCGAAGCCCGAGCCCGCTTCCGCCGGCGACGCTGCCCTCCCGCTCCCGATCACGGACGAGCTGGATCTGCACACGTTTCGCCCGGAAGAGATCGAGGCGTTGTTGGACGACTACCTCGCCGCCTGCGCCGAGCGCGGTCTGCGCACGGTGCGGATCATCCACGGCAAGGGCACCGGCGCGCTGCGCGAACGCGTGCACGCCTGGCTGCGGCGTTCGCCGCGTGTGGAGTCGTTCGCGCTGTGCGAGGCCGGCTCCGGCGGCTGGGGCGCCACGCGAGCGGTGCTCGTGCGGCACCGAGCTTGAAATCAAACCAGCCCCGCGGGCCGGCCCAATTCCGGCAGCTCCGGCGCCTGCGGCTCGCGCTTCAGCACGGCAGCAGCGATCAGCGAGATCACGACGGCGAAGAACATCGTGCCGAAGAACATCATCACGCCCTGCACGATCGGGCTCAACATGAAGCCCATGAATTTCTCGGCCATCGCGTACGCTTCGGGCGGCGCGCCCTTTTCCTGCATCTTCGCCATCTGTGCGGCGATCATGGCGTCTTTGAAACCTGGATTGATGACGAACCCGTAGAGGATCGTGAAGACCATCGAGCCGAGTCCCTGCCACAGGCCGATCAGGCAACCGCCGCCCACGCCGCGGCCGTAGCTCATCCCCTTGCCCGGCGCTTCCTCGCGCCACGCTCGCAGCCCGAGCACGATCACCGCGACACCGATCGCGGTGCCGATCACGAACAACAGCGCGCCGACTTTCCAGTCGTTCATCAGCTGCGCCTTCTCGCCGTGCAGCCCGAGGACAAACAGCACCATGTTCATCACCGCGCCGAGGATCGCACCCGCCAGACCGTAGAGCATGTAGGTATTCATCGCCCGACGCTTAGCAGAAATCCGGCGCAGCACACGCCGACAACGGACGAGCGGCGCGCGCAATCCATCGGCGGGCACAGCGCTCCATCGGCGGCAGCTCGCCCCGCCCTCCTCCGCGCCAGCCACAGGCGCGGCCTCGCGCGCCGCGCTTCCACCACCGCCCGCGCACCTGAGCGCCTCCAGCCAGCGCTCGCTTCGCGCCGGACGAGTGCAACCCGGCGCTTCCCCGATGCGCCCCGGCCGCTTTCCGTTTGCTGCTTCCCTACCCCACGATACCGTGACGTCGCCATGATCGATCTCATCAAGAAAACCGTCCTCGCCGGCATCGGCGCCACCGTCCTCACCAAGGAAAAGATCGAGTCCGTGATGCAGGACCTTGTGAAGCAGGGCAAAGTCTCGACCGACGAGGCCAAGGTGCTCGCCGCGAAGCTCGCCGACGAGGGTCGCAAAGAATGGGAAACGACCAGCAAGGATCTCGCCGAACGCATCCGCGAGCTCCTCGACAAGGCCGGCTACGCCCGCCAGACGGAGGTCGCCCAGCTCGAGCGCCGTATACAGTTGCTCGAGGAGAAGGTCGAAGCCTCCTTCAAACTGCCGACCAACTGAGGGCGGCCCCGCGCCGCCGCCCGCCGACGTCACTCGCGGCGGGCTGAATCGTCACTGGGCGCTCCCCGCCTCCCCACACGCCCGCCCATCCGCCGCACTCGCCTGCGGCGTTCTTCCCCTTCCCGGCTTAGCCCGCCGCCGCGACAGCGATTCTCCGCAACCAAAATCTCCCGCATGTCGCCCTTCGATATCCTCACCAACGCCGTCCGCGCGAAGGAGATCGCCGGCGTGTTCGCGCGTCATGGGTTTGCGGAGGTCTTCCAGCAGATCAACCCGCCGCCGGGATTCCTGCAACGCATCATCCCGCAGCCCCGGCATCGCCGGAGCGTTTGGGAACGGCTGCGCCTCGCCGCCGAGGAGCTCGGGCCGACGTTCGTGAAAACCGGCCAGCTCCTCAGCATGCGGCCGGATGTGATCCCCGAGCCGCTCGTCTTCGAACTCCGCAAACTGCAGGATGCCGTCAAACCGCTTCCGTTCGACGAGATGCGCCCGGTGCTCGTCGAAGAGCTCGGCGAAGCCTTCGAGAGCATCTTCTCCGAGTTCGACCGGACCCCGATCGCCTCCGCTTCCCTCGCGCAAGTCTACCGTGCCCGCCTCGCCGCCGACGGCCGCCTCGTCGCCGTGAAACTGCAGCGGCCGCACCTCCGCAAGCTCGTCGACGCCGACCTCGACCTCATCTCGTTTTTCGCCACGCAGCTCCACGCCCGCGTCACCGCGCTCGCGCCCTACAATCTCCCGACCGTGGTGGCCGAGATCCGCGTGGCGTTCGCCCGCGAACTCGATTTCCGCAACGAGTCGAAAAATCTCCGGTACTTCAACGCCACCAATCCTTTCACGCAGACCGTCTTCGGGCCCGAGGTGCACGAGGCGTACACCCGCGAACGCGTGCTCGTGATGGATTTCATCGAGGGCGTGCGCTTCGACCAGACCACGCTCCCGCCCGAGCAGGCCCACCGCCTCGCAGTTGATGGCGCGCGCTCGCTCTTCCATCAGGTGCTCGCCGCCGGCTTCTTCCATGCCGATCCGCACGCCGGCAACCTCCTCGTCACACCCGATGGACGGATCTGCGTGCTCGACTGGGGACAGGTCGGCCAGCTCACGCGGCGCATGCGGCACTTCCTCGCCGAGCTCTTCGAGGCCGCCTCTGCGCTCGACGCCGAGCGCATCGTCAATGCCGCCTCCGTACTCGCCGCCCCGCACCGCCGGCCCGATTTCCGCGCGATGGAAAAGGAGGTCACGTTCGCCCTGCGCGACAATCTCAACTACGCGATCGGGCACCAGGAGATCGGCCGCATCATCCTCTCGCTCCTGAACGTCTTCGGACGCCACGGCATCAACGTCGCGCAGGACTATTCGCTCATGGCGAAAGCCGTGCTTTCCATCGAGGAGGCCGCGCGCTCGATGGACCCCACGTTCGATCTGCGCCAGGCCGCCGAGCCCGTGCTGCGCGACATCCACCGCGAGCGCTACAGCCCGCGCGTGCTCGTGCGCCAGCTCCGCCGCGGTCTCGCCGGAGCCATGACACGCCTCGGCGATCTGCCCGTCGACCTCCACCGGCTCGCGCAGCGCATCAGCCAGGACGACCTCACAATCAACTTCCAGCACCGCGGCCTCGAGGATCTGGATGACGCGATCAACAAGGCCGCGAGCCGGCTCACCCTCGCGATCATCGTCGGCGCGTTGATCGTCGGCTCCTCGTTGATCATCCACGCCGGCGTGAAACCTTCGGTGCTCGGCTACTCGACGCTCGGTGTGACGGGTTATCTGCTCTCGATGGTGATCGGCCTGTGGATCATCTGGGACATCTTCCGCCATGGCCGGCACAAGTAGCCGCCGCGGTCGAAAAACAAAAAAGACCGGCGTCGCCGCCGGTCGAGATTGGTGCCGAGGAGGGGAGTCGAACCCCTACGCCCTTGCGGGCGCTAGACCCTGAATCTAGTGCGTCTGCCAATTCCGCCACCTCGGCTTCAGGGAGACGCGGACGCTGGACAGCGGCCGCACCACCCGCAAGCGCTTTTTCCGGCGATTCGCCACACCGCGCGTCCCCGCGGCATCTCCGCCCGTGCCGGCGGGCGAAGAGCAGGTCAGGCGCCCTTCCGCAGCGAAGGCTTCGCGTGGATCCAATAACGGGAGACAACGAGGAAGTTGTGCCGCAGATCGTAGCCGAACTCCGTGTCGTTGATCTGCAGGTTGGCCGCGTCCTCCTTCTCGCCTTTCTGCCGGAGCAGGGTGCGCATCGCCTCGAAGTCCCGCGTGACGAGCGCCTTGGCGGCGTTGAACGCCTCTTCGATGCTGAAATTCTCGCCCCAGCAGTGCGACTTCTGGGCGGCCGTGCCTTCGTCCCGCGTGGTCAGAGTGAACTGGAACAGTGAGTAGGTCTCGGGAGTAAGTTCAGGTAGTACGTTCATGTGGGGTCCTGCACGTCTCGCGGCGGAATGCGAAGCCATGCCGCGGGTGAAGTCGAGGGAAAGTTGCAGCGACGCCGCGAAACAAGTACTGCAACTCGCCACGCGTTCGGTGGTCATAGTTCCCGCCCATGCATCTGTTGTCCCGACTCTCCCGCCTGGGGTGCGCTCTCGCCGCCCTTTCCGCCATCGGTTTCGCCGAGGAGCCGCGCTCCCGCCAACCGGCCTCCGTCGACGATCAGGACGCCATCAGCCTGCGCGGCCTGTTCGACTTCCAACTGCCGAAGCTCATCCGGCCGGAGTCCGTCCGCTTCACGCTCAACCCGTCCTTCGGCGACGTGCTGCACCGCGATCACATCCGCTTCCGCACCGGCCTGCGCTACGCGTTCACGAAACACTTCGAGGTAAGCGCCGAGATCGTGCCGTTCCTCGACAATTTCGGCGGCAATGGCGCCGACGGCTTCGGCGTGGCGGAGTACCGCTTCGGCACGAAACTCGGCTGGCGCACGTTGCTCGAGCCGATCGTCGACACCGCCTTCGGCGCCACCGTCGCGATGCCCGCGCCTGGCGCGCCGGAGAAGCTCACCATCGGCACGACGCGTTTCACCCCGTACGTCGTTTTCTCGCGCGACATCTCGTCCGTACGCGGTCTCGGCGCCTTCCTGAACCTCGCCTACGAGTGCTTCGACTCCGATCCCGATCCGGACCGCATCCCGCGTTACCGTCCCTCGCGCGACAACATCATCATCACGCCGGGCGTGGTGCTTCACCGCGCGCCGTGGCACTATACGCTCGCCACCGCGTTGCGCACCACCGCGCTCGACGGCGAGAAACGCGAGTACTTCAGCGTGCTCCCCGCGGTGAGCTACGAGGTCCCGGAGCGCTGGCTGCCGTTCATCTCCGGCCGCGTGGTGGTCGGCGCGGGTTACGAGGCGATCTTCTTCGGCGGCGAGTACGAGCAACGGATCACCTCGCGCGTGCGTTGGGATTTCGACTGGGTCCGCGCCGCGCGCAATCTCGGCAGCGACGTGCTCGACACCATGCCGTGGCGCAACGGCCGCTCGGAAAAACACTGAGCCCCGCCCGCCCGGCAGCCGCGAGCCACACGCTCCGTTGCCGTGATCAGCCTTCCCCCACCCCGCGCGGCCCGCCGCCGGTCAGCGGCACGAAGCGCACGGGAATCGTCGTCTCGTCGCGCAAGCCACCCGGCTCCTTGGTAAAAACGTGGAGCCACTGCTCCCCGCGACCGCCAAGCGGCACCACCAACCGCCCGCCGAGCGCCAGTTGTTCGCCCCACGCGGGCTGCACCGCCCGCGCGGCGGCAGCGACCACGATGCCGGCAAATGGTGCTCGCTCCGGCCAACCGCGCCGCCCGTCGCCCGCTCGCACTTCGATGTTTCGCGCGCCGAGCCGCGCCAGTGTCGCCCCCGCCCGCCGAGCCAACTCCGGCACGATCTCGATCGAGCACACCTCGCCGGCCAAGTACCCCAGCACCGCCGCCTGGTAGCCGCAGCCCGTGCCGATCTCGAGCACGATCCCGCCCGCAGGTACGGACAACAACTGCAGCATCAGCGCCACAATGTACGGTTGCGAAATCGTCTGCCCGTGGCCGATCGCCAGCGGATTGTCGTCGTATGCCTCGCTCTGCAATCCACCCGGCACGAATTCGTGCCGCGGCACCGCTGCCATCGCCGCCAACACCCGCGCGTCCGCGATGTCGCGCGCGATCAGCTGCGTTTCCACCATCCGGCGCCGCTCCGCCCCGCGCGCGGGATCCGCGTCATCGTTCGCCGCAAAACTGAAACTCGAAACAGACATCGCGTGACGCCGCCACCATACTCGCCCCCCTCCGCGATGCGACCGCCGGAAGGCGCGATCGGAGGCGCACCGCCGGCGCGCCTCACTTTTCCCTTATGTCCCGGACGCAGCGTCCGATTGGCACCCTGCCCGGACGAGCAATCCGCCCCAGCAACGCTGCCAGGCGGTCGCTAAGCAACGGCGTTCCCATGGCTGAAACCACCTTCCCTGACATCGAGACCATCACGAAACTGCTCGAGAACGCAGTCCTGAAGGTCATGCAGACAACGGCTCATCTGGGCGCGAACTATCTCAAACGCCACTCGAAGTCCGAGACCGACGGCACTCCGTTCTACACCGCCGGCTCGCGCGACCCTCTCATCGTGGGCTCCGTCGGCTTCACCGGCGAAGCGAACGGCATGGTTTATCTCTACATGGAGAGCGACCTCGCCGCCCAGATCGCTTCTGGCATCACCGGCATGCCCGTTTCCGAACTGCTCGGTCCCGAGGGCAACGAGATCATCCGCGATGTCGTCGGCGAGATCACGAACATGACCGTCGGCACGTTCAAAAACGGCATCTGCGACCTTGGCTTCCAGTGCAAGGTCACGCTGCCGACCGTGCTCCGCGGCTCCCAGCTTCAGGTCGAAACTGTCGCCAACGCTCAGCGCTGGACTTTCGACTTCGAAGTCAAAGGCCGGCCGCTCGTCGCCGACCTCTTCATCCAAGAGGACAACGGCTCCTGAGCCGTAACGATTCGGTCGAGAGTCGAGAGTCCGGCATCGAGAGACGAGGGCCGGATGATCGGTGTGCCGACGTTATCGGCGCTGTATACTCGACCGCCCACTCGGACCTCCGGCTCTCGACACTCGGCCGCATGACCACCGCCCAGCGGGCACCACGCGTGTTCAGTACGCGCCACCACGCGCGATCACGCGCTGCGAATTCCCTGCGGCGGCATTCGTCCTCGCGCAGGCGCTGTCCGGCGCACGCGTTGAAGCACCACACCGCCGGATTCGCGGCGCGAAGCCTGCCGGCACTCGTCACTCGACGTTCGTCTCTCGACCGACTCGCCGCACTTCAACGGCGCGCTGCATCCATGCGCACCTGATAGCCCTTCCCGAGCGCCCAGTTCCGGGCGGCCTTTCGATTGCTGAACACGATAGGAGTGAGCGGATGGGCATCGCTGGCGCTGACCAGGCGGAAATGTCCATCGGAGAGCGGCGAGACGATGGCCTCGCGCGTGTGGAGGGACGACATCGGATCCATCGTTTTCGCTCATCGGCCGCGCCGTTCCCCGGTTGAAGCCGTTTCCGCAGTTTGGGGAAACAACCCCGGCACTACTCTCGTCCCGCCCCCGTGCCCACCGCGTCTGATTTCCCTTTGCCTGCCCCGCGCCCCGCAGCCACGGTTCCGCCTCCGATGCCACGTCTCAGCCGCAAGCAACTCGTCACGCATCTCCACCGCCGGCTCCGCTGGGTCGATCTCGATCCCGCCTACCTCCGCCGGCTCGTCGCCCTCGCCCGCGCCGAGGATCTCGCCGGCGCTGGACTCCGCCGCGCACCGCGCCGCACCGGCGATGTCACCACGCTCGGCCAACGCCTCACCGGCCGCGGCACCGCCGATCTCGTCGCGCGCGAGGAACTCGTCGTCTGCGGCCTCGGCATCATCCCGCTCGTGCTCGCCGCCTACGGACGCGGCTGCACCGTGAAACCGCGGGTCCGCGACGGCGCGCGCGTGCCGCCCGGCACCGTCGTCGCCACACTTTCCGGCCCCTCCCGCGTGCTGCTTCCCGCCGAGCGCCCGCTCCTGAATTTCCTCCAACGCCTCTCCGGCATCGCCACGACCACGCGCCGCTACGTCGACGCGCTCGGCTCCAGTCGGACCCGCCTTCTCGACACGCGCAAAACAACGCCCGGCTGGCGCATGCTCGAGAAGTACGCCGTCGCCTGCGGCGGCTCCTGCAACCATCGCCTCGGCCTCTTCGACCGCGTCATGTTGAAGGACAACCACCTCGCCGCCGCCGGCGCCACCGCCGGCGAGCGTCTCGCCGCCGCCGTGCGCCGCGCCCGCGCCGCCGCGCCGGATCTTCCGATCGAGGTCGAAGTCGACTCGCTCGTGCAGATCCCGCCCGTGCTCGAGGCCGGCGCCGACATCATCCTGCTCGACAACTTCACCGTGCCGCAGCTCCGCGAAGCCATTACGCTCATCGGCGGCCGCGCGTTCACCGAGGCGAGCGGCGGCGTGAACCTGCGCACCATCCCCGACCTCGCCGGTCTCGGCCTCGACTTCATCTCCACCGGCGCGCTCGTGCACCACAGCGTCTGGATCGACATCGGTCTCGACTGGCGGGAATAGAACGACCTCGGGCTTTCCCCGTCCGCCTCCGCCAATCCGCAATCGGCATTCCGCAATCGAAAATCCCCATGCCCCGCCCCACCCGTCCAGCCGCCGAGATCGAGGCCGCGCTCCTGCGCGAGTTCCTCGCCGCCGGCGACGCCTGCGTGTCGGGCGCGCGGCTCGCGCAACTCGTAGGTCTGAGCCGCGTCGCCGTGTGGGGGCATCTCCACCGTCTGGAGTCGGAGGGTTTCGCGTTCGAGGCCGTGCACAGCCGCGGCTACCGACTCACCCGCCGCCCCACGGGTCTCAATCTGGCGCTGCTGCGCGCGCTCGCGCCCGAGGCGCCCGACATCGTTTTCCTCGACCGCGTCGACAGCACCAACGAGGAGGCCGGCCGCCAGCTCACCGCCGCTCGCGCGACGCCATTTCTCGTGCTCGCCGCGGCGCAGACGCGCGGTCGCGGGCGTTTCGGCCGCGTGTGGCACAGCCCGGCAGATGCGGGCAACCTCTACTCGTCGTTCGCCTTCCGCCCCGAGCTACCGCCCGAGCGCATGCACCTCTTCACGCTCTGGATGGGACTCAATCTTTGCGATCTGCTCGCCGCCGAGACCGGCGCCGCGCCGCAGCTCAAATGGCCCAACGACCTCCATTTCGGCGAGCGCAAGGTCGGCGGCATGCTCACCGAGGCGCGCATCGACGCCGACACCACGCGCGAACTCGTCTTCGGCCTGGGCCTGAACATCACCACCTCGCCCTCCGCCTGGCCGGCCGAGATCGCCGCGCGAGCCACCTCGCTCGCCGAACAGGGCGGCCGCGCGCTCGACTTCAACGCCGTGACGGCCGCGATCATCAACCGCGTGCTCGCCGCGTACCGCAAGTTCGTCGCCGCACCGCCGCTCGACGAAATCGCCGATCTCTGGAAACGACACGACCTGCTCGCCGGCCGCCGCGTGAGCGTCGTGCACGGGCGCGAGACCCACTCGGGCCTCGCCCGCGGAATCGACAACGAAGGCTCGCTGCTCGTCCGCACCGATGCCGGCCGCACGCTGCGTTTCCGCGCCGGCGAAGTCACGTTGCGCAAAGACTGAGCCGGTCGACGCGGCCGCGTGGAAGGCCGCGGCGTGAACCGCTGCTCGGTTTCCGTGCTTAATAAAAACGAAAGGCGCCCACACGCGGGCGCCCTTCGCGGAGATCGGCAGAACAGCCGAAGTGTGTTCGCTCAGCTTCGCCGCATCGCGAACCGGCGCCACAGGACGAACAGCAACGTCATCCCGCCGAAGAGCGCCGCGTAGGTCGTCGGCTCCGGAATCGCGGAGGACTGCGCGGCGAGCGCGTAGAAACCGCGCGCCACGAGCGCCTCGCCGGCCGTGTTGAGATGGCCGCCATCCGATGACCACTCCACCGCCATCTGTTCGTAGAGTTGGCCGCCGCTCGAGAACGTCTGGAGCGCGCCGCTTGACGAGTGCGCCTCGATGTCAGCGATGTCGAAGACGACCTTGTTGTTCGCTGCCGCCCAGCTGCGGAGCGTCTGGTTGAAGACGCCGCGCTGGACGTTCGCGCCCGAGGAAACTTCGAGCGGAATCGTCATGTACACGAATGTCGTGCCGGGGTTCGCCGCCTCGAGCGCGAGCATCGAATCGCGGTAGGTCGTCCAGTTGGCATCGGGGTCGATGTAGCAGAATTTGTTCAGCGCGAAATCGACCTTGCCGCCCCAGCTCGCCGTGATGTCGGACGCGAAGTCGGTGACCTTCGCCTCCCAGCCGGGATTGCCGCGGGCGTACTCGTAGACGGTGCCGCCCGTGATCGACGCGGGAGCCGTCGCGTCTTCCGACGCCGTGCTGAACCGATAGAAGCTGCCGTTCGACGAGTGCAGCGCGTCCAGGCCGGAGATCATGTTGGAGCCGACGGACGCGTGCTCGAAGTAGAACGTGGTCCCAGCGATCGAGTCCATCGTCGCCTGCGAGTAGCTCGAGACGGCTTGGACGGCATTGTAGTTGATGATGATGTTGGCCAGCGCCGGAGGCGCCGCGCAGAGGGACAGCAGCGCCGTCCCCAGCAGGGTGTGTTTGATCAGGGTATGCATGATGACGGGGATAATTCTCGCAACGGACACCACGCATCCTGCTTTCCACGCCAGCGCCGCACGAGCCCGCCAGCCGAAAAACCCCGTGAAATCTCCGCCGTGACCGCGCCCTCTTCGGCTGCGCCCGGCTGGCACCCGCGCTCGCGCAGACAGCGCAGCCGCCCAGAAACCCCTTGGCGCGGACTCTCCCGGCCACCTACACTGCGCTTTTCCCGATGAGCGCCCCCGCGCCCGAAAACACCATCGAAGTCCGCAATCTCGTCAAAGCCTACGCCGGCGTCACCGCCGTCAACGGCGTGTCGTTCTCCGTCCGTCGGGGCGAGGTCATCGGTTTCCTCGGGCCCAACGGCGCGGGCAAGAGCACCACGATGCGCATCCTCACCGGGTTCCTCCCCGCCACCTCCGGCTACGTGAGCGTGTGCGGCGTACCCGTCGCGAGCCGCCCAGAGGACGTGAAACGCCACATCGGCTACATGCCGGAGAACAACCCGTTGCCCGAGGACGTGCGCGTCTCCGAGTACCTCGCCTTCCGCGGCCGCCTGAAGGAGCTCTCCGGCAAACGCCTCCGCACCCGCATCGACACCGTCGTCGAGCTCTGCGACCTCAAGCGCGTCCGCCACCGCATCATCGGCAAACTCTCGAAGGGCACGCGCCAGCGCGTCGGCATCGCCGAGGCCATCCTCGCCGAGCCCGATCTGCTCATCATGGACGAGCCCACCATCGGGCTCGATCCACACCAGATCATCATGATCCGCGACCTCATCGTCGGCCTGCGCGGTCGCATGAGCGTGATCATCTCCAGCCACATCCTCCCCGAGATCGAGGCGACCTGCGATCGCGTGATCATCATCAACCAGGGCCGCGTCGTCGCCGCCGGCTCGCCCGACGACCTCCGCCGCGAATTCCTCGGCCGCGCCAACTACCGCGTCGAGATCGCCGGCGAGATCGACACCCTCCGCGCCACACTCGACGCCCTCCACCCGGGCCTCGCGCTCGATGTCGTCGATGTGGCCGACGCCGCCGGCTTCGCCACCTACGAGATCACCTCCGCCAACTCCGCCGACCTCGGCGAACAACTCGTGCGTGAACTCGCCAACACCTCCGGCCTGCGCCTGCGTTCCTGTGCGCGCACCGAGGCTTCGCTCGAACACGTGTTCCTCGCCGCCACGCGCCGTTCGTGGGACGCCACCCTCGAGGACAAGAAGCCCGGCGGCCGCACCACCTGAACCGCCGCCCGCGCCCGCGGTCGGAGTTTCTTCCCGAGCCCGCGCGCCCGCGTTTCCACCACGTTTTTCGCCATTCCGTCCACCGCCGACCCGCCCACCGGTTTCCGATGCGCCACTTCTTCACTCTCTTCTGGCACGAGGTGCGGATGCTCTTCCTCAGCGCGAGCACCTACATCTCCGCCGTCGTGTTCCTCGGCTTCATGGGGTTCATCTTCATGCGCATCCTCGAGGATTACGCCGGCACCCCGCAGGACACCTCGCCCGCGATCGCGTTCTTCGGGCTCTTCTTCCTGCCCGTCTGGGTCATGGTCCCGCTCCTCACGATGAAGAGCCTCGCCGAGGAGCGGCGTTCCGGAACGTTGGAGACACTGCTCACCGCGCCGGTGAACTCCGCCGAGGTCGTCCTCGCCAAGTTCTCCGCCGCCTACCTGCTCTATCTGCTCCAGTGGCTCTCGACGCTGGGCTTCGTCTTCGTGCTCTACCGCTTCGCCCGCGATCCACGCCTGCTCGACCTCGGGCCACTCGTCGGCGGCTACGTTTTCATCGCCGTGAGCGGCCTGCTCTACATCGCGATTGGCACGCTCACGAGCGCGCTCGTGCGCTCGCAGGCCGTCGCCGGCATCGTGGCGTTCGCACTCATCTTCGCGCTCACGCTCGGCATCAAGCTCATCGGCGGACTCACCCTGTTCCAGCAGGACAACCTCGGCGCGATGCGCGACACGCTCGGCGCCGTCGATGTCTTCCGCCACCTCGAGGATTTCACCCACGGCGTGGTCGATACGCGCCAGATCATCTTCTACTTCACCGGCACCGCCCTCGCGCTGATCCTCAGCATCCTCGGCGTCGAAGCCAAAATCCTGCGCAGCTGACATGCACTGGCCCGACAGCTTCCAAGCGAACCGCCGACTCCGCACCGTCAATCTGGCGCTGCAGGCGTTCCTCTTCCTCACGCTCTTTGCGGGTATCAACTTCCTGGCGTTGCACTTCCCCGCGCGCTTCGACCTCACCCGCAACCGCTTCTTCTCCCTCTCCGCCGAGTCGCGCTCGTACCTCGAGCAACTCAAGGACCCCGTCCACATCGTCGTCGCCTTCGACACGCAGCCCGACAACGCCGACGATGAGCAGGCCCGCCGCGACATCGGCAGCCTCGTCCGCGAATACGTCTACGCTGGCCGCGCCTCTGGCCGCCCGCTGATCACGACCGAGGAGCTCGACGTCTTCCAGCAGACCCGCCGCGCCGCCAGCCTCGGCATCACCACCAAGAACGTCGTCGTCTTCGTCTGCGGCGACCGCCGCCGCTACGTCTCCCGCGGCGAGCTCTACCTCATCGAAGAAGGCGAGAAACGCGCCTTCATCGGTGAACGCGCCTTCACCGCGGCAATCCTCGACGTCACCGCCGCCGCCAAACAGAAGCTCTATTTCCTCAAAGGCCACGGCGAGATGGAGCCCGGCTCCGTCGCCGCCGACCGCGGCCTCTCGCAACTCACCGACGAGCTGCGCGCCCGCAATTTCGACATCGATATACTCGATCTCGCCCGCGCCCGCCGCATCCCGGAAGACGCCTCGCTCCTGCTCGCGATCGGCCCCCGCGCGCCCTACCTGCCCGAGGAACAGGACAAGCTCCGCGATTTCCTCGCCAACCAGTCCGGCCGCCTGCTCCTCGCCCTCGAGCCCGGCCCGAACCACGGTCTCGACGATCTCCTCCGCGACTGGGGCATCCGCGCCGACGACGTCCTGCTCGTCGACCGTGACCCGCAGGAAGTCGCCGAAGGCGGCGACCTCATCCTCCGCCGTTTCGGCCCGCACTCGATCACGCAGGTTCTGATCAACAACCAGATTCCGCTCCTCGCCGGCCGCCTCCGTGTCGTCCGCCCCGATCCGCGCCGCGCGCCCGATCCTTCGCTCAAGCTCACCACGCTCATCGGCTCCTCGTCCACCGCGTGGGGCGAGCGCTCCTTCCGCCGCACCGACGACTTCAAATACGATCTCGCCGTCGATCTCCCCGTCTCCGGCAACCCGCCGACGCTCCCCGTCGCGACGCTCTCCGAGCGCGTCACCGCCGCCAACCTCCCCTTCAGCGTGCGCGGCGGAAAACTCCTCGTCTTCGGCACCTCCGACATCTTCGCCAACAACCGCCTCACCAGCGGCGGCAACCTCACCCTCGCGCGCAACGCCATCGACTGGGCCACCGAGCGCGACGCCCAGCTCAACATCCCGCCGCGCCCGATCGCCAAGTTCCAGCTCACGCTCAGCCAGACCGAGCTCGGCAAACTCCGCCTCGGCCTGCTGCTCATCGTACCCGGCGCCGTCGCGCTCCTCGGCCTCTTCGTCTACTGGTCTCGTCGCTCGTGACGTTTCGGCGAGCCCGCTCGCTAGCGTCCTCTCGCCTCTAGCCTTTCACCTCTCGCCTCTCTCCCATGCGCACCAAGGTCACCCTCGTTCTGCTCTTCCTGAACGTCGCGCTCTTCTACTGCATCTTCCAGTTCGTCGTCATCGATCGACCAACCGATCGCTCCGCCGTCGTGCTCCCGCCCGGAGTCGCCGCCGCCGATCGCCTTGAGATCCGCCGCACCGGCGCCGAGCCGCTCGTCCTCGAGAAGCGCGGCGACAACTGGTTCCTCGGCGCCCCCTACGACTGGCCCGCCGACCGCAACGCCGTCGACCGCCTCCTCAACGAACTCGCGCTTCTCCGCCATGAGACCAGCTTCGAAGTCGCGAACCTCGCCGACACCGGCCAGAAGCTCGCCGACTACGGCTTGGAGCCCGCCGCCGCCGTGCTCGACATCGGCATCGGCCAGCGCCGGATCGAGCTCAAGATCGGCGCCACCACCCAGGTCCAGAACCGCCTCTACGTCCTGGATCCCGAGGGCACGCGTATCCACGTCGTTAACCGCAGCCTCGTCGACGCCCTCCAGCTCGGCCCCGATCGGCTGCGCAACACCGCCCTCGTCGACATCCCCGTCTTCGAAGCGCGCTCACTCGCCGTGCAATTGCCCGCCCCGAGCAACCTCCGCGTCCGCCTCGCGCGCAGCGCGCAGCGCTGGCTCCTCGAGTCGCCCATCCAGACGCGCGCCGACAAGAACGCCGTCGAGCTCGCGCTCAGCCGCCTCCACGAGCTGAAGGTCACCCGTTTCATCGATACGGCCAAGGGTCTCGCCACCGGCCTCGACAACCCCGCGCTCCGCGTGACCGTCGAGGGCAACCAGCGCCGCGTCATCCTCCTGCTCGGCGCCCCCGTCTCGACCGAGCCCAAGCCCGGCGTCTCCGTAGCCGAGACCGAACTCTACGCCCGACTCGAAGACCGCGCCGCCGTCTTCACCGTCACCCTTCCCGACGCCCTTCTCGATTCCCTCCGCAACGCGCAGACTGAGCTACGCGACCGCCGCCTGCTCGAGTTCGAGCGCGCCAGCGTCACCGCGCTCACGCTCAAATCGCCGAGCCTGCCCGAGATCACGCTCCAGCGCCTCGAAACCGGCGCCTGGCAAGTCCTCTCGCGCCAAGGCGCCGAGCCCGCGCTCCCACAACCGGCCGACCCGGTGCAGGTGAATCGCCTGCTCGAACAGCTCGCGCAGCTCCGCGCCGTCACGTTCCTGAGCGACGCGCCGTTCCCGGCGGATCTTGAGCAATGGGGATTCAACCGTCCCGCCCGCGAGGTCGCGCTCACCTTCGCGGCCGAGCCCGCCTCCCCCTCGACGACCACCACGCTCCAACTCGGCGTGACTCGCGATGTCGACGGCCAGCCGCTCACCCACGCCCGCCTTGCCGACGCACAGTTCGTCTACCTCGTCCGCGCCGGCATCGTCGACGAACTCCCGGTCGTCGCCCGCCATTTCCGCCTCCGCACGCTCCGCGATCTTCCGCCCGGCGCCCGCATCACCGGGCTCTCCCTACGCCGCCTCGCGGACAACTCCACTGTCTTCACCCGCGAGCTCGCGGCGGGTCAGACCTGGGAAACCACGCTCGCCGCCGAGAAACCCGAGTTGCAGAGCGCCGTCCAACAGCTGCTCACCGAGCTCCGCACGCTCCGCGCGCGCGACTTTGTCCGCGACACTTTCTCGACCACGCTCGAAGTCGACGGTCAGGCCCGCCCTTGGGTCTACCAGCTCGATGCCACCATCGCGCTCAGCGGCGCCGGCGAAGGCAACGAGCAACGCGTCACCTCCACGCTCCTCCTCGGCGAACGCGACGGCGGCGCCTCGCAACTTGTCGGCTCCGCCGAGTTCAACACTGTCTTCCACGCCACGCAGCCGCTGCTCGACGCGCTCTTCGCGCTCACCTTCGGTCCACGAGATCCCGGCGTTCCCCCCGCCGACACCGACACGCCGGCACCCACGCCGCCCGCACCGGCGAGCTGACCGCGCGCACCGCCGCGCCGACGCCGGCATTGCCACCGTCGCGCGGCAGGTCATCGTCCGCGCCATGGTAACGGCGCGCATCCCCAGCGGCCACCCGAGCGACGACCGATCGCCCCCTCTCAACGCGTCGACGCAGCGCCCATCTCGCAGCGCGCTCCGCCCGCTGGCGCGCGTCACCGGCCTGCTCGCCGCCCTCGCCCTGCGCGCCTTCGCCGCCGCGGATCAACCGCCCTCCACCGCTCCGGATATCCTGATCCTGAATTCCTACGCGCCCGGTTACGAGTGGAGCGACGACGAGCTCGCCGGAGTCGTTTCCGCTCTGCGGGGATTCCACAGCGGGATCGAGCCGGTGGTCCAATATCTCGACTTCAAACGCTTTCCCGGCCCCGAGCGAGAAACCGCGTTGCTGCAGGATGTGGCCGCCAAATGCCGCCAGCGTCCGCCGCAACTCATCGTCACGCTCGACAACGCCGCCTTCGACTTCGCCCTCGCGCACCGCGCCCACCTCGGCCCGGAAGCGCCCCTCGTGTTCGGCGGACTCAACCGCTTCACGCCCGAAATGATCGCCGGCCAGCCCGCCATCACCGGAGTGTCGGAGGAGACCGACTTCAGCGGCACGTTCCACCTCATCGCCAGCCTGCGTCCGGAGGCGCGGCATATCGTCGTGCTCGGCAACGCGACCGAGAGCAGCCGCGAGAAACGCCGGGCCCTCGAGGTGTTCCTGCCGCGCTACGCCGACCGCTATGCCTTCGAATTCTTCGAGGACTGGACCAACGAGCAGCTCTTCGCCCGCGTTGCCCGCCTCGGGGACGACGAGGTCGGTCTCGTGCTCGACCTCACGCGCGACTCTACCGGCCGCGACAACTACCGCGACGGCGCGTTCACCGAGACTCTCGTCGCCCGCTCGCGCGCCCCGCTCTTCCTCACCTCGCGACCTCCCGGCACCAACGACTGGTCTCGTTATCAGTGGGACGGCCTCGGCGGCGGCATGGTCGTCGCCCGCGCGCACGGCGAGGCCGTCGGCCGGCTCGCCGTGCGGATACTCCGGGGCGAACGCGCCGCGGAGATTCCCGTCGTGCGCCATTCGCCGCAGGTGATGGAGGTCGATTACCGGCAGATGCGACGTTTCGGAATTTCCACCGAGCTGCTGCCGCACGGCACACGACTCGTGAACGATCCCGCGACGTTCTACCGGATTCACCGTTCCCGCCTCGTCGCGGCCGCGCTGCTGGTCGTGTTTCTCTGTGTGATCATCGTCGCGCTCTCGCTCGCGATGATTCAGCGCCGCCGCGCCGAGCGCGCCCTCCGCCGCACCGAGGAGCAGCTCCGCGCGGCGCAGAAGATGGAGGCGATCGGCCAACTCGCCGGCGGCGTGGCCCACGATTTCAACAACATCCTCCAGGTCATCCGCGGGCACGCCGGCTTCCTGCGCGATGCACTCCGCGAAATGCCGCGCGAACGCGCCGACCTCGAGGCGATCCTCCTCGGCACCCAACGCGCGGCCCAGCTCACCCGCCAGCTCCTCCTGTTCAGCCGACGCCAGGTTTTGAGCACGGCGCCGTGCAATCCCGACGAGTTGGTCGAAGAACTGGCCAAGATGCTCCGCCGCGTGCTCGGCGAGCATATCGAGTTGATGACCGTGCCGCTCGACCGACCGCTCACGATGCTGGCCGACAAGGGCCAGCTCGAGCAGGTGCTGCTCAATCTCTGCCTCAATGCGCGCGACGCCTTGTCCGCGGGCGGCCGGATCACCATCAGCCTCACCCGCAGCGATCTCACCGCCGCGGATTGCGCGCAGCTCCAGGAGCTCCGGCCCGGTCCGCACCTCGTGCTCAAGGTATCCGACAACGGCTGCGGCATGCCGCGCGCGGTGCTCGATCATCTTTTCGAGCCGTTCTTCACGACAAAGGACCCCGGGCGCGGCACCGGCCTCGGACTTTCCGTCGTGTACGGCATCGTCCGCCAGCACCGCGGCGCGATCACCGTTTCCAGCGAAGTCGGTGTCGGCAGCGTTTTCCGCATCCTGTTGCCCATCGTCGTTACGAAAGAGCAGCGCGCCGCGGCGCATCCCGAGCAGGAGTCGCCCCAGGGCGGCGGCACGGTCCTGCTCGCCGAGGATGATCCCGCCGTGCGGAGCGTGGCCACGCGCGTGCTCGAAGGGAACGGCTTCCATGTGCTCGCCGCGGCGGATGGCGAGCAGGCCGAGGAGTTGATCCGCGAACACCACGCCTCGATCCGCCTCGCGGTTGTCGACCTGCTCATGCCGAAGCGCAACGGCCGCGAGGTCCGCGATCTTCTGTGCGCCCGCCATCCGGGTGTCCGCGTCCTGTTCTGCAGCGCGTGCAGTCCTGAGATGCTCCCGCCCGGCGCGGCGCCCGGACCGGGCGCCACCGTGCTGCACAAGCCGTATTCAAGCCGCGAACTGCTCGCCACGATCCACCGTCTCCTCCACGCCGAAGGCCGGACGGCGACGCCGCTGCCGAAAATGAAAAACGCGCCGCAGTAGCGGCGCGTCGTGTTGTTGCGGCTGTCGGCTTCGGGCCGGGCGGGTGAACGCCAACTCAGCCGATCACCTTCGCGTAGTCGTCCGCCGAGAGCAACGCGTCGGCCTCGCTCGCATTGGCGGGTTGCAGCTTGAGCATCCAGCCGGCGATGTGCGGGTCCTTGTTCACCGTCTCCGGCGCGGTGTTCAACGCCTCGTTGATCGCGACGACCGTGCCCGCGACCGGAGCATACAGATCCGAGGCGGCCTTGACGCTCTCCACCACACCGAAGCTCTCACCGGCCTTGAGCGCGGCGCCGACTTTCGGGAGCTGGACGAACGTGATGTCGCCGAGGCTGTTCTGGGCGTAGTCGGTGATGCCGACGAGCAGCGTGCCATCGGGCTGACGCTTCACCCATTCGTGGGATTTGGTGTACTTGCAGTCGGAGGGAACGGACATGGGAGTGGAGGCTTCAGTTTTTCGCCGGCAGGGAAACGAAAGGCGGCTTGACCGGCGTGAGCTTGAGCGGGGTGCCGCGCACGTCAACGGAGAGCTCGCCCGTGCCGCTCTTCACGAGCGCCGAGCCGATCGATTCGTTGAGCACCGGCGAGAGCGTGCCAGATTTCACCTCGCCGACGACGGCGCCGGAGGCGTCGACGACCGGCGTGCCCGCGCGCACGATGCGGCGATCGCCGGTTTTGAAGAAGACGATCCGACTCGGCAGTCCCGCGGCTTTCTGGGCGCGCAACGCGTCGCAGCCGATGAAGCCGCCCGCCTTGTCGAGTTTCACCACCCAGCCGAGTCCGGCCTGGAGCGGGGAGATCGTCTCGGAAATTTCGTGCCCGTAGAGCGGGTACCCCGCTTCGAGCCGCAGGCTGTCGCGCGCGCCGAGCCCGGCGAGTTCGAGTCCGTGCGGCAGGCCGGCGGCGAGGATGGTCTCGGCGAGTTTCACCGCATCGGCCGGGCGGCAGAACAACTCGTAGCCGTTCTCCCCCGTGTATCCGGTACGTGCGATCAGGCATTCGGCGCCATCCACCGCGCCCGCGGCGCAATGGTAGTATTTGAGCGCGCCGAGGTCGGTCTTCGTCAACGGTTGCAGGATCGCGACCGACGCCGGGCCCTGCAGGGCGAGCAGCGCGAAATCGGCGGAGAGATCGCGCACACGGCAGTTGAAGCCGGCGGACTGCTGCGTGATCCAGGCGACATCCTTCTCGGTGTTGGAGGCGTTCACGCACACGAGGAAGTCCTGTGCGCCACGGCAGTAGATGATGAGGTCGTCGACCACGCCGCCGTCGGGCTGGCACATCGTCGAGTAGAGCACGCGGCCGGGGAAGAGCTTCGAAACGTCGTTCGTCACCAGATGATCGAGGAAACGGACCGCCTCGGGCCCGGTGACTTCGACCTCGCCCATGTGGCTCACGTCGAAGAGCCCGGCGCGCTGGCGCACGACGCGGTGCTCCTCGAGGATGCTCTTGTACTGCACAGGCATTTCCCAGCCGCCGAAGTCGACGAAGCGGGCGCCATGCTGCTGATTGAACGCGAAAAGCGGGGTACGTTTGAGAGCCGACATGCGGCCGCCAGTGCACGCCCCGTGCCGGGCGCCCGCAAGGAACTTTTCAGTTCACTCGAAGCGCAGCGCTTCGATCGGGTCGAGGCGGGCGGCTTTGCGCGCGGGATAGTAGCCGAAGACCACTCCGATACCCGCGCAGAACACGAGACCGATCACGATCCACAATAACGGGACTGTCGCTTCGCCGGCCATGAACATGCCGAGCACATTGCCCAGGCCCACGCCGAGCACGATCCCGGCGATGCCGCCGAGCAGCGAGATGACAATCGCTTCGATGAGGAACTGCCGCAGGATCGCCCGTCGCCGCGCGCCGAGAGACTTGCGCACGCCGATCTCCTTCGTGCGTTCCGTCACGCTCACGAGCATGATGTTCATGATGCCCACGCCAGCGGCCAAGAGCGCGAAGAGGCTGATCACAAAAGCACCCGTCTTGATGATCCCGGTGGCATTGTTGAACATCTCGATCAGCGAATCGTTCGACACGATGTCGAAGTCATTCGGATCCTCCGGATCGAGTCCTCGGGCGAGGCGCATGGCGCCGATTGCTTGGTTAAAGCACGCGTCGAGCTCCGCCTGGCTGGGCGCCTGCACGCTGATGCCGATCGAGCGGCCGGCGCGGCCGTAAACCGCCAGAAACCGGGTGATCGGCAGGACGAGAATGTTGTCCTGGCTTTGGCCAAACATCGTGCCCTTCGGAGCGAAGGTGCCGACCACGAGATACGTCTGCCCATCCATGCGGATACGTTTGAGCAGCGGGTCCTCGCCCGGGAATAGGCGCGCCACGATGTCCGCCCCCAGCACGCAGACCGAGCGTCCGTACAACGTGTCCTCGCTCGTCAGGTTGCGGCCGCGGTCGACCTGGAAATCGCGGACCGCGGTGAAGTGCTCGTCCGTGCCGATGAGGACATTGTTCGGATTCGTTTTTCGATCGAGATAGACCGCTTGCCGGCCTCCCCGCCGAATCATCAGGCCCACCGTCGCCTTCGTGTCTTCCATCAACTCCCGGAAACGCGTCGCTTGCTCGAGCGACACATCGCGACGGTTCGCAAACTGGTTATGCGGCCCGCCACCCATGATGGCCGGGTACTTCGAGATCACGAAGCTGTTCGCCCCGAGCACATTCAAATTCGATTCGATGCTCTTCTGGATCGTGGCGATCACGGTCATCACGCCGATCACCGAAAAGACGCCGATCGCGATGCCGGACATCGTGAGGAACGACCGCAGCTTGTGGGAGCCGACCGCCGTCAGCGCCATGCGGACGATCTCGCTCAAGGGCATGCCGCCGGACTTATTCATAACGTAGCGCCTCCACTGGGTCGAGACGGCTCGCCGACCACGCCGGTGCAAAGCCGGAAAGCACACCGACCACCACCGCCGCCGCCATCGCGACCAGCATCAGCACTGGCGAGAACGTGACCGGCAGGCTGGGAACCGCCGCCTTCACCACAGCGGTGAGCAGGAGCGTGATCGCCAGGCCCACGCCACCGCCGGCCAATGAGATCGATGCAGCCTCCACGAGGAACTGCATCAGGATCGTGCGCCGGCGCGCACCGAGCGCCTTGCGCGTGCCGATCTCGCGGGTGCGTTCCTTCACGCTCACGTAGGTGATGTTCATGATGCCGATCGCGCCGACGAACAGAGCGAGCCCCGTGATGCCGAGACCGGCGATCGCGAGGCCGTTGCGGATCGGATCGAGCTGCTTCTTCACGCTGTCCTGCGTGTTGACCTCGAAATCCTCGGGGCGCTCCGGCGGCACCTGACGGATCCGGCGCATCAAGCCGACGAGTTCCCAGCGCGCATCCTCGGCGCGCGCGCGATCGATCTGCACCCGGATCTCCGCGCCCTCGGTCTGGCGGGTGAAAAGGCGACGCAACGCCGGCAAGGGAATCGAAACGTTGGAGTCCCAGCTCCACATCCCGAGGAAGGATCCCTGGCGGTCCATGACGCCGATCACCGTGAAGTTTTGCCCTTGGATGCGGACATCCTGGCCGAGCGAGGACTGGTTCGGGAAGAGCGCCTTCGCGACATCGAAACCGAGCACGACGACGTTACGACCCGCCCGCGACTCGGCCTCGTTGAAGAAGCGGCCCTCTTTCACTTCGGCCTTCGACATGCGCGGCAGATCAAAGGTCGTGCCCAACGTGAAGATGCCGCTCAGCGAATAGTCGCCACGGTAGATCTTGGTGAAGACCGAGTCGGCCGGCACCGCCAGCTTCAACGCCGTGCCCGGAGTCCGCGCGATGTACTCGTTGACCTGGTCGGCATACTCGGTGCGGATCTTCTGCCGGTTGCGGAAGTTCCACCAGTCCTCGACATCGCGCCACGGCCATTTGGTGACGTAGAGGACATCGTCGCCGATGATCGCAAGGCTGTTGTTGACGCCCGTGTCGATGCCGCCGATGGCGGTGCCCATGAGCGTGACCGCCACGATGCCGATGATCACGCCCAGCGCCGTGAGGAAGGAGCGCGTGCGGTTCGCCCGGATCTGCTGCGTGGCGATCCGGACCGACTCGGAGAACTCGAAAAGGAGACGTTTCACGTCGATTGCGGAATGCGGATTGCGTGATGCGGATCGGCGGAAACGGATCGCGCGGTGGGGACGTTTCTCCGAACCGTCCGACCTGTGCTGACGCCCCAGAAGGAGAACCGACGCGGCGATTCCTGAGAAACCGCCCTACCCTCGATCCCGGGCGAGCTCGTCCTAGCTTTGATTTCAGTCTCGTTCATGGCGGTCGCCTCGAATCGCAAATCGGCAATCCAAAATCGAAAATTCACGCCCCCGCGGCGCGATCGCTCTCCACCACGCCGTCGCGCAGGCGGACGATGCGGCGGGCGTGGCGGGCGATGTCCTCTTCGTGCGTCACAAGCACGATCGTGTTGCCACGCTCGTAGAGCACCTCGAGCAGCTGCATGATCTCGTCGCCGGTCTTCGTATCGAGATTTCCGGTCGGCTCGTCGGCGAGGATGATCGAAGGGTTGTTCACCAGCGCCCGGGCGATGGCGACACGCTGCCGCTGGCCGCCGGAGAGTTCGTTGGGCTTGTGGTGCATGCGGTCGCCCAGACCCACCGCCCGCAGCGCGTCCTGCGCCCGCTCGTGACGAGTCGCCGCCGGCACCCCGGCGTAGATCAACGGCAGCTCCACGTTGCGCAGCGCGTCGCTACGAGGGAGGAGGTTGAACGTCTGGAAGACGAAGCCGATCTCGCGGTTGCGGATGTCGGCCAGCTCGTCGTCGCTCATGTGGGCGACGTTGCCGCCGTTGAAAAAGTAGTCGCCGGCGGTCGGCGTATCCAAGCATCCGACCATATTCATCATCGTCGATTTGCCGCTGCCGGAGGGCCCCATGATCGCCACGTACTCGTTGCGATGGATCCTTAGGTCGACTCCGCGCAGGGCACGGATGACCTGATCGCCCATCTTATAGACTTTGGTGATGCCGCGGATCTCGATGACCAGCGGGCCGGGCGGACGCACTTGGCGGGGCGCTACCACAGCTTGTGGATCGATGGAACTCATGCTCGGGGCGCCGGGCTCAGGGTTTCTTCGCTGTGTCCGCAGGTTTCGCGGGCTCGGGCTGTGCCTCGGATTTCTTCGCCTCTGCGGTGGCCTCCGATTTCTGCGGCGCGGGCTTCCCATCCTTCTTCGCCGGTTGAGCCGTGATCGCGCTGCCATCCTTCAACATCTGGGTGACGGCGCGGTACGGTCCGGTGATCACCTCCTCGCCCTCCTTCAGGCCGGCGACGATCTGGGTGTGCGTGTTGTCCATCAACCCGGTCGTGACCTTGCGCAGCTCAGCCTTGGTGCCGGACCGCACGAAGACGATCCGCTGCAGGTTCTCGCGATCGAGACGTTCCTGTTCGCGGCGCTGCGCATCATTCACGGCTGTGGCCGCACCTTCGTTCTGGTTCTGGGCGGACTCGGCGGCCCGTTGCTGCTGCACCTCCTCGGTCGTGCGGTTGTCGTCCTTCGTGCGCACGACCACGCTCTGGCTGGGCACGGCGACCACGTCGTTGGCGACTTGGGTGATGATGTCCGCGGTGGCGCTCATGCCGGGGCGGAGCTGCACGCCGGGCTCGCGTACGCTGATGCGCACCTCGAAATTGGTGACTTCGTCGGCCGAGCCTTGCCCGGCCGTGCGCGCGGTGTTGGCGATCTCGCGCACGACGCCGCGAAACTCGCGGCCTTGGAACGCATCGATGCGCACCCGCGCGGTGTCGGCGATCTTCACGTTGATCACGTCGTTCTCGTTCACGTTCACGCGCACCTCCATCTTCTCGAGGTCGGCGACGCGGAGAATCTCGGTGCCGGTGAACTGGCCGGTCGCGACGACGCGCTCGCCGAGCTTGCTGTTCAGCACGCTCACGGTGCCGTCGCGCGGGGCGACGATCGTCGTCTTGGAAAGGTAGTCCTCCGCCTGGCGCAGGGCGCTCTCGGAACGCAGGAGATTCGCGCGGGCGCTCTCGACGTTAGCCCGGGCGACGCGCAGGGCCGCGCGACTGGCGTTGAACTCGGTGTCGGAAACGAGGCCACGCTGCCGCAGCGTCTCAACCTGCGAAAAATCGAGTTCGGCTTTATCGGCCTGCGCCTCGCTCTGGGAGACGGAGGCCTTCGCGGCGGCGACCAAGGCCACATCCTGCTCCACCTGCGCCTTGTAGTAGTCGGGTTTGATTCGCACGAGCAGGTCGCCCTGCTTGACCTCCTGGCCTTCGACGATCGGCAGCTCGATGATCTCGCCGGCGACCTCGCCGGAGATCTTCACCTCGACTTCCGGCTGCACGCGGCCGGTGGCGGAGACCAGCTGGGTGATGGTCTTCACCACCGCCTGATCGGTCGTGACCATCGTGGGGCGGGTGCCCTTCGACTTCGCGCCGGCGATCGCCAGTACGAGGATCACGGCGACACTGATGCCGAAAATCCAGTAGAGCTTCTTGCGGCTCTTGCGGGGTTTGGTCGCGAGTGGATGGAGCGGGGAATCGGTCGAAGCCATGTGCGTGTCGATTGGGTGGTGGAATGCCGTCTGCCGGCAGCCGTGTCAAAGACGCCGGAGCCGGCGGCAGGCGAACGTGACAATCGGCGCGGCGAAGGGACAAGCGGCGCGCCTACCGAAGAAAAAAGCCGGACCCGCGTGGAGCCCGGCTCGAAAGTGGAGAAACGTGGCGCGCCCGCTCAATGTTTGCCGCCGCAACCGCAGCCGCCGTGGCCATGCTCGTGGCCTTCGTCGTGCCGGTGGCCGCGTCCGCCGCAGCAACCATCGCCGTGCTCATGATCGTGCGCGTGCCCGTGGTCATGGTGTTCATGACCATGGTGGTGATGATGGTGGCCGCCTTCCGGGTGCGCGTGCCCGTGGTCGAGTTCGTCCTGCCGCGCCGCGCGGACATTGAGCACCTCGACGTCGAAAATCAGATCCTGCCCGGCTAGCGGGTGGTTGCCGTCGAGCGTGACCTCGTCGCCTTCGATGGCCATCACGGTGACGATCGCGGCGTGGCGATCGCCATCGGTCTGGAACATGTCGCCGATGTTGAGGTTCTCGACGGGCAGGCGGTTGCGCGCGACCTTGCGCACGAGCTCGGGATCGCGTTTGCCGTAGGCTTTCTCGGCGGCGACCATGATCACGCGCTTGGTGCCGGCGGGCAGGCCGGTGAGAGCCTCCTCCAGCCCATCGATGATCTGGCCGGAGCCCTCGAGGTAGAGGATCGGCTCGCCGCCGATGGAGGCGTCGAGGAGTTGGCCCTGATGGTTGCGGAGTGTGTAGTGGAAGGAAACGACGGAACGGGTCATGACGGTGGAGAGTGCGAGCGCCGGAACCGGACAACTCGTCCGGCTGGCCGCCGCCCGGCAGGCAGGCGGCGAAAGTCGACGCCCCCCTCCCCCGGCGCAAGCCCCGATCGCGCTTCGCGCCGGTACCGCGCCGCTCAGGGCGCGGCCGGAGCGCTCGCAGCCGGCGGCGCTTCGCTGCGCCGCAGCACCACCGAAGCGTGGTCGGCCTTGGCCACCTCCTGAAAAAACCTCCGCAGCGCGGCGTACTCCGTCACGGGCACGATCTTCTTCGGCAGCCGCAGCGTTCGCCGGGCGATGATTGAACCGTCGACCACTTCATACGTGCTCTCGTAGCTGCCGTACGGACTGCTCAGCGAGCAGCGGTCTGGCAATTCCTCCGGGACAATACCGGGCGGCAGCCGCAGCGTGACTTCGTCACGGTGAAGCAGCGGATCGAGGCCCACGGGCAGCGTTCGCTCGACGGCCGGAAACGCCGGCGCGGCATCGCGGTTGAGCACGTCGAGCCGGATGACCGTTAGGCCGCCGGGCATCAATTGGGCGTAACCCGCCGCAGCGAACTGGCACTGGAATCGACATTCCCCGCTCACCGGATCGTCGCTCGTGGAAAACTCCCGCAGCAGCGCGCCGCGTACGGTGGTGCCCAAGCGCTCCGTCACGCTCGTGCGCAGGTCCTTGCCGGTCGTCGTCCGTACCCGGTAGCGGTAATAGGCTCCCGCCGATCCGGGCCCGCCGTAGGAACAGTCACCTGCGATCGATCCGCCCGGACCAAGCTCCAGCGTCACCTTGCGGGTAAGCAGATGGCAGGTTTCCACCGGCAAGTCCGGCAACGTCACCAGCGCTTCGCTCTCCGGGGCGAGCAGAAAGACCTTCGAGCCCTGCAAGGAACCCGGCAGATCGCCGAGCAACACATCCGGCGCCGTGGCATCGAAAAACAACAGCCGCCCCCAGGTCGACGTATCTACCACCGCCGGCAGGTCGATCCCCGCGCCCACCCGGATCGCAAGAATCGCGTGGTTGAACTGCCACGCCGATGGCCACGCCTCGTTCACCGCTTCACCGCCACTGACACGGGCGATCGTCATAAATGATTCGATACCAGCCTCCCGCAGCATGGCGCGCAGCAGATTGCTCTTGTCCTTGCAGTCGCCCCAACCGCGCGCGAGCACCTCCGTCGCCTTGCGCGGGCGGCAGCCGTACCCTTTTGCCAGATCACGATCGATCGCGACGTAGCGCAGATTCTGTACATGTCGGCTGAGCGCGCGGAGTTTCGAGAGCGTGTCTCCGCAACCGGCCGTGAGTTCGCGGACTTTCGCCGCGAGCACGGGACCCGTGTCGCACTGGCCTTCCTGCAGTCGCAGCGACCAATCCCGCAAATCCGCCCACGAGCTCACCCGCGTCGCCGTGCCTACGTTGGCCGGAGGCGTGAGCCGCACATACAGCCACGCGTCCAGCCGCGCCAGTCCGGCGGCGGCCGGTTCCTGCGGTCGGTACGGCTGGCTGGACAACTCCCATGTCCAGCGCGGCGCGCCACCGCTGCAGATGATCGCGGCTTCATTCGGGCCGGACAGACTCGGCTCGCCGCGCCAGTCCGGCGGGAGTCGCAGAGTGAAACGCGTGGCGAGCGAAGGGAGCACGGAACTCCATTCATGCATGGCCTCGGCGAATTGCAGCCGACCGCTCGTTCGCGTTTCGTAACCGAAAACGTCGCCGTCCAGCGCCAGATCGGCGTAGCTGACCACTCGTGCACGTGCCTCCGAGAAAACCACGCCAGCACCCGCCGTGGATACATCGACCCAGTCGCGACGCTGGGGCGGCCGCACCTCCTTGCCTCCGCGAATCAGCCACGCCGTCGCTACCTCCACCTTGTCTTCCTTGTCGGTGTACGTGACTCCGCCGGAGGCATGCTCGTGGCCGGAGCCGTTGAGCAGGCGCACTGCGTAACGATGCACGATCGTCTCCGCCCCGTCGGGCAGCACCGACTGCACCGTCTCGTCGAGCAGGACGATCGCCGGGGTCCCGGCCGGCAACGCCGGGACCGGAAGCTTGGCCGCATTCAGCAACCACTCCGGCGGAACGGCGAGGAGCGAAACCGCGAGCAATGGTGGCGCGACAAACACGCCGAGGAGGCGAAGCATGGGATTCATTGTTGGGCGGTAGCCGCGGGCTGGGTCGTCTCGGTCGCCGGGGCTGCGGCCACGGGTTTCTCCTTCGGCTTGAGCATGATCGAGTGCGTATCGGAGCGACGGAGCAGCTCGAAGAGGTTCTTCAAGGTCGAATAGGATTCCGGCCGAAAAGCGAAGGCGCCGTTCGCGCCGAGCGCGAAGTCGCGGCGGAAGGAGAACGTCCGTGTCTTGCCGGTATACTGGAGGTTGTACGCCGCACCGAAGGCACCGCTCAGCTCGCCGACCGGTGTCGGCGCGCTCGGTTTGTCGAGCGCGTAGCCCTCGGGCAGCACGATCTCGATGTCGTCGTGTTCCTCCCGCGGGTAGGGAAAAACAATCGGGAACTTCCGCTCCGCGGCGGCAAACACCACCGGCCGCCCCGCTTCGAAGAAGCCCGGCGCGAACACCAGTCGTTTGCCCACCTGCTCGGCGTAGCCCGGCACCCGCACGTGATAACGCACCGTCAACGGGTGCAAATAGGTGTCCAGATTGGACCACGTGACCTGGCTCACTTCCGCGTTGGGGAGTCGATTCGTGATCTCTTCGGTGAAGCGCTTGGTCGATTCCTCGAGCGACGTCGACCAGTTGTCATCCTTGCGTTCCACGGCGAGATGCCCGCGGAAGACCTGCTCGACTTGCCCCTCCAACGTGCCGTCGGCATCCAGCCGGAAACGCCCCTTCCGCTCGGTCCGATTATCTGCGGATTTGGACACGCCGATCGTACCGTTCTCCACCTTCTTGGTGTTGCATAGCAATGTCGTGGCTCCCTCGGCCGAACTCGCCGTCATGCCGTACGGCAGGAGCGGGAAGCCCGGATCGAAATAGCGCCAATCGCCCCCGACATTTACGGCCACGGTATGATTCTGATAGATGAAGGCCCAGCCGTTCGGGATCGACACGTTGTACATCACGTCGCGGCTCGCATTGCAGGCGAGCCGCACTTCGTAACCCAGCGCACGTGCCAACGCGGCGAAGAGCTGATTGATCTCGTCGGTTCGTCCAAATTTCTTCTCCAGCGTCTTCTCGGCCGAGAAAGCCGATTCCCACCGATGCTTCTCAATCTCGGCCTGCAATGCCCCCGAAGTGCGGCGTCCGGTGTTGAGGATCTCGTTCTGGCAGAATCCATAGAGGCGCCGTAGCTTCTCGTCGTCGGTGGCGGCATCGGCGGTGAGCGCGGTGGCCTTCTTCTTGATCGACCCGGTCGGCCGAGTCGCCGTGTTGAACGCATCGCCCCAATACACGCTGAGCTCCTTCCAAATCGCCTTGTCGTTCGAGTACATCGGGAAGGTCTTCGCCACGTAGATCACACCGCGAATCTCATGGTGCGGCGGCGCATACTCCTCGTCCTCGAAGGCGGGCAGATTCCGCAACACGACCTCGAAGCCACCACGCTCGTCCGTCTCCGCTTTCGGACAGTTCAACCAATGCACCGTACCGCGGCAGCGCATGTCGCCGATGCGGAGGCGATACTCCCGCACCGGGAATTCCTCCTGGCAGAAAAACGACTGCAGCCACAGCTCCGAGCCGAGTCGCGCGGTCCAGCGGTATTCGACCACGTCGCCCGGCTCCAGCCCTGGGAACACGAACGTCAGCTGTTTCATTTCTCCCTGCCCTCGAACCTTGCCGACAACGCTCTCGAAGATATCCGACTTCTTCAGGTCGCGGGTCGCACCGTCACGTTTAACGACACGCGCCGCTGTCTCCGTCACCGCGTTGTCGGAGTGGAACCGGATGCGAAACTTGCCGAGATCCTCTACGCCTTTCGCCGTATAGATCTTCGCGCGAATAAAATTGCTCGAGGTCAGACGCGTCCCCCCCATATCCGCGGACCCCTCCTCGTTGAGCTCGTGGGTCGAGAGCAGGATCTCCACGTCCACACTGGGAAAACTCGTCGACTCAGTCGCGGCGAGATCCGCCGGATCGATCGGGTCCCATTTCGCCGCCGAGACCGAAGGCGCCATCAGTGCGGCGCAGCCGAGAGCGAGTGCCGCCAGCACCGGCCGGCAGACGGACAGGAACGGAAGGAGCTGGCAACGCACCGCGCGCGAGCCCGTTTTGGGAGCAGGAATACTCATGGCTTCTTGTGGGGTTCAAAGCCGAGCTGCTCGTCACCGACCCATCCACCTGGTGTGCCGTGGGCGGGCACGCTCGACCGACGCCACGACTGTGGAAGCACACGCTGCGCGTTGACGAGGAAAATTCCCGACAAACCGCCACACACCGACCTGACCGGGCCGGCCGGTCCCCCCGTACCCGAAGCGCGGTGGCAGCGCACCTCAACCGGGCTCCACGCCCACCGCGCAGCTCACAGCGCCGCTTCGATCACCTGCGCGAGTTCGGCGGCGGTGAGCGGAAGCGGGTTGCCCTTCATGCTGCTCGCAGCGGCGGCCTTCTCCACGAGCGCGGCCACATCCGAGGCGCGTACGCCCCAGCGGCCAAGCGGCGGGATCGCGAGTCGACACGACAGCTCGTGGCACGCGATCGCTGCATCCTCAGGCTCCGCCGCCGCGTCTCCCGTGAGCCATCGCGCAACCTCTGCGAAACGGGCGACCGCGCGGTGTTGCGGCGCTCGGGCGCGCAGCGCCTCCAGATTCGCACGCAGCACCGGCGCGAGCAGCGCGGCGCAGACGGCGCCATGCGGTGCGGGAAACATCCCACCGAGCGGCCCCGCGATCCCGTGCACCGCACCAAGCCCGGCGTTGGCCAACGCCATTCCGCTCTGGAGCGCACCGAGCGCGAGATCCGCCCGTGCCGCCAAATCCCGCGGCGCCGCGATCGCCCGCGGCAGCGCCCGCGCCACGCGCTCGATCCCGTCGCGGCAGAGCGCATCCGTGAGCGGGTTGGCGCGACACGAGAGGTACGGCTCGATCAGTTGCGTGAGCGCATCCATGCCTGTCGTGGCCGTCACATCCGCCGGCAGGTCCAGCGCGAGCTCCGGATCGACGAGCGCCACCCGCGGCAACATCGCTGCGCTGCGCAGGCTCACCTTCACCCGCGCCGTGGGCACGGCGAGCACGGCGTTGCGCGTCACCTCCGCTCCGGTACCGGCAGTCGTCGGCACCGCAACAAACGGCAGCGGCGCCTGCGTCAGCGCCCGTCCGCGACCGACCACTTCGAGATAATCCATCGTCTCGCCCGCGTTGGCCGCGAGGGCCGCGATCGCCTTGCCGGCATCGATCGCGCTCCCGCCGCCGACCGCGACGACCACCTCGCCGCCGAGCGCCCGCAACCGTCGCGCGCCCTCTTCCACCAGCTCGACGGTCGGTTCTCCGGCCACGGAAAATGGCTCCAACAACTCGACACCAGCGCCCACCGCCCGCAGCAGTTCCACGTGCCGGCGCGGGTTCGCCCCGCCGACCCAGAACACCCGCCGACCGAGCCCCGCGACGATCGCGGGCAACTCCGCCCGCGCGCCCGCGCCGCACACGATGCGTTGCGCGGTCGCGAATTCGAAACGCGCCGCCGCATCGCCGCGGTCCGCGGCGCTTCTGCCCTCACCAGCCGGCATCGGCGGGGAACACGTTGGCGAATTTCACGCTCGTCCGCGGCGCGGCCATCATCGGCGCCACCGCGTCGCGCCAAGCGGCGTAGTGCGGGGTTTCCTTGTGCTGCGCCGGAGCGGCGGCGTCGCGATAGACCTCCACGAGCACGAACCGCGTCGCGTCGTCCGCCTGCTGACAGACATCGAACCGCGCGATGCCGGGCTCGCGCACGCTGGCGGTGGCGTTGGCGAGCGACGCCGCGCGAAACGCCTCCACATATTCAGGCTTAACCTGCACGTGAACATGGACGATGAACATGGCGGGACATTGGTCGGCCGGCTCGCGCCTGTCGACCCTCCTCCGGCCGGCAGCAGAGTCCGTTCACCGCCGAAGCGTCCCCGTCGCGGCGCGCAAACTCCCCTTGAGCCGGCGCGCTTCCGGTCGAGTAGAATCTGTTCGGTCGATGATCGGCAACCTTCCCAACTCCCTTCCAGCCATCCTCGCCGCCTCTCCGGGCGGGCTTTCGCCGTTGGCCCTCGCGGTCGGCGGCGCCGTGGGCCTCGCCGCCGGCGGAGCGATCGGCTGGCTCGTGCAACGCCGCGAAGCGCAGCGCCAGATCGCCGCCGCCCGCGCCGATCTCTCGCCCGAGCGCCTGATCGAGCACCTTTCGTTTCCGGCCGCGGTCGCCAATCCCGACGGTCATTGGCGCGCGGCGAACAAGTTCGCCGACCAGTTCTTCAGCAGCCGTCATCTTTCGTCCGACGAAATCGCCACCACCGATCTCATCGTGCGCATCCGCAAATGCGCCCGCACCGGCGAGGAGGACGACGCGATCGAGCTCCAGCTCGGCGAGCTCTGGATCGGCTGGCGCATCTCCCGGCTGCCCGATGGCTCCGTGCTCGCGTTGCCCGCCGACATCACGATGCAGAAGCAGCACGAGGCCATCATCGCCCGCGAGCGCGACACCGCGTTGCACGCCGCACGCATGACCTCGGAGTTCATCGCCACGCTCAGCCACGATATCCGCGTTCCCATGAACGGCGTGCTCGGCATGGCCAACCTCCTCATCGAGTCCGGCCTCAACCCGCAGCAACAGGAGCTCGCCCGCTCCGTCGTCGAGAGCGCCGAGAGCGTCATCACACTCACCGACGAACTCCTCGATCTCGCGAAGATCGAAGCCGGCAAACTCGAGATCAACCCGCAGCCCGTCGACCTCTGCAACCTCCTCGAGGAACTGCTCCGCGGCCACGCCGCCCGCGCCGCCGAGAAGAATCTCGATCTCTTCTGCGATGTGGACCCGATGCTGCCCGCGCACATCCGCACCGATCCCGTGCGCCTGCGCCAGATTCTCGGCAACCTCCTCTCCAACGCCCTCAAGTTCACCGATCGCGGCGAGGTCCACGTCCACGTCGGCTTCGAGTCGTCGCCGGAAAACCCCAACATCGGCGAGATGCGGTTCTTCGTCCGCGACACCGGCATCGGCATCCCGCAGGAGAAACGCGATCACCTCTTCAAAGCCTTCAGCCAAGCCGACACCGCCACGTACAGCCTCTATGGCGGCACCGGGCTCGGCCTCGCCACCAGCCGCCGCCTCGCCGAGCTCATGGGCGGCCGCCTCTGGTTCGACAGCGAGCCCGCCCAAGGCAGCACCTTCCATCTCGCGCTTCCCTACGAGCCGATCGAGGGCTCCAAACCGCCGATCTGGACCCAGAAACACATCCAGGTCGACGGCCGCGACATCCTCGTCCTTGAGGACAACCAACGCGTCGGCGCGCTCCTCCGCGACTGGATCGCCCGCTGGGGCGGCCGCCCGCGCGTGATCGAGAATCCCGCCGATCTCATCCCGTGGATCGAAGCCGGCGGCCGCTGCGCCGTCGCACTCATCGATCTCGACCTCCCGCACGCCAACGGCCTCGCCGCGCTCCGCACGCTCGCGCAGCAGAAATCGCCCCCGCGCCTCGTCGTGCTCGCCTCCCGTCCGCCCGAGCCCAAGCACGGCCTCGAGAAACTCGATATCCTGCTCAAGCCGCTCTTTCCGGAAACGTTGCTCGAGTGCCTGCGTCGTCCGCCGCGCAATATCGCGCCGCCGCCGCCGTCGGCCGCACCACGCCCCGCCGCCGCGCCCGCCCCGGCCGCACCTCCGCCCAGCAATCCCGCGCCCGCCGCCGCGCCCAAACAGGCCGCCGCACCGCGCGCCCGCGTCATCGTCGCCGACGACGACCTCGTGAACCAGAAGGTCATGCGCACCTACCTCGAGCGCCTCGGCTGCGAGGTCCGCCTCGCCTCCAACGGCGTCGAGGCCCTCACCGTGCTCGCCGCTGGCCCCTGCGATGTGCTCTTCCTCGACATCATGATGCCGCGCATGGACGGCATGCAGACCGTGCGCGAGATCCGGCGACACGAGACCGCCGAGCACGAGGCCGGTCGCCCCGTGCGCCGCCTGCCGGTCGTCGCCATCACCGCCAAGGTCATGCCCGGCGACCGCGAGGCCGGCCTCGCCGCCGGTTTCGACGACTACGCGACCAAGCCGATCAACGACACCCGGCTGCGCGAATCGCTGCAGAAGTTCATCCCCGGTTTCCAGACCTCCGCCTCGCTCGCCGCCGCCACTCCGATGCTCGCGCAGCAGCAGACGCCGCTCATCGAGCGCTCGCGCCTCGACGAGCTCAGCTCCGGCGATCCCGACACCGCCCGCGAGATCGTCGCGCTTCTCTTCGAACGCATGGAGGCCCTCCTGCCCGAGCTCGAGCGCACACTCGCCGCCCGCGATCTGGAGGAGGCGCGCCGCCACGCCCACACCGGCGCCGGCTCGTGCGCCACCTGCGGCATGATGCAGGCGCAAAACGTCATGCGTCGCCTCGAACGCTCCATCGAAGCCGGCCAGCTCGAACACACCGCCGCGCTCGTCACCGAGACCCGCAAGGTCCTCGCCGCCACGCGCACCGCCGTCGACGAGATCTTGCCGCCCTGACCGTATCAACTAGTCTGCCACCACCCCGCCCCCGCTTCCCATGAAAAAGGTCCTGATCATCGACGACGACCAGTTCATCCTGAAGGTCTACCAGAAGAAGTTCGAAACCGAGGGGATGATCGTCGAGGTGGCCGCCGACGGTCCCGCCGCCCTCTCCGCTCTGCGCACAAGCGTGCCGGCGCTGATCCTCCTCGACCTCATGCTCCCCGGCATGAACGGCGTCGAGCTCCTCGGCCATCTCCGCACCCTGCCGCAGTGCGCGGAGATCCCCGTCATCGTCTTCTCCCACAGTTTCGACGAACGCCTGCTCGAGGCCGCGCGCGCCGCCGGCGCGATCCAGTGCCTCAACAAGAACAGCGTCAGCCCCAACCGCCTGCTCGAGATCGTGCGCGCCGCCCTCGCGGCCCCATCCTCCAACGTCCCGCCACCGGTCGCCCCCGCCACGATCGCGCCGAGCGCGCCCCCCACCGCCGGTTCGCGCGGCGATGCCCGCGCCGCGCTCGCCCGCGAGGCCTCTGCGATCGAGACCCGGCTCAACACCCAGATCCAGGCGTTCGCCGGCTCCGCCGTGGGCGCCCAGCGCCTCGCCACCCTCACGCCGTTGCGCGCCAGCTTCGACCGCCTCTACCACGAGGCCGATCTCGCCGCGCTGCCGCGCCTTGCGCTCCTCGCCCGCGCCGTGGGCCTCATGCTCGAGGATCTGCACGACCACCCCGACGAAATCACCGCGAGCAGCTTCCGCACGCTCGCCCGCGCGATCGAGGTCATCCCACCGCTCTTCGCCCCGCGCCCGACCACCGAGCCCGACCTGCCCGCCCTCGCGCTCATCGTCCACAGCCAACGCGGCGTCGCGCCGCTCCTCGCTGAGGCGTTGCGCCAGGCCGGCCAGCCCGCCGTGGCGTTTCGCGACACCAACAGCGCGCTCGCCTTCATCGAGGACAACCCGGTCGAGCTGCTCGTGGCCGATCTCGATCTCGCGCAGCCCACCGGCGGCGATTTCGTGCGCCGCAGCCAGGCCATCCCCGGCCGCGCCCACCTGCCCGCCGTGCTCCTCAGCAACCATTCGCCGGCCGAGACGGCGGTGCCGAATTTCCTCCTCGCCCATCAGGTCTTGAACTTCCCGTTCACCGCCGACGAAGTGGTCGTCAGTGCGATCGTCCGCCTCGTCAAACGCGCCTGATTCCGCCGCTGCCCCGGCCGCGCTCCGGCTCTTCATCGCGATCGACGCCCCCGCGCCGGTCGCCACCGCGCTCGGCGCGTTGATGCGGCCCGCGTCCGGCTTCGCTTGGACACCACCCGAGCGGCTGCACCTCACGCTGCGTTTCCTCGGCGACACTCCGGCGGAGAAACTCGAGCCCCTGCGCGAGCGCCTCCGTGCGATCCACGTCGTGCGTTTTCTTCTGCCCGTCGAAGGCCTCGGCGTCTTCCCGCCGCGCGGCCAGCCGCGTGTGCTCTGGTGCGGAGTGGGCGGCGGGCATCCGCATCTCCAGCAACTCCGCCAGCGTATCGACGATTCCGTGCTCGCCACCGGTCTCGACGCCGACCTGCGCAATTTCGTGCCCCATTTCACGCTCGCGCACCTGGGCGTGGTGCCGCCGGCGCGAGTGGCGCAGTGGCTGCGCGAACACCGCGATTTCGCCGCGCCGCCCTTCCGGGTCGGTCAATTCACGCTCTATTCGAGCGAGCTGCGGCCTTCCGGAGCGGTGCACACCGCGCTCGAGACGTTCCCGCTCGTCGAGCGCTGAGCGCGAACGCTCATCCCCGGCCAACACGCCTGCGGTAGAGTCGCAGCTCGTCTGCGACCGCTCCGGGGAGCGCACCTCCAGTGTGGCATCCGGGCCGTCGGGCTTGCGCTACCGGGATTCGCACATTCGTCGCACCGGTTCGCAAAAAAAACCCGGCGCCTGGGCACCGGGTTCGGAAACCAACTGGGGCTCGGCTCAGCCGGCGGCCGGCGCTTCGGCGGGGGCGGTCTCGCCCTTGTAGCTGGCCTTCGCCTGCTCGAGGCTGTCGAAGAACGTCCAGTTCTTCGTGTCCTCGAAACCCTTGCACTCCTTCGCCACCACGGCGTTGCCGACGAGCACGTACTGGATCGAGACCTCCGTGCAGGACTGCATGAACGAGAACAGGAGTTTGATCACCGGCATGTCGAGCGCCTTGAGCTTACTGATGTCGATGATCGCGCGGCCCACGCCGGTGTCGACCGCGCCCGAGATCTTGCCCTTCATGTAGCTCGTCACCTCGTTGATGATGACCGGCGTCATGTGCTCCGGCAGGCGCATGATGAGCGAGTTTTCCTCGATGCCGAAATAGCGCAGCGAGGTGTCGAGGTTCATCGCCTTCGCGATGCGCGTCTCGAGTTCGGTGAATTCGATGGGTTTGGTGATGATGGCGGAGAACCCGACTTGCAGCGCTTGTTGCTGCGCCGCGGTCTCCGTCTTCACGACGAGCGCGAAGACCGGCGTGAACTTCGTCTTGATGTTCGTGCGCAGCATGCGGAACAGCGTGAAACCGCCGTCCTCGGGCAACGAGAGGCTCGACATGACCAGATCCGGAATCGTGCGACCGCAAAAATCGATCGCCTCGCCCGTGGTGCTCACCCCGTGCACGTGCCACGGCGTGTGTTTCAGGCCTTCCTGGATCTGCTGCACGATCGCCGGCTTGTCCTCGACGACGAGGATCTCGGCCGGATCGAAAATGGTCTTCGTGCGCTGGTTCGCCTCGCTGAGGGGCTTGATGTCGACGATGCGCATCACCTTTTCGACGAGCAGCTCCTCCTTGAACGGCTTCACGATGTAGTCGCGCACACCGATCTTCGCGATCTTCAGCACGTGTTCGCGGCCGCCCTCGGCGGTGAGCATGACCACGGGGATGCCCTTGAGCAGCGGATCCGCCTTCAACTTCGTGAGCATCTCCACGCCGTCCATGACGGGCATCGTGATGTCGAGCAGGACCACATCGGGAGCCTCTTTCGCGGCGACGGCCAGACCCTCGACGCCGTTGGACGCTTCGAGGATGTCGCAATCGAAGCTCTTGAACGCCTTTTTGACGATGATGCGGACGGTCTTGGAATCGTCCACGGTGAGGATCTTGTAGCGCATGGAAAACGGTAGTTACTCGTTGTACTGGAGGAGCAGGTCGGCCGTCATCTTCTGGCCATCCGTCTCGAACTGGTAGATGTGGCGCAGGGTGTCGGTGGCCGGTTCGATGGTGAAATTGCTCCCGCGCAGAATCGACGGGATGGTGAGATTGCAGGGCAGGCCCATGTCGCAGAGGGCGTTTTTGAAACCGCCCACGGTCATGTTCGTGAGTTCGCCGATCGCGTCGTTCACGACCTCGTCGCCCTCGGCCTCGATGTCCTCGGGCGTGAGACCCACGAGTTTGCAGGTGACGAGCTTCGCGAACTCGCTCTCGAGGTGCAGGTAGATCAGGCCGTTGATGTCGCCCACGAAGCCGACGGCGCCCACCACGAGCGGCGAGTTCTGGCTCAGCGGCGGCGGCGGCTCGCTCGGATGATCGTCCGAAACCCAGACGAGTTTGGAGTTGAGCGCCAACATCGTGATCAACACGTCGGACATCGCTTTGTTCACGAGATCGCGGAGGACTGTATCGGAGATGGGTGCGGCGCTTGGCATGCGGGTGCGGAGGAGGGTCGTTCCGCGCTCCGCTAATATCGGCCGATTTGGCCGGGCTTTAGCGCGATTTGCCGAAACGCGTCCGCGCCGCTCGCGAGCGAAAACCCCGGCCGAACTCCCGGCCCCGCCCAAGCCCGGGCCCCAGGAACCCGTCCGCCGTCCCCC
>DATGXO010000221.1:0-26779 GCA_035298965.1 Opitutaceae bacterium | reverse complement strand
GCCGCCGGCGACGGCTGGCACCTCGAGCTCGCGCCCGCCGGCAGCGCCTTCCAGGGCTACGAACTCGTCACCGAACGCGAGGGCGCGCTCGCGCTCGACCTCGCCTTCGCGGCGGCGGTGCGCGAAGCGGGGGAGTGGCGCGTGCTCGAGTTTTCGATGCCCGCCGGAGCGGTCGTGCCGCTCCAGCTCGAAGGACTGCCGGCCGGAGTCAGTTTCGATCCACAGCGCGCCGTTCTGCCGGTCGCCACGGCGCAAGGTTGGCAAGGATTCCTGCCGGCCGACGGCGCCACCGCGCTCGCGTGGAAACACGAGGCGAAGGCGGCCGACGGCGCACTCTTCTTCACCAGCACCGAGCAGACCGACTCCCGCCTCGGCGCCGGCCTGCTGCGCCAGGAGTCGACGCTCGCGCTGCAGATCCTCCAGGGAAAACTCACCGCGCTGCGCATCCGGCTCGAGGGACCGGGCGAAATCGTCGGCGTGGAGGGCGCCAATCTCCTGAGCTGGCGCGTCGTACCCGCCGATTCCGGACGCGCGCTCGAGGTGCAGTTCAGCCGGCCGATCGAGCAGGGCGGCTCGCTCACCGTCCGCAGCCAGACCGCGCTCGCCGGATTCCCGGTGCGCGTGGAGCCGCTGCGGCTCGCGCCCGAGGGCGTGGTGCGCCACTCGGGTTTCGTACGCGTGGCGAATGACGGCGCGGTGCGGCTCGAGGTGGCCGATGTCGCCGGCATGATGCAGCTCGCGCCGGAGCAGTACCCGACCGGCGCGCTCGACGAGGACGAGGTACGGCAGGTCTTCGTCTACCGTTTCCCCGCGGCGGAGCGCACCTACCGCCTGCTCGCGTCGCAGATCCAGCCGGAAGTCGGGGTGTCCGCCATCCTGATCTACGAACTCGGCGAAACCGACCGCACGCTCATGGCGAGCCTCGAGCTCGACATCCGCGAAGCGCCGTTGCGCGACTGGACGATCCAGATTCCGGCCGACTACACGGTCGTCGGCGTGACCGGCGGCGGCGTGAGCGACTTCATCGCGGAGTCGAGCGTCGTCGACGGGCGGCGGGCGCTGAAGGTGTTGTTCGCCGCGCCCGTCGAAGGCCGCGCGCTGCTCCAGCTCCGCCTCGAGAAGAACCAGCCGGCCGCGGCGGGCGAGTGGCAGTTGCCCGCGCTCCTGTTCCCCGGCGCGAAATCCGTGCGCGGCCATATCGGAGCCGTGGCGACGCCGGGCTACCGGCTAGTGCCGGCGGGCGTGGAGAAACTCGTCGAGGTGCCGTTGAGCTATTTCCCGCAGCAGACGGCTCGGCTCCAGCAGGCGTGGCGGCTGCGCGACGCCGAGTGGTCGGCCGCGCTCAAGGTCGAAGCCCTCGGCCAGAGCGTGCAGGCGGATGTTTTCCACCTCTACACAGTCAAGGAGGGCGTGTTGTACGGCAGCGTGCTGCTGAACTATTTCGTCGTCGGCGCGCCGGCCACCGAGTGGCAGCTCGCGGTGCCGCCGGAAGCCGGCAACATCGATGTGACCGGCCAGAACGTGCGACGCGATTGGCGCCGCGAGGGCGACGAGATCGTGGTCGCGCTGCACCAGCCGGTGCTCGGCGCGGCGACATTGCTCGTGACCTTCGAGCAGCCGATGAGCGCGCGCGGCGGCACGATCCAGCCCGGCCAGGTGCGCCCGCTCGGCGTGCAGGCGGAGCGCGGCTACGTGCAGGTCGTCAGCCCGACGCAGGTCAAACACGAGGTGCGCAAGGCCGAGGGCGGTCTCCTGAAACTGGAGCCGCTCGAGCTGCCCACGGAGTACCGGCTGCTGTCGAGCGCGCCCTCGCTCGCGATCTACCAGTACACGGCGAGGCCGTTCGCGCTGGAGGTCGGCGTCGAGTGGTACGCGGCCGGCGAGACGGTCGATCAGGTCGTCGATTTCGCGAAGCTCGCCAGCCAGATTTCCCGCGACGGGCAGGTCGTGACGGACGCGCAGTTCTTCGTGAAGACCCGCGGCCGCAAGGCCCTCCGGCTCCAGCTCCCCGCGGGCGCGAAGCTCTGGGAGGCGCGCGTCGACAACGAGATCGTCACCGCCCGCGCCGACGGCGCCGACACGCTCGTGCCGCTCCCGGCGAAGTTGAACCCCAACGATCCCGTCGCCGTCACGCTCCGCCTCGGGCAGGCGGCCAACGGCGGCTCGCGTATCGAGCTTGTGGCGCCGCGCACCGTCGCGCCCAGCGTGATCAACGAATGGACGTTGCACGCCGACACCGGCCGGCAGCTCGCGCCGCGCGGCGGCAACGCCGAGCTCGTGCGCCCGGCGCTCACCGAGACCGGTTTCGAGTGGGTCGCCCGGCGCGGGGCGTTCGGCGCGGCGCTGTTGCTCGCGTTCACGGCGCTCGGCGCGTTGCTCGCGCGGAGCGAGCGCTGGCGCCTGCTCGCGCTCATCGTCTTCGCCAACGTGACGATCGCGGCGCTACTCGTCGCGGCGGCGGCCACGGTTGCGCGACGCTCGAATCTGCAGGAGCTCGCGTACTCGGCCACGATGGTGCCCGCGGGCGAGAGCGTGACGATCACGGTTGTGAATACATCGACGTGGCTGGCGATGATCTCGTGGTGGGGCGTCGCCGCCGCGGTCGTGGGTGTGGCGGTGGCGTTGTTCGCGTGGTTCGCAGCGAGGAAGGATCTTTCGGGTGAAACACAGCCTGCGGCGAATCGTGCGTCGTTCGCCCTACCGCTCGGCATCGTGCTCGTGGCAGCCGGGCTGCTCGTGCAGCACGGCGGCGCGGTGCTCTTCTACGGCTGGGGTGCGCTGGCGGTGTGGCTGTTGCTCTTCGTGCCGACCTGGGGCCGTTGGAATCGCGCGCGCCGAGACCGCAAACTCGTCGAGGCGGCCGAGCTGGAATCCCGCGGCGAAGCGGGCGCGGGGCCGGCATCGGTCGCGCCGCTGCTTGCGCTCCTCGGCGCGCTGGCGTTCGGCTTCACGGGCCAACCGGCGCAGGCGCAGGTCGATCAGATCCGGCCGGAGCCGGTCGAGCCGGCGGCCGTCGCGAAAGCAGCGCAGTCGGCGGTGCAGAATTGGACGATTCGAGACGACCGCCTCTACGGCGAACTGGAGCTCACGGTGCGGGGCGGCCCGGGCGACAGCTTCCTGCTGCTGCGCGCGCCGGCGGTGTTGACCGAGTTCAAGGCCGACGGACTGCGCCTCGGCAAAGGGGCCGACGCCGGCGACCAAGCCGCCTATTACGTCGCTCCGGAACGCGACGGGCTGCTCACCGCGCGCGTGCGGTTCGAGCTTCCGATGCCGAAGAGCACGACCGAGATCGCGCTCCCGAACGGACCCGCGGCGACGCAGCGCGTGACCGTGCAGCTGGACCAAGCCGGCTGGGAGTTTCGCTCTCCCGCGGCGGTGCAGGTGCTGCCGACTCCGAATCTCGGCGACACGCGCAGTGGCGCGACGCTCGTGCTCGCGCCGTACGGCGCCGCGCTCGTGCAGTTGCAGCCGAAACGCCGCGATCTCACGACGGAAGCCACGCAGTTTTTCGCCGAGACGACGCAGCTCTTCATCCCCGGCCCCGGAGTGGTGAACGGCCGCATGATCGTCTCCATCCGGCCGGTGCAGGGCCGCGTGACGACGCTCGCGCTCGACGTGCCCGCCGGCCTGACCGTGGGTGAAGTGAAAGGCGAGGACGCGCTGATCTCCTCGTGGCGTTTCGATCCCGAGAAACACCGGCTGCAGGTCGTGCTCGCCTCGCCGCAGGAGCGACAGTTCCGCCTTGGCATCGAGACGCAGCTCGGCACCGGTGCGCTGCCGTTCGACGTGACGCTCACGCCGTTGCGCATCGTCGGCGCAGCGGGCGATGTGGGCACGCTCGGGCTCGCCTTCGGCGGCGACGCGCAGCCGGAGAGTGTGCGCCCGGCGGGCCTCTCAGCAGTGAATACCGAGGATTTCGATCCGGAGCTGATTCCGGAAAACGACGACGACGAGCCCGCGGCCACGTTACAGCACGCGTGGCGTTTCGGGCAGGAGGGCGGCAGCGTTTCGCTGAAGGTCGCACCGGTCGCGCCCGAGGTGCGCGTGGTGGGCCGGCAGGTGCTTTCCCTCGACGACGACCGGCTCGTGATGGCGGTCGACCTCAAGGCCGCGATCACGCGCGTGGGGTTGTTCAAGCTCAGCTTCGCGCTGCCCGCGGGCCTCGAAGTCGAGGCGCTCAGCGGCGGCGCGCTAAGCCACTGGACGGAGGCACAGGAAGGTAACCAGCGTATCGTTACGCTGCACCTCGCCGGCCGAACGCTCGGCGAGACGGCGTTTGCGCTCACGCTCGCCGGCGCCGCGCCCCGCGCGCAGGAGGCGTGGCCGATCCCGCACCTGCAGATCCGCGAGGCCACGCGCCAGACCGGCGAGGCGCTCGTCGTGCCCGGCAAGGGGCTGCGGCTACGCGCCGTGGAGCGCGAGAAAGTCACGCAGCTCGATCCGCGGCAGGTCGGCGGGTTGCAGCCCGGCACGCTGGCGTTCCGGTTGTTGCAGGAGGATTGGTCGGTGAAACTCGGTATCGAGGCGCTGGAACCATGGGTGACGGTGCAGGCGTTGCAGGAGACGACCGTGCGCGAGGGTCAGACGCTTGTGCGGCTAGGGCTGCGTTACCGCGTGGAGAACGCCGCGGTGAAACAATTCCGCGTGCGCCTGCCCGGGCTCGGCGAGGAGCGCGCGCGCACCGTGCGGGCGACCGGCGCCGCCGTGAGCGATCTTGTGCGCGTGCCCGGCGGCGACGAGTGGGAGATCCGGCTGCAGCGCGGTGTCGCGGGCGAGACGGATGTGCAGATCGAGTTCCAAGGGCCATCGGCCGACCAGAAAGCGGAGACGATCGTGGTGCCGGAATTCGTCGGCGCGCGGCAGGCGACGCAGTTCGTCGTGGTGCGCGCGGGCGGCCGGCTCGAGCTCGAGGCCGGCGCGTCGCCGCGAGGCTGGGCGCGGGCGGACTGGAGCGCGGTGCCGGCGTTTCTGCAAAACCGCACTGATCGCAGCGTGCCGGCGTTGTGCTTCCGCGTGGCGGAGGCCGAGGCGCCGCTCGCCGTCGCGGTGCGGCGGCACGAGGTCGCCGAGGCGCTCAAACTGCGCGTCACACAGGGCGAGCTCACGACGTTGTTCTCCCCGGCCGGCAACAGCCTCACCGCGGTGGACCTGCGCGTCGATGTGCTCGAGAAGAGCACGCTGCGGATGCGGCTGCCGGAGGGCGCGGCGCTGTTCAACACGCTCGTCAATGGCGCCAGCGCGGCGGTGGTGCGCGAGGGCGACGCGTTTCTCTTCCATGTCGTGCCGAACACCGCCGGCGAGCGCTCGGCCACCGTACGCGTGGTGTACTCGGCGCCAGCGCGCCGAGGCGGCGATGTGTCGCTCATCGGCCCGCGGCTCAACGTGCCACTGGAGAACGTGGCGTGGCGCGTGGTTTTGCCGGTCGGATACGAGCTCGCGAACTACGGCGGCGGACTGCGGTTGCGCGAGGAGCGTTACGGCGGGTCCTTCAGCGTGGCCGACTACCGGAGCGCGGTCTTCTCGAAACGTTCCGCCGAGTCCAAGAAGGCCGTGGCGATGCTCGAGGAGGCGAATCAGCTCATGCAGAAGGGCGACCAGCAGAAGGCCGGCGAAGTGCTCGCGCGCGCCGCCGCCACGCAGGCGCTCGACGAGGCGGCGAACGAGGACGCCCGCGTGCAGCTCCGAAATCTGAAGACGCAGCAGACGGTGCTCGGCCTGAACACGCGCCGCCAACGCCTCTACCTCGACAACCGCGTCGAGGCCGGGCGCAACGAGCAGCTCGAACAGGCGGCCAGCCTGAACCCATTCATGCAGGGCCAGGTGAACTTCGATCCGACGCAGGTCGACCAGCTCCTCATGGGCAACTCGGCCGACGAGAACACCGCGTTGCGCGGCATCGCCGACCGGCTCGTCGACCAGCAGCTCGCCGCCGAGCCGGCGCCGCGCGCGATCGACGTGACGCTCTCGGAACGTGGGCAGGTGCTCACGTTCACCCGCAGTCTGCAGGTCGAGGGCGACAAGCCGCTGCAGCTCACGCTCGCTCTCGCGCGCACCGCCCGTCCGCCGTACGCGACCGCGGCGGTGCTGCTCCTCGCCATCGCCGGCATTGCGATTGTCCCGCTCGTGCAGCGGAAGTGAGTGAGCGAACGGGCGCAGCGTGAACTGACGATCGGAGGTAGGGCGGGACCGCTGGGCCCGCCGGGCGAAGGGACGGCTCCGAGAGCCGTCCCTTCCTCCGTCAACCGAACTCGCGGAGAGTAGATATCAACTATTGGTTGACATGGCACAACCCGGTTCCGCTTCGGAGGCTGCGTGCAAATCCTGCTGCGGATGGTGGCGGCGTTCAGGATGAAGCGAGGCGGGAAACAGCGCCTGATCGGGATGGGCTCCGGTCGAGGTGCGATCCGGTCGTGGCGCAGGCCGCCAAGGCTCTCGCAAACCCGGAACGGCGCGCGTGACCGGAAGCCTCATTGGCGCCGAAGGTCCGGCGACCTTCGCCACGACGGGAGTGGGCTTTCCCGCACCCGCGTTGGTGTACGGCTACCGGCGAGGGCATCGCGGCGCGGGCGGCGTTTCGCAACCTGCACCGTTTCCGACGATTTTCCCCACATGAAGATGACGTTCCGCTGGTTCGGTGAACACGACGACAGCATCGCGCTCTGGCAGGTGCGGCAGATTCCCGGCGCGCCCGGGATTGTCGGTGCGTTGTTCGATGTGCCCGTCGGCGAGGTCTGGCCGACCGAGAAGATCGCGCACCTCAAGGCGACCGTCGAAGCCGCCGGCCTCGAACTCGAGGTGATCGAGAGCGTGAACGTGCACGACGACATCAAACTCGGCGCGCCTACGCGGGACCGCTACATCGAGAACTACCGCGAGACGCTCCGCCGCTTGGCGCGCGCGGGCATCAAGGTCGTGTGCTACAACTTCATGCCGGTCTTCGACTGGCTCCGCACCGATCTCGCGCATCCGTTGCCCGACGGCTCCAACGCGCTCTTCTACGAGGCCGCGAAGGTGAAGGACCTCACGCCGGAGACCGTGCTCGCACTGTTCGCCCGCAGCGCGAACGGCTTCAAACTTCCCGGTTGGGAGCCGGAGCGCCTCGCGCAGCTCAAGGAGCTCTTCGTGAAATACGCGGTCGTCGACACCGACCGCCTCGTCGCGAACCTGAAGTACTTCATCGATGCGCTGATGCCGGTGTGCGAGGAGTGCGACATCCGCATGGCGATCCATCCCGATGATCCGCCGTGGCCGATGTTCGGCCTGCCGCGCATCGTGACCGACGAAGCGAAGATCGCGCGCGTGCTCGCGCTCAACCCGAGCACCTACCACGGGCTCACGTTCTGCACGGGCTCGCTCGGCGCCAATCCCGCCAACGACCTGCCCGCGATGATCCGCCGCTTCGGCGCGCCGGGGCGGATCCACTTCGCGCATTGCCGCAACATCCTGCGTTTCCCCAACGGCGATTTCACCGAGGCTTCGCACCTCTCGAGCGACGGTTCCGTCGACCTGTACGAAGTAATGAAAGCGTATCGCGACATCGGTTTCACCGGCTACATGCGCCCGGATCACGGCCGCATGATCTGGGGCGAGACCGGCCGGCCCGGCTACGGCCTCTACGACCGCGCGCTGGGCATCGCGTACCTCAACGGACTCTGGGAAGCGCTCACCAAAGGCGCCGACTGAAACCACACAGCGACCGCAGAAACCCCGCGTTCTCCCGCACTAGCAGCGCCCTCCGCACCGCTCGCTTCCTCCCATGAAAACCAACACCACTGCTCTTTCGAACAAGGTCGCCGTCATCACCGGTGGCGGCGGCATCCTGTGCGGCGCGATGGCGCGCGCGCTCGGCGGGGACGGCGTGAAAGTCGCGATCCTCAATCGCACCGCCTCGAAGGGCGAGACGGTCGCCCAGGAGATCCGCGAGGCCGGGGGCGAGGCGATCGCACTCGCCGCCAACGTGCTCGACCGCGCCTCGCTCGAGGCGGCGCGCGACGAGGTGAAGAGGCGTTGGGGCGGCTGCGACATCCTCCTCAACGGCGCCGGCGGCAACCATCCGCGCGGCACTACCGCCACCGAGACTTGGGAGGGCGCGGCGAAGAGCGCCGTCACCACCGGTCCGGGCAGCTTCCTCGATCTCGACGAAGCCGGCTTCCGCGCGGTCTTCGATCTCAACTTCATGGGTACGCTGTTGCCCACGCAGGTCTTCCTCCCGCTGCTGCTCGGCCGCCCGGGTGCGACCGTGATCAACGTTTCCTCGATGGGCGCGTACCGCCCGATGACGAAGGTGCCGGCCTACTGCGCCGCCAAGGCCGCGCTCAACAACCTCACGAACTGGATGGCCGTGCACTTCGCCGAGGCGGGGCTGCGCGTGAACGCGATCGCGCCCGGCTTCTTCTCCACCGAGCAGAACAAGGCGCTGCTCTGGAACGCCGACGGCACGCCCACGGCGCGCGCGAAGAAGATCGTCGATCACACGCCGATGCGGCGTTTCGGCCGCCCTGAGGAACTCTTGGGCGCGCTGCGCTGGCTGTGCGACGACAAGGCCAGCGGGTTCGTGACCGGCGCGGTCATCCCGGTCGATGGCGGATTCTCCGCGTACTCCGGCGTGTGAGCCGGAGCGGTGCTGACGAAGGTCAACCCACGCTCGCGAGAGCCGAGAGCCTTGGCGGCTCTCGCGGCGAAAAAGTCGTGCAGCCACGCTGCGGCTGCGCGTCAGGCAGCCGGGCGCGATGCCGTTTCGACCGCCCGCGCGATGGCGCTGCGGCGCTTGAGCAGAGCGTTGATCTCGCCCAACAGCCGCTCGATCGTGACCGGCTTCGACAACACGACATCGGGCGCGGGATCATCGGCCGTGCCGGTCCAGTGGTCGATGTAGCCGCTGAAAAGCACGAACGGCACGGCAGCGAGCGCCGGCAGAGTGGTGCGCAGCTCGCGCAGGAGCGCGGCGCCGTTCATGCCGGGCATGTTGTAGTCGCTCAGCACGAGGTCGGGCACGAGTGTGCGCGCCGTGATGAGCGCCTCCGGGCCGTCTTCCGCCTCGACGACGCGGAAACCGAAACGCTGCAACAGGGACGCCAAGGTCCGTCGCGCGCCAACATCGTCGTCAACTAGGAGAATCGTAGTGCCCATAGCGTCACCTCAAGTGAGCGCATCTTCCCTCCGCTGGCAGGTCTGGCAAGCGCGGTTCCACCTCGCGGAGGGTTGGACCTCGATTTTACGGCTTTCCCCGGTGCGCGGTTGAGCCGCGCCCGGAAGCTGCAACCCGGGGCCGCGCCCTAAGGCCTCAGTAGGAGACCGTGCGACCGAGGTAGTTGAGCATCCAGATCTCCTTCCACACGCGGTAGCGGCCTTCCTTGGAGATCTTGCCGAACTCCTCGCGGTCCTGGTGCGAGTGGAGGAAACCGAGCTCGGTGTTAACCTTTTCGAGCTGACCTTGCTGGCGGTTGAGATCCTCGAGCGGCTCGGTCGTCCACGGCAAGAGCGGCAAATCCGCCGAGCGGAGACGCCGCCGGTGCCGCGCCACGAGCCGCGCGAGGCTGCGGATCCACGGGCGCCGCTCGACCAACCAGTTTTCCGGATAGAAGCCGCCGAAGGGCAGATGGAGGTTGTCGGTCACGTAGCGCACATCGCTCTCGGTGCGGGAGGAGAGCGTGTAGTAGAGTCCGATCGCGCCGGTGGGCTGGGGGATGAATGCAACCTGCAGGCGGAGCTGATTGGAGGCGTCCTGGTAAACGGAGAGCCGCAGGAAGATGCCCGGGGCGATCTCGGCCTTGAGCGACTGGGCGAGGTGGAACTTCTCGCGGCGCAGCCACTCGCGGATCGCGAAGAGCCGGCGTTGCGTGGGCCATTCCTCACCGCTGCTGTTCACGACGAAGCGTGGAAACAGCGGCAACGGGCTGAGACTCAGCGCGCGGATCGCGAGCCAGTGATAGACGGATTCGACGAGGAACCAGCCGAGGAACGCCAGCACGGCCGTTGCCCAGAACGGCCGCTCCGTCCAGCCGAAGGCCTCCGCGAGGTAGGCGACGCCGAGTGAAAACAGGATCCAACGCACCCAGCGGTTGGCGATCGTCACGATCGGCAGCAACACCCGCGAGTTCAGCAGGTGGAGCAGGAGCGAAATCGCGGAGAAGCCGACAATGATCTGGCCGATTTCCATCGCGGGGAGCGGAACAAACGCACTCATGAAGCGAAAGCGGGAAATCGCCCCGACAAAAAAGCCGCCGGCGCGAACACCGGCGGCGGGAAGGGGCGGGGCGGATCAGCTCAGGCGGACCGGCATGATCACGCAGAGGAAGCTCTCAAGCGTCTTGAACACGCCGGGGCTCACCTCGTCCTTCAGCTCAAAAAAGACCTGGTCTTTGTTCAACGCCTTGAGCGGATCCATCACGAACTGCGGGTTGAACGCGACCTGCAGCTCCGGGCCGGCGTACTCGATCGCCATCGATTCGTGCGCGTCGCCGAAGTCCGGGCTCGAGGCAGTGATCTCGAGGAGGTTGTTGCTGAGCTTCAGTTTCACCGAGTTCGACTTCTCGCTCGTGACGAGCGCGGCGCGGTGCACGCACTGGAAGAAGAGCTCGCGCTCGAGTTTGATGCGCTGGTGCGTCTCCTTCGGCACGACTTGGTTGTAGTTCGGGTAGTTGCCATCGACGACCTTCGAGAAGAGGTAGATGTTGTCGATGAGGCCGTTGTCGCCGACTTTGTCGGTGCCGATCTCGAACGCCGAACGCTTCTCGGTGACCGCGAGGCGGACCTTCGTGCCCTTGTCGAGCATGCGGACAAGCTCGGACACGGTTTTTGCGGGCAGGATGATGTTGCCGGCGCCTTCGGGCGAGGTGAGGTCCTTGCTGGTGAGCGCGAGGCGGCGGCCATCGGTGGCAACCAGCGTGAGCTTGTTCTCGCGGAAGCTGAAATAGACGCCGTTGAGGATATAGCGCGTCTCGTCGGAGGACTGCGCGTAGGACACGCTCTTGAGCATCGTCGCGAGCTCCTCCTGCTCGAGCGTGACGGCCTTCTCGTCGGCGAACTCGGGCATCGGCGGGAACTCCTCCTTGCCCATGCCCATGATCTTGAACGCGGAACCGCCGGAGGCGATCTTCGCCTGGTGGCTCGGCGTGGTGTCGACCGCGACATCGATGTTCGGCAGCTCGCGCACGATGGTGGCGAGGCGTTTCACCGGGAGAGTGATGGCGCCGGCTTCCTTCACCTCCGCCTTGATCTTGCAGCGGATGCCGAGGTCGAGATTCGTCGTCGCCAGCGAAATATGGTCCTTGTCCGCCTCGATCAGCACGTTGCTGAGGATGGGCATCGTGGCCTTCGAGCCGACGACATTGAGCACTTGGGCGAGGCCATTGCTGAAGTGGTCGCGGTTGATTCGGAATTTCATGCGAGACTGGACAAGTGTTAAGGGGTGGTTGCTGACACGAGAGTGAATTGGGAGAAGAAAGAACTACAGATTATTCTTCCTATTATGGGGTGTGAACAACGCGGATTTGGCGTGCGTGCCGGCGTTTTTCAGAGGGGAGCAGAACGACCGGGCTGGTGTGAGCAACTTCCGTGGAGTTGTCGGCAAACTCCGGGTTCGGCACCGCCGGTCGGTTATGGGGATTTTGTTGGATGGTTACTCACACCCGCGTTGTGGGAAACTCCGTGGCGGCGGGCATGCCAGTTACGGCGGAGGTGGCGGATGATGCCGAACGCGATGTAGCTCAGGAAGAGCACGAGGAACGAGATCTCCTGCAGCTTCCACAGCAGCGCCCCGACGATCAGCAGCACGATGAAGGTCCACAGCCGCGTCTTGGTCTGCCAATCGACTTTCTTGAAACTCGGGTAGCGGATCGTGCTGACCATCAGGAACGAGATCAGCAACAACAGCAGCGGCAGCGCGAAGGTGGTTTTCTGAAGCGAGCGCTCGTTGTCGGCGAGGTGGAGCAGGAACAACACGAGCGAGGCCACGGCGCCGGCGGCGGCGGGCACAGGCAGGCCGAGGAAATCCTTGTTCGACTCGTGCTCGGAGCGCTGGAGCAGCGGGTTCGTGATGACGTTGAACCGGGCGAGCCGCACCGCGGCGCAAAGCAGATAGATGAACGCCACAAACCAGCCGAGCTCGCGGAACCACTGGTAACCTTCCTGCGGCGCGAGGATGAGGAAGAACACCATCAAAGCCGGCGCGATGCCGAACGACACGACATCGGCGAGCGAGTCGAACTCTGCGCCGAAGAGCGAGGTGCGCCCGCCCATGCGCGCAAGCCGGCCATCGAGCGAATCGAAAAGCACCGCGGCGAGGATGAACCACACCGCCTGGATGTAGTACTCGCGCGGCAGGTGGTTCATGTGCGCGGCGGCAAACTGGCCGCCATCGGCGATCAGGCGGGCTTGGATGCACTTGATCACCGCCACGAAGCCGCAGAATAGGTTTCCCGCCGTCATCAGGTTCGGCAGGAAATAGATCCGGCTCGCCTGGGTGACGTTGTAGGGATTCTCGCGTGAATGGAGGTCCGACGGCATGGCTGCGGGCGCTCGCGGGCTGGCGCGCTATTTGGTGAGGCTCTCGAGGTACTTCCAGAACTTCGAATGCTGCTCGACCAACTGCTGATCGCTCACCGGCAGCTTGGTGCGGAAGAGGAAATCCTCGAGCGAGTTCCGGTGCAGGATCCACTGGACGTGGAGGGTGTCGCCGTTTCGTTCGAAATAGAAACGGAAATCGCCCGAGCGCAGCCGGTAGAACGTGTGGCCCTCGCGGCTGAACTGCCCGAGGGGTTCGCGCGGCTGCGCCAACTGGGCCGCCGTGAGGCTCCCGAGGGGCTCGATCACCTCGAGCTGGGCCAGCTTGTCGAGCTTGTTGAGCTCCTTGACGCTCTGATCGGAAAACGTGACCTGAAACATGGTTGGAGGCCCGCCACCACGGGCAGGGTTTGCGGTCGCGGGAATTTCGGCCCGCGTCTCCCCGCCCGCAATCCCAAATCGGGCAGCTCCGCTCCGCGCGGTTTCCCGGACAATCTCCGAGAGCGGGCGCACGGTCATTCGACAGCCGCGCTGGCTCCGTTAGCCTGCACCTTCCCTCCGCTCTTCGCTCCTCCCGCTCTTCCCGATGAAAAAGGTGAACGTTCGCGAAATCCCCGCCGAAAACTGGAGCTCTCCCCAGGGAAAGTTCGCCTCGGCCGACCAGGAGATCTCGGTGGCGCTCGGCCGTGAGCCGCTGTCAACCGATCTCGCGCGTCGCCACCCCTTCGATGTGGAGCTCTGCCGGATTCCGCCCGGCAAGGCCGCGTGCCCATATCACTCGCACAGCGCCCAATGGGAGTATTACCAGGTGCTCGCCGGTCGCGGCACCGTGCGTCACGCGGGCGGCTGTACCGCGATCGAGCCGGGCGACTGTTTCCTTTTCGCGCCCGGCGAGCCGCACCAACTCCTCGCCGCGGACAACGAGCAACTCCAAGTCCTCATCGTCGCCGACAACCCGCTCGGCGAATCCTGTCATTACCCCGACAGCGACAAATGGCTCGTGCGTTCCCCCGAGCGCCGCCTGATTCGCTCCGCTCCGCTCGACTACCTCGACGGCGAGGAGTGAGCGCGCTGCCGAGTGCGGCGCTCGGCGGGGAGCGTCGCGGCCCGATGGGGTTACCTGGTTCTCGGAGTCGCTGGCGTGGCTCATCCATCACGCGCCGGTGCTCCCTCGAAACAGGTAAACGGCATTGTAATACCCACGACGCGCGGTATCTGCGATGCTGTCCCCGGCGCTCCCCATGATCACCCTCGCTATTATCGAACGCGTCAACGGTTGGTGGAACGAGCTCACGCTCGCCAAGCAGTTCTTCTACGGCATCGGCCTCGTCGCCGGTCTGGTTTCCCTCGTCCTCATGGTCCTCTCCATGATCGGCATGGACCACGACGACGCCGTCGACGCGATCGGCTCGGCCGACGCCTCCGGAGCGCACGACGGCGACAGCGGCGGCGGGATCTTCTCCATCAAACCGCTCACCGGCTTCTTCCTCGGCTTCGGCTGGGCGGGCGGCCTGGCGCTCGACGCGGGGCTACCGTTCTTCGCGGCGATCGCATGCGCACTCGGTGCCGGCGGGCTGATCATGGCTGTCATCGTGCTCATGTTCCGCGCGATCCTTGCGATGCGCAGCGACGGCACCGCGCGTATCGAGGACACTGTCGGTGCGGTCGGCACCGTCTATCTCACCATCCCTCCCGCGAAGGCCGCCGGCGGCCAGGTCGTCGTCAACTTCAAGGGGCGCCAGGAAACGTACACCGCGCTCAGCGCCGCACCCGCTCCGATCGCCAGCGGCGAAAAGATCAAGGTCCTGGCCGTCGTCGACAGCCGCACGGTGCTCGTCGAGCCGCTCGCCTGACTCCGCCCGCATTTCGCTCCTACATTTCTCTCCAACCATGGAAATCATCCACATCATCCTGATCGCGTTCGCGGTCGTGTTCGTCCTCATCGTCGCGATGACGCTCATCTCGCGTTATCGCATGTGTCCGCCGGACCGGATCCTGGTGGTCTACGGCAAGCTGGCGAACGGCCTGTCTTCGAAATGTTACCACGGTGGCTCGACGTTCGTGATCCCGTTCTTCCAGAGCTACGCGTACCTCGACCTCACTCCCATCAACATCGAAATCGAGCTGAAGGGCGCCCTCTCCAGCCAGAACATCCGCATCGACGCGCCCGCCTCGTTCACCATCGGTATCTCAACCGAGACCGAGGTCATGCAGAACGCCGCCACGCGCCTCCTCGGCCGCACGCTCGACGAGGTGCAGCAGCTCGCCTCCGAAATCATCATGGGCCAGATGCGCGTCGTGTTCGCCTCGATGACCATCGAGGAGATCAACAACGACCGCGAAAAACTCATCGGGCTCATCACCAAGGGCGTCGAGGTTGAGCTCCACAAGGTCGGCCTGCGCATGATCAACGGCAACATCCGCGATATCCGCGATCTCTCCGGCTACATCGACGCGCTCGGCAAGGAAGCCGCCGCGAAGGCGATCAACGACGCGCAGATCAAGGTCGCACAGGAGAACCAGCGCGGCGCCATCGGCCGCGCCGAGGCCGAGCGCGAGCAGGCGATCCGCGTCGCCAACGCCCAGGCCGAGGCGCGCAAGGGCCAGAACACCGCGCAGGTCGTCATCGCGAAATCCGACGCCGATCTCGCCTCCGAACAGGCCGAGGCGAAACGTCGCATCGAGGCCGCGCAGAAGGTCGCCGAGGCGCGCGCGTTGCAGGAAGGCTACAAGGCCCAGCAGGAGGCCGAGCTCGCCCGCGCCGCCCGCGAGAAGGCGCAGCAGCAGGCGGATCTCATCGTGAAAGCGGAGATCGAGAAGGAGCGCATGCGTATCGACGCAGAGGCGACCGCGCAGCAGGCACGCCTCATTCAAGAGGGTGAATCCGCCGCCTACGTCATCCAGAAGCAAGCCGAGGGCGAGGGCGCCAAACGTGTCGCGGAGGGCGAGGCCGCCGGTATCCGTGCCAAGCTCGTCGCCGAGGCCGAGGGCACGCAGGCGCTGCTCGACGCGAAGGCCGCCGGTTTCGACAAGCTCCTCAAGGTTTCCCACGACGCGCAGGGCGCCACGCAGCTCCTCATCGCGGAAAACATCGTCCGCATCGCCGAGATCCAGGCCGGCGCGATCAAGGGTCTCGCGTTCGAGAAGGTCGTCGTCATGGGCGGCGGCGCCGGCGGAGCCGCCGGCCCCGGCCAGTTCGTGCAGGACCTCTACAAGGGCGTGCTCCCGATCAACGAGCTCGCGAAGAACGTCGGCCTCAACCTCCCGAGCTTCCTCGGCACGCCGACGGCTGACACGAAGGGCGAGGACCGCACCAAGAACTGATCGCTGTCGATCGTAACCAGTTTCCACGGGCACCTCGCGAGGGGTGCCCGTTTGTCTGACGTGCAACACCGGGTTGGAAAACGAGGACGGGCGCCGTGGCTGGCGGCGCCCGTCAGTTCGTTCGGGCCAATCAACCCCACACAACAAACTATCGCGCTGTCACCCTACCCGGGTTTGCCGGTGGCGAAAGGGGTGAGGTGCAGCGGGCCCGCGTTTCACAGATCGGTGACCGGCCGTTCGCGCAAAGTTTACCGTCGCGGGTCGATCCCAACAGCGCCAACCGTTCGCGGTAGGGACGGCTCTCCGAACCGCCCGTCGGCTCGGCGGGCCCAGCGGTTCCGCCCAACCAGCGGCCTCGGTTCGCCCGCGAAGCTCACTGCCCTTTCTCTGTCTGTGGAACCGGCGCGCCGGCGGGCGTCTTCTCGGACGGATCGGTGGGCTCTTCCATCCCCAGGCGCCGGAGCTCGGCGCGTTTCTCCGGCGGGAGCTCCGCGCCGATGCGGAGAATCGTTGCAGCGATCGTGCGGCGGGTGCGTTGCAGCGTCTCCACCCGTTGCGCCCGGAGCTCGGTGGCGGTGCGGGCGAACTCGCGGTGCACGATCGCGGCCTGCGCGGCGTCGAGCTCGAGTTCCGTAACGAGACGTTTCTCGATGCGGCCGGTCGCGCGCTCGAAGCGGCCTTGCGCGGCCGCCGGTTCGCGGAGCAGCGCGCGGGTGTGGCGCACGCCGTAGCCGACCGTGCCGAGCACGCCCACGGCGAGACCGGTCACGAAGATGAAGAACGCGGCGAGCAGCGCCTTCCAGTGCAGCGTGATCACAGCGAGTCCTCCAATGCCGAGCCGACGAGATCGGCCCAGGGTTCCAGTTGGCTCCAGGTGTCGTTCGCGAGCCAGACGGCGACCACGAGCGCGAGCGCGGCGAAGCTGCCGCAGCCGGCGAGGCGACGGGGCGTGGCGAACAGCGCCGCGAAATCGTCGAGCCACGAGCGGGCGGGCGGCAGCGGCGCTGCGGCAGCGGTGCGCGCGGCGTGCAGCGCGGCGGACACATCGAGCTGCGGTGGCACGTCGGCCCGGGCGTGGGCGGCGAGGCGCGCCCACTTGGCGTCGGAAGATTCGGGTGACGGGTTCATGGGAGGTCGTGGTTCTTCAAAAGGGACTGCAGCCGGCGACGCGCGCGGAAGGCGCGCAGCTTCGTCGCGGGGCCGGACCAGCCGAGCAGCTCGCCGATGCGGGCGAACTCCCAGCCTTCGAGATAGTGGAGCGTGAGCAGCGTGCGGTCGTCGGGCGGCAGGTGCGCGAGCAGAGCCTTCGCTTCATCGGCGGCAAGGCGCGCGGCGGGATCGGTGCCGGGCGCGATCGCCTCGGGCGGCGGGGCGTCGGGATCCGGCGAGGGTGGGGCGGCCCAACGGCTGCGCACGGCTTCGCGGCGGCAATGGTCGCGGCCGGCGTTCACGGCCACGCGCCGCAGCCAATGGAGAAACGGCTGCTCGGCGCGCCAGCTCGGCAGCGCGCGCACGAGGCGCACGAACACATCCTGCACCAGATCCTCGAGATCGGCGCGGCGGCGGGCGAAGCGCCACATCAGCCGCGTCACCTCCGCGTGGTGACGCCGCACGAGCGCGTCGAGCGCGGCGCGGTCGCCGGCCTGGGCGGCGGCGACGAGCGCGGCGTCGTCGGGACCGGAGTCCGGCCCTGCGGCTGCGGCGGGCGGTGTTGGCGGCGCGACGGGCAACGGCTTCAACGGAAAGTCGGGTCGGGCCGAGGTTTCAAGGAACGAAAGGCGGCGGAAGTGGTAGGCTCGGGAGCCGTGATCTTGGCGGAGAGCTGCTCTCGCGAGCAGCTCCACCGGTGAATCGGCGAGGTCGTCAGTTGCCGCCGTTGCCGCGCGAGCGGGTGACAGTGCGTGTCTTCCCGTCGGGCGTCTTTGAAACGTCGACCTCCTTCGTGGCCGAGTGGCCGTCGGGGCCGGTGCGGGTGATGACGCGAGTGTGGCCGTCGTCGGTGCGCGTCGTGGTGGCGTCGACGGTGGTCGTCTTGCCCTCGGAGTTCGTGAACGCGGCGTGCGAGGAGCGGCCGGTTTCGGTCTTCTGCGACGAGGCGGTGTACGTGCCGGTCTCGCCGTTGAAACGTTGGTAGGTGCCCTGCGCGGTGGTGGAGCCGTCGGCGTTTTTCTGGAAGGTGCCGGAGCGGCCGGCGGTACGGCCGTCGGGACGCGTGGTCTTCGTGGCGACCGTGCCCGAATGGGTGGACTTGTCCCAGGTGCGGTCGACGGTGTGCGTCGTGGTCTGCCCGCGGTTGTTGGTCGTGCTGGTCTCGCGGTGTGAGGTGCCGCGTTCGCGTTCGGCGACGCGCGTGCGGGTGCGAGCTTCGGCGGGCGCGGTGGCGAGGAGGGTGAAGGCGGCGAGGGCGAGGAGAAGTTTGGAGGAGGAGCGGCTCATTTTGGTGATGGGTTACGCGACACCAAACGCGCGAGCCGGCGGCAGGTTTCAGGAAAATTCGGGGAGCACACTCCAGGTCCGGCCGATGGCCACGCGCGGGGCGATCCCTCGCGAAACGGTTTTGCGCCGTTCTCCCTCCCGCATGAAGCTGACCGATTCCATGCCGACTCTCCCGCTCGATCGCCGTCGCGAACGTTGGGTGCTGCTGTTGCTCACCGCGGTGCAGTTCGCCCACACGCTCGACTTCATGATCATGATGCCGCTCGGGCCGCAGCTCATGCGTGCGTTTGCGATCACGCCAGGAAAGTTCGGCGGACTGGTGTCGGCGTACACGTTCAGCGCGGGCGTCGCGGGACTGCTCGCGACGTTCGTGCTCGACCGCTTCGACCGGCGCCGGGCGTTGCTGTGGATCTTCGGAGGCTTCGCCGGCGCGACGCTCTGCTGCGGGCTCGCGCCGACGTATGCGGCGCTCTTTGGCTCGCGGGTGCTCGCGGGAGCGTTTGGCGGGGTCACGGCGTCGCTCGTGCTCGCGATGATCGGCGATGTGGTGCCGCTCGAGCGGCGCGGAGCGGCGATCGGGCTGGTGATGTCGGGCTTCTCGGTGGCGTCGATCGCGGGCGTGCCGGTGGGCTTGTGGCTCGCGGGGCACGCGGACTGGCATCGGCCGTTCGTGACGTTGGCCGCGATCTCGGCGGTCATCCTTGGCGTGATGGTGCGGCTGCTGCCCTCCGTACCGCCGCACCCGCAGCCGGGCGGGCTCGCCGCGGCGCTCGGGCGCGCTCGCGAGATCGCGGTGCACCCGAACCACCTGCGGGCGTTTGCGTTGAGCATCGTGATGGCGCTGGCCGCGTATATCGTTTTCCCCTACCTGAGTCCCTCGCTGGTGGCGAACTGCGGTTATCCGGAGCGGTTGCTGCCGCTGGTGTACGTGTGCGGCGGGTTGGCGTCGGTGATCGGCATGAACGCCGCGGGCCAGCTCGCCGATCGCCACGGGCGGCTGCGGGTGTTCCGCGTCGCGGCGACGGTCTCGATCGCGACGGTGCTGCTCGTCACGCATCTGCCGGCCTGGCCGCTGGCGGCGCTGATCGCGGGCACGGCGTCGTTCATGACCCTGAACTCGATGCGCTACGTGCCCGCGATGGCGATGATCACGGCGAGCGTCGTGCCCCGCCAGCGCGCCGGTTTCCTCAGCCTCAACTCCGCGCTGCAACAACTCGCCGGCGGGCTCTCGGTCTCGCTGGCCGCCTGGATCGTCGATGTCGACGCGGCGGGCCGGATCCTCCACTACGGGATGCTCGGCTGGGTATCGGTCGCACTGGTGCTCGCCACGCTCGCACTGGCGGCGCGCTTGCGCGTGGCCGAGGGGCCGCCGGAGCCGGAGAGCGTCTTCCCCGGCTCGGAGTCCGTGGTGGACTAGTGAGGCGGGAGGCGAAAGGCGAGAGACCGGAAGGCGGAAGCGAGAACGGTGGACAGGCTCGCGGCGGCTCGCGGGCCGCTCGACGGGTGTGGCGTCCATTCGGGGTAAAACGGGCCCGCCGGAGTTTTCGCTCTGGAGACGCCGCGCGGTTGGCGCCTGAGTGGCGCCGCATGAAATCCTGCTCACGTCTCCTCGCGCTGGGTGCGTTGCTGCCGGCGCTGCTCCTGGCGAAACCCGACTCGGGCGCGAGCGCCCACTACCAGACCGTGCGCGAACGCGTGGGCGACGGCGGGCAGGTCTTCGTCTACGTCGATGTCGACGGCTATTTCACGCAACTCGGCCGCGATCTCACGACCGACATCGCCTCCGTGGCCGGCGACGAGCCGGCGCTCGCCCGCTGGAAACAGGACTACGCCGCGATCGCCGCCGAGCTCGGTCTCGCGCAAGTGCAGGCTGTGGGCCTGAGCTCGCGTCAGCTCGGCCCGGATCGTTTCGCCAACAAAATCTACCTGCACGTGCCGGAGGGACGGCGCGGGCTTTTGCGGCTGCTCGGCGGTGGGGCGCATCCATTCACCACCGCGAAGCTCGCTCCCGCCGATGCCGATCTCTTCGTCGAGACGGAGTTCGACCTCGCCGCTCTCTACACGACCGCGCACCAGCTGCTCCAGCGCTTCGATCCCGAGCTCGCGAAGGAGTTTCCCGGCGCCGAGCTGGTGGACCCCGCGCATCCGGCAGGCGCGGCGCTGGCCGCCTTCCTGAAGGCGCAGGGGCGCTTCACCGCGATCGTGCGGCTGCACGGCGAGACCGCGTTGTCGCCGGAGTTTGAGTTCAAGCACGACATTCTGTTCGCGCTCGACGTGTGCGGGCCGCAGTTGCTCGCTCTGCTCCGCGAGCAGCACCCGGAGCTGAAGGAGTCGAAGACGGAGAGCGGGAAGACGTTCTACACGCTCGGCGAAGCCGGCGCGGGTCTGCCGCTGCAACCGGTCGTCGCCGTCGACGGCAACGCCTTCTACTTCGCCACGAGCGCGGGCTTCCTACGCGAGTGCCTCGACCGCAAGAGCGGCCTGCCGCAGGCGCCGATCTTCAAAGAGGCGCTCGCCGCCACCGCGGCCGAGGGCAACGCGATCGCGTACGCCTCGCCGCGGCTGTTCGCGTCGCTTGGCGGCCTGCTCAAGTCGATCCCGCAGCTGCCGGGCGCCGACAAGTCGTTCGAAGTCGCGCTCCAGGGCCTGTTGAAACGTTTTGCCAAGGTCGGTGCGCCGGCCGTGTCGGTCACGAGCAACCTGCCCGAGGGTGTGCTCGTGCAATCCGTGGGGCCGAGCTCGCTGCGCGAGTCGCTCCCTGCGCTCGGCCTCGCCACTCCGGATCTCGCCGGGAACATCCTGCGTGTCGTGCTGCCCGCGCATGTGGCGAGCCTGCAGGCGCGGGCGCTCGCCACGCGCCAGGAGTCGGCGATCCGCGAGAACCTTGCGAAGGTGTCGGCCGCCGCGGAGGGGTTCTTCGCGACCAACGCCGAGGCCGAGGAGGTGAGCTTCACCCAGCTGCTCGAGAGTGCGCCCACGCTGGCGCAGCTCGCGTCCGTAGCGGGCGAGGACTACGCGAGCGTGACCGTGCGGCGCGATCACGACACCGTGGAGATCATGGCGCCGAACGGCGTATCCGCCACGTACGGCCGGGCGCTGACCGATGCCGAGCGCGCGAAGATCGCGGGCAATCTGGCGCTCTTCGACGAAGCGGCGGTGCTCTATTTCGTCGCGCATCCCGACGAGTCCACGATGTCCGCGTACGCCGCCACCGAGGCGGGCGGCGCGCTCACGAGCACGCCGGACTCGGTCGTCGGCGAGCAGTACGAGATCGAAGTCGCGCGCGACGCGACCGCGATCGAGCTGCGCACGCCGGGCGGTTCGACGGTACGCCACGAGCGCCAGCCCGGCCTGCGCTGGACGTTGCTCAAGCGTCGCGCGCAGCAGACCGCCGCGATCCGCGAAAACCTCGCGACGTTCCACGCGGTGGCGAGCGAGTATCTCGCGGCGCATCCGGATGAAAGTTACGTGAGCGGCTACGAGCTCTTCGGTGGCGACCACGACCGGCCGGAGTTGCCCGCCGTGGCCGGCGAGAGCTACAGCCAGGTGCGGCTGAACCGGAACAGCGCGACGGTGTCGTTCGAAGTGCCCGGCGTCGGCACGGTGGTGTACGAAGCCGAGCTGCCCGCCGCGCAGGCCGAGGCCATTCGGAAGAACCTCCGCGCGATCGCGAAAGCCGGCGCGGACTTCTTCACCAAAAACCCCGCGGAGAAGCTGATCGTGGCTGGCGAGTTGTTCGCCGCCGGCGCTGCGAGACCGGAGCCGGTGGTTGGCGAGGACTACGAGGCGCTCGTGCTTGAGCGCGGCGCGTCATCGCTTGCGATCACGTCGCGTGACGGCCGGAAGATCGCGGCCGAGCTGCGCTGAGCGCGGTCAGGATTTGCGCGGCGCGGCCGCGGCTTTCGGGGCAACCGGCTTGGGTGACTCGGCCGGTTGCTCCTTTTGCACGCGACGGCGCTGCTGCTCCTTGAAGCGGAGGGCGGCTTTCTGGTCGCGGATCGTCGGCAGGTATTTCTGTCCCATGCGCCGGAAGGGGCCGCAACGGACGCGCCGGCGCAACGAGATTCGTTGCCGCGGCCGGCGGGCGGCGGCGGGTGCGGTTTGCCGCTGGCGCCGGAGGCGGCCTCGGGCCTTGCTGATGCGATGCCGTCCTTCGACATCACCTGCGAGGTCGACCTCACGGAGGTCAAGAACGCCACCAACATGGTGCGCAAGGAGCTGCAGACGCGTTTCGATTTCCGCGGCGTCGCCTGGGAGATGGTCGAGGAGAAGAACCTCATCACGCTTTCCGCTGAGTCGGAGTTCAAGATCGAGGCGATCCTCGAGGTGCTGCGCGACCGGCTCGCCCGGCGCGGCGTGAGCCAGAAGAACGTGGAGGTCGGAAAAGTGGAGACATCGTCCACCGGGCGCGCGCGGCAGGTGCTCACGTTGCGCGACTCGATCCCGGCCGACATCGCCAAGGAGATCGCCGTCTCGATCCGCGGCAGCGGGCTGAAGGTGCAGGCCGCGATCGAGCACGGGAAGGTGCGCGTGACGGGCAAGAAGCGCGACGACCTGCAACTCGCCATCGCCCACGTGCGCGGGCTCGATTTGAAGATCAGCGTCGGTTTCGGAAATTTCCGCGAGTGACCAAACTCTGCATCTTCGTCGGGATGTTCGTCGTGAGCACGGCCGTGGGGCTGGGCGCCGATGCGCTTGGGTGCAGTTTCTTCACGTCGTTTCTGCTCAGCGGTGTCGGCGCGATGCTCGGCGTGTGGCTCGGCTGGCTCGTCGCCCGGCGGTATTTCTGGTGAGGCGCGCCGTGCGCGGCGGCGCGTGCCGCTGAGACGGGCCGTTGTTCACGCCAGCGTCTTGCGGAAGCGGGAGACGGCGATGGCGAGCACGGCGGTGCCGAGGGCGAGCAGGGCGGCGTATTGCGGCCAGAGGATGTCGAGGCCGATGCCTTTCAGGAACACGCCGCGGATGATCACGAGGATGTAGCGGAGCGGGTCGATCAGGCTCAGCCACTGGAAGAACGCCGGCATGTTCGCGATCGGGAAGATGAAGCCCGAGAAGAGCATTGCGGGGAAAAAGAAGAAGAACGTCGTCATCATCGCCTGCTGCTGCGTGCGACAGACGGTCGAGATGAACAGCCCGATGCCGAGCGTGCTGAGCAGGAAGAGCGCGACGCCGCCGAGCAGGAGCGGGAAGCTGCCGCGGAACGGGATCTGGAACCAGAAAAGCGCGACGGCCGAGACGAGCGCGACGTCGATGAACCCGATGACGGCGAATGGCGCGCATTTCCCGAGGATGAACTCCACCGGGCGGATCGGCGTGACCATGACCTGCTCGATCGTGCCGACCTCCTTCTCACGCACGATCGCCATGCTGGTGAGCATCAGGCTGATCAACATGACCATGATCGAGATCACGCCGGGCACGTAGAAGTGGCGGCTCTCGAGGTCGGCGTTGAACCAAGCGCGCGGCTGGAGATCGACGTTGCCGACAGGCACGGTGCGGCCGGCGAGGCGCAGTGTCTGGTCGAGCGTGAGGGAGTTCGCCGCGGTGGCGGCGATGACGCCGGCATAGTTCACCACGTAGCGGGCGGTGTTTGAGTCGGCGCCGTCGACGATGAGTTGCACGGGCGCAGGCTGGCCGGCGTGGAGGCGACGTTCGTAGCCGGCGTCGATGCGCAGGATCGCGGCGGCGCGGGTGGAGTCGACGAGCTCGCGCGCCTCATCGTCGTCGAAGGTGCGCGCGACGGCGTCGAAGTACGCGGAGCCGGTGAACCGGGCGACGAGCTCGCGGCTGGCGGGGGTGTTGTCGCGGTCGACGATGGCGAGCGGCACGTGGCGGACATCGAGCGTGACGGCGTAACCGAAGATCAACGTCTGGATGACCGGCAGACCGAAGATGACCAGCCGCATGCGCGGATCGCGCAGGACGGAGCGGAATTCCTTGCGCAAGAGAGTGAGGATGCGTTCCCACATGGCGGGTTCAGGAGGCGGGCGCTGCGACTTGCCGTAGCCGGCCGCGGTGAGGCCGGTGCTCGTAGCGGAACGCGTGAGCGTTTTGTCTCTTCGCGAAAGCGGTGGTTTGGCCGGGGTCGCCGCCCCCGGCTACAGGCGCAGGAGTGTTGGCCGCGGTGGTCATCCGAGCCTCCGTTTCGTGCGGGCGATGGCGGCGACGAGCATCAGCGCGGCGAAACCGAGCAGGAATACCGCGTCGCCCCAGAGGATCGTGACGCCGGTGCCGCGCAGGAAGATGCCTTTCACGAGGGCGACGAAGTAGCGAGCCGGCACGATGTGGGTGATCCCGCGCACGACGACCGGCATGTTGGCGATGGCGAAGGCGAACCCGGAGAGCAGGAAGGCCGGCAGGAATGTCGCGACCATCGCGACCTGGCTGGCGAGCAGTTGCTGGCGCGTGATCGTGCTGATCAGGATACCCTGAGCGAGCGTGGCGACGATAAACACCGTGCCTACGCCGAAGAGCAGCAGCACGCTGCCGCGCAGCGGGACTTCGAAGAGGAAGACGGCCATCGCCACGGCGATCACGAAGTCGACGAGGCCGACTCCGAGGTACGGCAGGAGTTTCCCCAGGATCAGCTCGGGCGGGCGCACGGGCGTGGAGATGAGCTGCTCCATCGTGCCGGTCTCCCATTCGCGCGCGATGGTGAGCGACGTGAGCAGCGCGGAGATCAACCCCATGATGACGGCGAGAATACCGGGCACGATGAAGTTGCGGCTGGCGAGATCGGGGTTGAACCACACGCGTGTGCGCAGATCGAGGCCGGTGCCCGGCGCGAGCCCGGTGCGGCGGCGGATCTGGTCGAGCGCGAGCTGTTGGTTGAACGCGAGCGCGATGGCCTGCGTGTAGCCGAGCACGATGCCGGCGGTGTTCGAATCGGCGCCGTCGACGATGGCCTGGACCGGCGCCGAGCGGCCGGCGTCGAGGTCGCGGGCGAAATCGGGCCGGATGACGAGGGCGAGCATCGCCTCGCGGGAGTCGATGGCGTGTTCGAGTGTCGAGTACGAATCGACGCCGCCGCGGAACGCGAAATATGGTGTGCCGGTGAAACGGGCGACGAACTCCCGGCTCTGCGGGGTGCCGCTCTGGTCCCAGACGACGAACGGGACGCGGTCGACATCGAGGGTGAGCGCGTAGCCGAAGGCGAGCAGCATGAGCAACGGAATGCCGACGGCGAGGCCGAGGCTGCGCGGGTCGCGGCGGATGTGGAGCGCTTCCTTGCGGGCGATGGCCCAGAGGCGGCGGAAGTTCATCGGCGGAACTCCTGTTGCGCGCCGGCGGCGCGGTCGTGGGCTTCGATGAGCGAGACGAACACGTCTTCGAGCGTGGGCACGATGCGCTCGACGCGGGCGACGGGAATGCGCTCGGCCTCGAGGGCGGCGCGGATCGCGGCGACCGCGGAAACGGCGTCGGCGGCGACGGCGTGGAGACCTTTGCCGAAGAGCGCCGTTTCCTTCACGGCCGGCACGCGCGCGAGCACGGTCATGGCGTCGCTCGGGCGCTCGCAGTCGATCTCGAGCACGGCGTCGGTCATGTGGCGGGTCTTGAGGTCGCGCGGACGTCCGAGCGCGATGAGTTCGCCGCGGTACACGATACCGAGCCGGTCGCAGTACTCGGACTCCTCCATGTAGTGAGTTGTCACGAACACCGTCACGCCCTGGCCGGCGAGTGTGTAGATGAGATCCCAGAACTGGCGCCGGCTGTTGGGGTCGACGCCGGAGGTCGGCTCGTCGAGGAAGAGGATGGGCGGCTCGTGGAGCACGGCGCAGCCGAGGGCGAGGCGTTGTTTCCAGCCGCCGGAGAGCGTGGATGTGCGCGAGCTGCGGTGCGCGGCGAGACCGGCCATCTCGAGCACCCATGCTTTGCGCGCGGCCTTTTTCGCGGCGGGGATACGGTAGATGCCGCTGTAGAAATCGATGTTCTCCTCGACGGTGAGCTCGTCGTAGAGGGAGAACTTCTGGCTCATGTAGCCGATGCGCGTGCGGATCTTCTCGGTATCGCGCACGATGTCGAAGCCGGCGACCGTGCCGTTGCCGCTGGTCGGCGTCAGCAGGCCGCAGAGCAGGCGGATCGTCGTCGACTTGCCGGCACCGTTGGGGCCGAGGAAGCCGAATATTTCGCCGCGCCGGACCGCGAAGCTCACGCCGGCAACCGCCTTGAACGCGCCGAAGTGCTTCTCGAGGTTCTGCACCTCGACGATGTTTTCGGTAGCGGTGGGAGCGGTGCGCATGACGGGTTAATCGACGTCGGATTCGGTCGCGACGAGGAGCGTGAGCAGGATGATGACGATGAGCGCGGCGGTCATGGCGCGGCGGCGGCGCTGCGTTCGGCGAGGACGGCGACAAACACGTCCTCGAGCGAGGGTTCGATCGGACGGATGGATTGCACCTCGATGCCGGCGGCGGCGAGCAATGCGCGGCCGCGGGACTCGGCGGCGGCCACCTCACGCGCCGCCACGTGCACGCGGTCGCCGAACAGGCCTACGGACGCGTCGCGGAGTTGTTCG
>DATGXO010000220.1:0-2358 GCA_035298965.1 Opitutaceae bacterium | reverse complement strand
CGCGGCGTCGGGACGTTGCAGCAGTAGCGTGGCGGTCTGGTCCATCGTGCGGTAGCGGTCGAGGCGTTCCGCGTTGTCGCTCTGGTTGGTGAACGGCTGCTTCGAGAAACGGGTGATCATCTCGCGCACGATCATCGCCTGCTCGTACACGGTGTAGGCGAGTCGGTCGCGCACGACCGTGAGCTCCGGCCATTGTGGCGCGGACGCGTCGGCTGTCACCAAACCGCGGTGGCGCAGGTCGGCCTCGATCGGTGCGCAAAGTTCGCGTGCGAGCCGGTACGTGCCGCGCATCGTGAGATGCACGTGCTCGTAGAGGAACTCGTCACCCGCGATGCCGGCCGGCGAATCGGCGTCGGCGGCGGCCGCGAGGTCGATCACCCGCACACCGGCGCGCGGTGGGTGCCCGAGCGAGCGGATCGCGGCGTTGAGCTGCGAATCGGTGCGGAAGCGCAGCGCGTCGAGGTCGAGCGCGCGTTGCAGCGTGGCGCGCGCCTTCTCGATCTCGCCGAGTTGGAGTTGCTCCTGACCGAGGCGGTACGCGGTTTTCGCGTGCCGATCGTCGACCGCGGCGGCCTCGGCGAAGCGCGCGGCCGCGGAGCGGTGATCGCCGGCGAGCGCGGCCGCGCGGCCGGCGTCGAAGGCGTTGCGCCAGCGGGTGAGCGCGGCGCTGTCGAGGTCGTTGCGGTGCAGCGAGAGAAACGGCGCGCAGCCGCGGCGATTCGTGGCGACGGTGCAGAGGAAAACGCTGGCGCCGGCGGCGCGGCCGGAGTCGGCGATCGCGGCGAGATTTTGGCGAAACAGTTCCCGCGTGGCGGCGAGCCGCGGGTCGTCGACGGCGATGCCGTGCTCGAGAAACATGCCCATGCCGCCCCATTTCTCCGGGAGATCGCTCCGGCCGCGGCGCGCCAGGGTGGCGAGCAACTGGCCGGTGCGGGAGCGTTTCAACACAACCGCGGCGCGCACCGCGGCGGGCGAACTGAGGAAGGGCGTGAAGACCGTGCCGGGACCGAAGGGACCGATCACCTCGTTGTTGCCCTCGTACACGATGAAGAGGTCGGGCGAGAGCGCTGCGCAGTCGGCGGCGATGCCGCGCACGACGGTGGAGTTGATCGCCGTGATGCCGGCGTTCACGACTTCGAAGTGCAGCTCGGGGTGCGCTTCGGCGAGCATCACCTCGAGCGCGCGCGCGAGCGAGAACGACGCCTCCGGGTCACCCATCGCGGCGGAGCTGCCAAGCACAAACACGCGGTAGGTGCGCGGCGCCTTTGTCACCGGGAGGCGAAACGGCTGCGGGCGACGGATGAGCTCCGGTGCGAAGAACGGCGCCGTTGCCCAGCGGTTCTCCCGCAGCCACTCCGAGCCGTCGGCGGCGCGCTCGTGCCGAAAAAATAGCGACGAGTGGCCGTAGCCCGCGAGGCGCAAGCTACCCTCGAGCGCGCCGAGCAGCACCACGAAGACGACGAGCGCGAACGCGCAGCCGAGGAGCAGTTTCTTCGGCCAGCGCGATGGGCGGGGGGAGGCGTCGGACGGCGGCATCGGCTAGAAGAGCGAGTAGATGAACGGCGAGATGGTCGACACGCCCACCACGAGCGCGCCGGCGACGAGCAGCAGCAGCACGAGCGGGACGATCCACCAGATCTTGTTCTGACGGGCGAAGCCGAGGAGATCGGCGAAGAGTTTTCCGAGGTGACGGAGGAATCGCATCGATTGGGAAAGGCGGATTGCGATATGCGGATCGGCGAAGAAGCGCGGCGCTCAGTCGGCGGCGAATGCGCGGGGCTTGGCGGCGGCGAGAAGCGCGGCGGGCACGGCGGATTTTTCGAGCCAGAACGGGCCGAGGGCGAGCGCGTCCATGCCGGTGTGGAGAAAACCCTCGATCGCCTCGCGCGGATGGCAGACGGGGGGCTCGCCGCGGACGTTGAACGAGGTGTTGATCAGCACTGGACAGCCAGTGAGCGCGTCGAACTCGCGGAGGACGGCGTGGAGAAACGGGTTCGTGGCGGAATCCACCGTCTGGACGCGCGCGGAGCCGTCGACATGCGTGACGGCCGGGATCGCCGAGCGGATCTCGTGCAACCGATCGGTCATCGACGCCGCCGAGGGCGAGCGCTTCGCGCCGCGCACGGGCGCGGTGAGCAGCATGTAGGGCGAGGGAGCGGCGAGGTCGAAGAACTCGGCGGCGCGCTCGGCGAGCACGGCCGGGGCGAAGGGACGGAACGACTCGCGGAATTTGATCTTCAGGTTGAGCACGCTCTGCATCTGCGGCGAACGCGCGTCGCCGAGGATCGAGCGGGCGCCGAGCGCGCGCGGGCCGAATTCCGCCCGGCCTTGCAGCACGCCCACGACGGCGCCGGCGGC
>DATGXO010000219.1:0-7693 GCA_035298965.1 Opitutaceae bacterium | reverse complement strand
ACCCGTTTCTCCAGCACGCCGGCGAGCCGGTCCGCCGCGTCGGCGCCTTCGCCCAGCGCCGGAGCGACGCGCACGCGCAGCTCCGGCCATGGCTCGCGCAACTTCGCCACGCGCTCGGGCAGGTACTCCGTGAGCGCCCTGCTCGGCCCGAGGAAATACGGCACCACCACCAACTCCCGCACACCCGCTTCCGCACAGCGCCGCAACCACGACGACAACGTCTCCGCCGGCACACCACCGAGCTCCGCCGCCGGGATCTTTCCCGAGTGCAGCAACGACACCGGCGCGATCGTGCGACCGGTCCGCTCCGCGAGCGCCGCCGCGACCGCGCGCAACGCCAGCGTCGCCGCGGGCCGCAGCGAACCGTTGTCGAGCAGGGCGATCACGGGCGCGTCCATGCGCGCACATCGGATGCAGACCGCGCCCGGGCGCAACGCGTTTGTGTCCGCGCCGAAGTTGCGGCGTCTCCCCGCCGGCGCATGCTGCCTGCGCTCGCCGCACGATTCGCCACCGTGCACGCACACCGCCGCCCACCACCACGTTCGCCGTCCCATGTCCGACACGCCTCGCAAGCTCCGCGTCATTGACTCGCCCGACCCGGAGCGCCCGCCGCCGACACCCGAGGAGCCGCGCCCGAAGCTGCGGCTCGGCGCCAAGGAGTTCACCGAGGTGAATCGTCCGCAGGAAGCGACCACGAGGCCGATCACCGTGCACGGCATCCTGGCGGACAACCTCCGGCACACCGTCCCGAGCGAAAAACCGATGGACCTGCGCCGGCGCCTCTCGCGCCGCGCCCGCGACTACTGGCTGTGCCTGATTCTCGGCGACGGGCTCTTTCTCACGCCGTTGCTGCTGCTGCCACGCAACCCGATGGTCGTGCTCTTCGCGGTCGGCGGCGCGGTGGTTTTCACCGCCGCGCTCACGTGGATCATGTGGCAGCTCATGAGCGATTACTGAGCCGGCGCTCCGGTCGAGAGCCGAGCGTCGAGGGCCGAATGCCGGACTTTCGGGCAACTCGCCTGATCGAGCGGCAGCTCGGATTTCCCGCGCGCGTCTCTCGTCCTCTCGACTCTCGACAATGGCGATCACGCCGTGCGACCAACCGCGCCGGCCGCGCGCGTTCGCCACGCTTGCCCCGCACCGCCGCCACCGCACGCTCGCGCGATGCTCCGCCGCCTCGACCAGATCCTCGCCTCGCTCGGCTACGGCTCGCGCCGCGAAGTGCGCGACTTGATCGGCGCCGGCCGCGTGACCGTCGACGGGGAGCTCGCCGACGATCCCGGCGCGAAAGCCCACCCGGCCGCCGTGCTCCTCGACGGCAAACCGCTCGAGTTCCCCGAAGGCCTCTTCGTGCTCTTCCACAAACCCGCGGACTGTGTCTGCTCGCATGACACGCGCGAAGGCCGACGCATCTACGACCTGCTTCCGCCACGCTGGCTCGCGCGCAACCCCGCCGTAACCTCCGTCGGCCGGCTCGATCGCGACACCACCGGACTGCTCCTGCTCACCGACGACACGGCGCTCGTCCACCGCCTCACCTCGCCCAAGCACCACGTCGACAAGGTCTACGAGGCCACGCTCGACCGCGCGCCCGACCCGGCGCTGATCGAGACGTTCGCCGCCGGCACGCTGCTGCTGGCCGAGGAGGAGAAACCCTGCGCGCCCGCCCGGCTCGTGCTGCGCGGCGGCAACGAGGTCGAGCTCACGCTCACCGAAGGCCGTTTCCACCAGGTAAAACGCATGTTTGCGCATTTCGGCTACGAAGTCCGCCGTCTGCACCGCAGCCGTTTCGGCGAGTTCGCGCTCGGAGACCTCGCCCCCGGCGAGTGGCGCGTCGTGCCGGTGCCACGGTGACACGCTCCGGGCTTGTCGCGCCGGCGCGGGCCGGCAGGGTGGGGTCCATGCTACGCCGCGCTCTTCTCGCCGCCGTCTCGGTCGCACTGCTCGTCGCCGCCCGGGCCGAGCTCACGTTGCAGCCGCCCACGGCGCCAGTCGCGGCCGGTGCGGAATTCGAGCTCGTCGTGCTCGTCACCAACCCCGGCGAGACACCCCTCGACACACCGGCGCCGAACCAGCTCCCGCTCGTGATCCGCGCGGGCCGGCGCGCCGGTTCGGCCGTGTTTTTCCCGGCAACGACCGCTCCGGCCGCGGAGCCGCTCGCCCCGGGAGAGTTTCGCCGGCTCGTGTACCGCGGGCGGTTGCCCGAGGACTTCGTCGGCCTCGTCCTGCTCGATGCCACCGCCGCCGGCGCCGATCGCGCCGCGATCGAGGTGACGCCCCGCGAACCGGCGACGACCATCGCGTCCTCGCCGCAGCCCGAGAGCACCGCGGCCGCCGAACCGGAAGCGCCCGCGCTACCCGAGCGGCGCGATTTCGGCCTCTCGCCGCACGACACAGTCTATTTCTCGGTGGGCGGCAGCGGCGGGGTGAACGCGCGTTTCCAGCTGAGTTTCAAGTTCCGCCCGATCGGCCCCTCCGACGATCGAGTCGCCGGGCGCGGGTTCTGGGAGGATCTGTATGTGAGCTTCACACAGACCTCGATCTGGGACCTGCACTCGCTCTCGAAACCGTTCACCGATTCCAGCTACCGCCCCGCGGTCTTCTACCACCGGCACGACACCGGCGCGCGTTGGCTCGGCGCACGGCTCGGTTTCGCCGGCGGTGTCGAGCACGAGTCGAACGGCAAGGCCGGCGAAGACAGCCGCAGCCTCAACATCGTCTTCGCCCGCCCCACCCTGCGCTGGGGCGAGACCGACGGCTGGCAGTTCACCGCCTCGCCGAAGCTCTACTGGTACATCGACAAGAAGGAGAACGACGACATCCAGCGCTTCCGCGGCTACGGCGATTTCCTTTTAACGATCGAGCACCCGCGCAGCTGGAAACTGGCCGCCACGATCCGCGCCGGCACCTCCGGCCGCGGCAGCGTGCTGCTTGACGCCACCTACCCCTTCGAGCGGATCAACGACCTGTTTCCGCTCGGCTGGGTGCACGGCTATCTGCACCTCCAGCTCTTCGAAGGCTGGGGCGAGAGCCTCCTCCACTACGACGATCGCGCCGACACGCAGTTCCGTATCGGATTCATGGCGATACGCTGACGTGCCGCCCGGGCAGCCCGCGGGCCCGCCCGGAAAAGGCTTTTAATCTGCGCGGTCCGGGCGAAACTCCGCCCGGATGTCCGTCGGCCCGTCCCCGAAGCACGCGCTACGCATCGCCGCGATCTACGCGGCGCTGGGAGCCCTTTGGATTCTCTTTTCCGACCACGCCGCCCTCCTGCTCTTTCCGGATCCGCGCACGCTGGCGATCGCGAACACCGTCAAGGGCTGGGGGTTCATCGCCGTCACCGCCACGCTGCTGTACGTGCTCGTGCGCCGGCAGCTCCATGCCACGGCGGAGGCCGCCGCCGGACGCGCCGCCGCCGAGGTTGCCCGCTCGCACGCGGAAAACCAGCAGGCGCTCGCACGCGAAGCGGCCACCGCCGCCGCCCATCGCCTGTCCGTCGCCACCCGCGCCGCCGGCCTCGGCACGTGGGAACTCGATCTGGCGGCCGGCCGGCTCGAGTGCGACGCACAGATGTACGCGCTTTTCCACATCGCCCCGGGCGAACGGGCGAACCGCATCGACGATTGGGAGCAGTGCATCCATCCCGACGACCGCTCCGGCAACCACCTGCTCTTCCGCTCGGCGATCGAAGGGCGCAACGACTACCACACGCAGTTTCGCGTCCTCTGGCCCGACGGCCAATGCCGCCACCTCGAGTCGCACGCGCTCGTCCTGCGCGATGCTCAGGACCGCCCCGTGCGCGTGGTCGGCGTGAATTGGGATGTGACCGACCGCGTCGTCGCCGAACGCCGTCTGCACCTGCTGACCGATCACGCTCGCGATGTGCTCTGGGCCATCGACCCGGTCACGTTGCGCTACACGTATCTCTCGCCCGCGGTCGAGCGCCTCACCGGTTTTTCCGCGGCCGAGCTGCTGCACCAGCCGGCGACCCAGCATCTCTCGGAACGTTCGCTCGCCCTCATCCGGGACCTGCTGCCGATCCGGCTCCAGGCGTTCCTCGCCGGCGACCCCACCGCGGGCGCGGAGACCAACGAGCTCGAGCACTTCTGCCGCGACGGCTCGATCGTGTGGCTGGAGGTCGTCACCGCGTTCGTCCGCACGGACACGGGCGGCGTGGAGCTGATCGGTATCTCGCGCGATGTGACACGCCGCCGCGCGGCCGAGGAGGCGCTGCGCACCAGCGCCAACCACCTGCGCCGCGCCGAGGAGATCGCCGGCATCGGCCACTGGTCGCTCCAGGTCGACTCCGGCCGCATCGAAGCATCGGCCGGCGCGGCGCGCATCTACGGTCTGCCCCCGGCGGAAAACTGGCCGTTCAGCTTCGTGCAGAGCTGCGCGTTGCCCGAGTACCGCCCCGAGCTCGACCGGGCGATGCGCGCGCTGCTCGCGGGCGAGCAGCCGTACGATGTGGTTTTCCGCATGCGCCAGCCGAGCACGGGCGCGATCGTGGCGATCCATTCCCGCGCCGAGTACGATCCCGCCACGCGCCTGGTCTTCGGCACGTTGCAGGACACCTCCGAACGCGAACGCACTCTCGCCGCGCTGCGCACCAGCGAGGCGCGGCTCCGCGTCCTCGTGGGCAACGCGCCCGTCGTGCTCTTCCAGATCGGTGCCGACGGCGTGTTTCGCATGTCCGAAGGCGGCGGGCTGGGCACGCTCGGGCTCCGGCCGGGCGAGGTCGTCGGCCGCTCGGCCTTCGAGATCTACCGCGACCATCCCGAGATCTGCGCGCAAATCCGCGACGCCCTCGGCGGCCAGCCTACGCAGGCGCACATCAAGGTCGGGCCCACCTGGTTCGAGATCTTCTACAGCCCGCTCGTCGACTCCGCCGGGGCGGTGACCGACGTCGTCGGCCTCGCCATCGACATCACCGACCGCAAACAGGCCGAGGCCCGCCTGCGCCTGCAATCCGCCGCGCTCTCCGCCGCCGCTCCCGCGATCGCGATCACGGATGCGCGCGGCACCATCGAATGGATCAACCCGGCGTTCACCGCGCTCACCGGTTACTCCGCCATGGAAGCGGTCGGCCGCAATCTCGGCCGGCTCGTGCAGACCGGCCAGCAGCCACCGGAGTTCTACTCCGCGCTCTGGGCGACGATCCTCGCCGGCCAGACGTGGCACGGCGAACTCGTCAATCGCCATAAGGACGGCTCGCTCATCCCCGAGGAGCAGACGATCACGCCGGTGCGCAACGACGACGGCACGATCACCCACTTCGTCGCCATCAAGCAGGACATCACCGACCGCCGCCGGCTTCAGGAACAGGCGCTGCGCTCCCAGCGGCTCGAGAGCGTCGGCCGCCTCGCCGGTGGCATCGCGCACGACCTGAACAACATCCTCGCGCCCGTCCTCATGGCGCCCTCGATCCTGCGTGAGGCGCTCACGGACCCGAGCTGTCACGAGATCCTCGATGCCGTCGAAATCAGCGCCACCCGCGGCGCCGCCATCATCCGCCAGCTCCTCACGTTCAGCCGCGGCGGCACACCCGGCGAACGCGAGCCCGTCCAGCTCCGCCTCATCGTCCGAGACATGACCGCCATCATCCGCGAGACGTTTCCCAAGAACATCCTCACCCGCACCGACGTCCACTCCGACCCGTGGCTCGTCGAGGCGGATCCCACCCAGCTCCATCAGGTGCTGATGAATCTGTGCGTGAACTCTCGCGACGCGATGCCCGCCGGCGGCACGCTCACGATCACCCTGGAAAACGTGGAGCTCGACGACGCCGCCGTCGCGTGCCACGCCGGCGCCGGGCCCGGGCCGCACGTGCTCCTCGGCGTGTTCGACACCGGCCACGGCATCGCGCCCGAGCATCTCGACAAGGTTTTCGACCCGTTCTTCACCACGAAGGAGGTGGGCAAAGGCACCGGGCTCGGCCTCGCGACCGTGCTCGGCATCGTGCGCGGTCATCGCGGTTTCATCGATGTGCGCAGCCAGCCCGGAAACGGCACCCAGGTCCGCATCTATCTGCCCGCGCGCGCCGGCGAAGCCGCCTCGCCGCAGATTCCCGCCGGCGAGTTGCCGCCGCGCGGCCGGGGCGAACTTATCCTCGTCGTCGACGATGAGGAGAACGTCCGCCGCATCACCCGCAGCATCCTCGAGCGCCACGGCTATCGCGTGATCGTCGCCGCTGACGGCGCCGAGGCGCTCGCGCGTTTCCAGCAGCACCGCCCGGCGATCCGACTCGTGCTCACCGATCTGCTCATGCCGTTCATGGATGGCGCCACGCTCATCCGCGCGATCCACGAGGTCGATTCGGGGGCGCGGATCCTCGCCGTGAGCGGCCACGCCTCGCCCGAGGACCCGTTGCTCGTCGGCACCGATGTCGTGGGCTTCCTGCAGAAGCCCTATCTGCGGCCCGCACTGCTCAGCAGCGTCGCGCAAGCGCTCGCCGTTTCCCGCAACTGACCGCCGCCCGCGCGCTCACCAGCCGCGCAACGCCGCCCAGCGCAGCAGCGCGTCGAGGAACACCAGCCGCAACGCGACCTCGCCGAAGAAGCCGAACGCCTTCGTCACCAGCACAGTCGGAATCACCGTGAAACGATCCTTCGTGAAGCCGTACCGGTGCAACGTCACGATCATCACCAGCCCGGTCACGACCAACTGCGGTCCGAGCAGCGCCGTAAATCCGTCCGAGAGCGGCGCGACCACGATCATCACGGCCGTGACGAGAGTATCGATGGCCACGATGGCGAGGAAACCGCGCACCATCGCGCTCTCGTAGAAAACCTTCATCCCGAGCCGCAGCGCGATGATCGTCGCGATCACGTGCAGGAGCAGCTTCGCCGCGAGCACCGTGCGCAGATCCTCGCTCGGCGGCACATCGGCCGGCGGCGCGGGCTCCGGGCTCGTCAGCCACGGACTCGGTGCAGGAGCGGGATTGGGCGACGCCTGCACGTGCGACGTCGCGCCCAAGGCCGTCGCCAGAATCAGGAACACGACGAACAACAGTATGAACCACCAGAGACGAGTGTGGGGCATCATGGCGGCCTCCGTGGGGTTGGGCATTCGCGAGCGCTCCGCCGAGAACACGACAAGATACGCCTCTCGCCCACTCCCCGCCACTGGCGCAGGCCGGGAAATGCGGCGCGCGGTAGCCGGCGAAACGCCCAACGGGCGCCGACAAGCGGCGCCCCTGCGCCTCGCACACCGGTCACTCCCGAGGTGGGGCGGTTTCTGCGCGCGTCAGTTCGCGCGGCGGGCCCTCGACGCTCGACGCTCGTTTCTAGAACGGACCGCTCAGCGTCAGTTCTCCTCGAGCTGCGTTCCGCTCAGCGATCGCCCTTCGTTGTTGTACCGCTGCACGATGCGCGGACTCGTCCGCCCGAGCTCAAACGTGCCTTCGCGCGTGAGCAGCGTCGGCACCGTCGTGTAGCCCTTTGCGATCTGGCGCACATAGGTCGCGAGAGGCCCGCGCACTTCCCCGGTCGCCGGGTCGTAGCCGAACTCCACGCTCTGCACGTCGTTTTCGATGAAATGCATCTGCGCGGCCGCTGCGATCATCCGCGCGTCGTTGTTCATCGCCGCGGTGAGCGAACTCGTCCGCACCTTGTTGAACGCCGGCAGAGCCATCGCGGCGAGCACCGCAACCGGGGTCACGCCCACTCCGATGTACCCCATGACCACCCCCGCC
>DATGXO010000218.1:0-15621 GCA_035298965.1 Opitutaceae bacterium | reverse complement strand
GACCGCGACGGCTTCGTGCATCCGACGGAGATCTCCGGCAACAGCGAACGGGCAACAGTGCGGATGATCCTGCGCGACTTCGAACTCGACGGACTCGCGGCCAAGCGCGCTGTGGTCGAGCGCGCGGCGGCGGAGCTGCGCGCGGCCGAGCCGCGGGCGCAGGTCGAGGTCACGTTCGCCGAGCAGTACCGGAACATGCGTTACTGGCTGGAAAAAGACATGCGTGCGGTGGAGGTCGCGCAGGCGGCGGTGCGGGCTTGCGGGCTGGAACCGAAGCTGCGCTCGGTGCGAGGCGGCACGGACGGCTCGAAGCTCACGGCGCGCGGGCTGCTCACGCCGAACATTTTCACCGGGATGCACGACGTGCACAGCCAGCGCGAGTGGGTGACGTTGCAGGATATGGAGAAGAGCGCGGAGGTGCTCTTGAAGGTGGCGGAGCTGTGGGCGGGACGTCGTTGAGGGCGGAGCGGTGGATTGCTGCTCTCGCGAGCAGCGCCACGGGGCGGATTCGGATGGCGGGCGTAAAGCCCGCCCCACCATCGGAGAAGCGCGGGTTTGCCGCGGAGCGGCGGAAGCCGGTTCGCGGCTCTGGCGAGCGGCGACACATCCGGACGCGGAGGGTCTGAACCGCTGCGCGATCCAGCTACACAGACAAAGAAAAGGCGCGGCCGTTGCGGGCCGCGCCTTGGTGAGAGATGGATCGGTGTGGATCAGGCGCCGAGGGTGACCTCGACCTTCACTTCCTTGCGGCCGTCGGTCGGCAGCGGGATAAGGTTGCCGGTGACCTTCTGACCGTCGACGACGAGGCTCTTCACGCCGGCGGACTTCGCCTTCGGGTTCTTCACCGTGATTGTGTAGGTAACACCGCGATACTTGCGCTGGACGGCGTAGCCCTTCCACTTCTTCGGCACGCAGGGATCGATGCGCAGGCCGTTGAAGTCAGGTTTCACGCCGAGGATCGACTGCGAGGCGACGACGAAGGACCAGGCGCCGGTGCCGGTGAGCCAGGAGTTCTTGCCTTCACCGGGGGTGGGGGCGAACTGCGAGGCGGTCATCTGCGCGTAGACGTAGGGTTCGGAGCGGTACACGTCGTGGTCGGGCTTGGCGGAGGGGCAGATCGAGAGGTAGTACTCGAGGGCCTTGTCGCCTTCGCCGAACATCGTCCAGCCGATGTGGATCCAAGTGTTGTTGTGCGAGAACACGCCGGCGTTCTCCTTGTAGCCCGGGGGATACGAGGAGACTTCGCCGAGTTCGAGGTGGTATTCCGAGTACGGGGGGTACTGGAGGGCGCAGCCGTAGCGGGCGTCGTAGAGGTACTTGTCGACGGCCTGAAGGGCTTTCTTGGCGCGGCCGTTGGTCTGGCCGGCGCCGCCGAGGACGCACCACGCCTGGCTCTCGATGAAGATCTTGCCTTCCTTGCACGCCTTGGAGCCGACGGGGTTGCTGGCGGCGTCGAACGCGCGGGTGTACCAGGAACCATCCCACGTCTGTTCCTCGACGGTCTTGATCATGTCGTCGTAGTAACCCTGGACGCGGGCGGCTTCGGCGGACTGGCCCATGAAGTTGTAGAGGCCGACGAGGTCGCGGGTGGCGTAGAGGAAGAGGCCGGCAATCATGACGGACTCGGCCTTCGAACCCTCGATGTCGCCGACGCATTGGAAGGACTCGTTCGGCTCCTTCGAGAAACAGTTGAGGTTGAGGCAGTCGTTCCAGTCGGCGTGGCCGATCAACGGCAGGCCATGCGGCCCGCGGTTGTTGAGCGTGTAGCGGATGGACGTCTCGATGTGGTGGAGGAGATTGTCCTTCGAGCCGGGTTTGTCGGCGTAGCCGCAGGGCTCCTGGAGGATCGAGGTGTCGCCGGTCTCGCGGATGTAGGCGCAGGTCGAGAGGATGAGCCAGAGCGGGTCGTCGTTAAAGCCGCCGCCGATGTCGGCGTTGCCCTTCTTGGTGAGCGGCTGGTACTGGTGGAAGCAGGTGCCGTCGGAGAGCTGGGTCGACGCGATATCAAGGATACGCTGGCGGGCGCGCTCGGGCAGGAGATGGACGAAGCCGAGGATGTCCTGGTTGGAGTCGCGGTAACCCATGCCGCGGCCGATGCCGGTCTCATAGCCGGAGGCGGAGCGGGAGAGGTTGAACGTCGCCATGCACTGCGCTTGGTTCCAGGTGTTGACCATGCGCTGGAGGTGCTCGTTGGGCACCTTCGTGGCCTGGTAGATCGAGAGCAGGTCGGACCAGCGTTGTTTCACCGCAGCGAACGCGGCGTCGACAGCGGCGAGGTCGGAGTACTTCGCCATGATCTCCTTGCCCTTGGCCTTGTTGATGACGAAGGGCGCGTCGAACTTCGGCAGGTCGCCCTGCTCGACGTAGGCGAGGACGAACGCGAAGGTCTCCTCGGCGCCGGGCTTGAGGTTGAGGTCGACCTGATGCGCACCGATGGGATTCCAGCCGTAGGCGCGGGAGTTGGTGCACTTGCCGGCGAGCACGGCCTTCGGGTCGCCGAGGCTGTTGTGCACGCCGACGAAGGCGTCGCGGGCGGTGTCGTAGCCGGCGACCTTCTTGGTGCAGCCGAAGAGGGTGTAGTGGTTCCGGCGCTCGCGGTACTCGGTCTTGTGGTAGATGGCGCCGTTCTCGACCTCGACTTCGCCGATCGAATACGTGCGCTGGTAGTTCGTCATGTCGTTGAGCGCCTCGAAGAGGCAGAACTCGACGTACGAGAAGAGCGACAGCTTCTGGGCCTTCTTGGTCTTGTTGCGGACCGTGACCTTCCAGACCTCGAGGTTCTCCTGCGGCGGGACGAACATCAGCTGCTCGACCTCGACGCCGTCCTTCTTGCCGGTGATCTGCGTGTAGCCGAGACCGTGGCGGCACTCGAAGGCGTCGAGCTTGGTGCGGGTCGGTTTCCAGCCGGGGTTCCAGACGGTCTTGCCCTGCTTCACGTAGAGGAAGCGGCCGTCGTTATCCATCGGGTTGTTGTTGTACCGATACCGCGTGAGACGGCGCAGCTTGGCGTCCTTCCAGAAGGAGTAGCCACCGGCGGTCTGGGTGACCATGCCGAAGTACTCGTCCTGGCCGAGATAGTTGAGCCACGGCAGCGGAGTGTCGGGGCGGGTGATTACGAACTCGCGTTGCGCGTCGTCGAAGTAGCCGTATTTAGCCATAAACCAGATGGGTGTGAGTAGGAAAGGATGCGGGTGAGGGAAACAGGTCGGGCCCTCGGCGGAAAAGCCCAGAATTGGGCGTCTGCATTAAGGGCACAATCAGGGAAAACGCCCGATTACGCCGGGCGGCTGCGCGAAGCCAAGCCCGGCGTGAGGGCTTAAAACGAGAGAGTCAGGAACCGCGGCGACGAGTGCCCGCCGTTCCGCAGGCGGTGTGATGGCGGCCGCGATGCCGCCGCTATCACTCCGGCTCCAGCCCGGCGGCTTGCAGGCAACGCACCACGTACGGGTCGAGCCCGACGGGAATCGCGCGCACCCATTTGGCGTCGCCGTGGTGCGCGTCGAGCGAGGGCTTGAGCTGCACTTTGGCGGTGGTCGGGTAGAGGAAGAAACAGGCGTTGATGGAGTGCACCGCGATGCCGCCGGGGCCGTCGGGGAAGATCGTTTCTGCGGTATGGAGGATCGGGCCCACGTGGCACTCGATGCCGACCTCGTCCTGGGCCTTGCGAGCGGCGGTCTCACGCATGGTCTCGCCTTTCCAGACGCGTCCGCCCGGCACCCACCATTGGCCGCGGGCGGGGGCGTCTTTACGTTTCACGAGCAATACGGCGCCGCGGTGCACGATCGCAACATCGACACAGGCGATGGGCATCGCTTCGAGGAACTGGCGATAGGTCTCGGCGGGGATCCAGTGCTTCATGGCGGGGGGCGCGCCGAGGCAGGATGAGTTAGTCAACGACGACGGCAATCCTGCCGTGGGCGCACTTGCGCCAGTGGGGGATTCTCGCAAACCTCTGCGCCCGGCCGCTGTTACGAGCGTCGGTTCATGTCAGTTCCGCTGCTCCGGATCTCCGCCACAGCGCCACGTCAACGTCACCGCTACCCAGTTCGCGTTTCAGAACCTCATGCCCGAACAACTCTCCGAAATCGGACTCATCGGCCTCGCCGTGATGGGTCAGAACCTCGCGCTCAACATCGCCGACCACGGCTTCCGCATCTCGGTCTACAACCGCACCGCCGCGAAGACCGACCAGTTTGTCGCCGAGAATCCGAACACCCCCGGTCGTCTCGTCGGCTTCGCCGAGCTGAAGGACTTCGTCGCCTCCCTCGCCAAGCCGCGCCGCATTGTGATCATGGTGCAGGCCGGCGCCGCGACCGATGCCGTGATCGACTCGCTCCGGCCGCTGCTCGAGCAGGGCGACATCATCGTCGACGGTGGCAACTCGAAGTGGACCGACACTATCCGCCGCGAGAAGACGCTCCGCGACGCGGGGCTGCGCTTCATCGGCAGCGGCGTCTCCGGCGGCGAGGAGGGTGCGCGTTTCGGCCCCGCGCTCATGCCCGGCGGCGACCCCGAGGCCTTCAAGTTTCTTGAGCCCGTCTGGAACGCCATCGCCGCGAAGGTCGATCGCAAGACCGGCCGCCCGCTCGCCGGCGCCGCGCCCGGCAAGCCCGTCAGGGGCGGCGTGCCGTGCTCCACCTACATCGGCACCGACGGCGCCGGCCACTACGTCAAGATGGTCCACAACGGCATCGAGTATGGCGACATGCAGATGATCTGCGAAGCCTACGACCTGATGCGCGGCGTGCTCGGCATGAGCGCGCCGGAGATCGGCAAGGTCTTCGCGAAATGGAACAAGGGCGCGCTCGACAGCTTCCTCGTCGAGATCACCGCCGACATCCTCCAGCAGGCCGACCCGGTGACGAAGAAGCCCTTCGTCGACATCGTCCTCGATACTGCCGGCCAGAAGGGCACCGGCAAATGGACGAGCGTCAGCGCGCTCGACATGGGCGTGCCCGCGCCGACGGTGGCCGAGGCCGTGTTTGCCCGCTGCATCTCCGCCGTGAAGGAGGAGCGCGTCGCCGCCGCGAAGATCCTCAAGGGGCCGAAGAAGAAGTTCACCGGTTCGAAGACCGCCTTCCTCAACGCCATCCACGACGCCCTCTACTGCTCGAAGATCTGTTCGTACGCGCAGGGCTTCCAGCTCATGCGCGAGGCGCAGAAGGAGTACAACTGGAAGCTGAACTTCGGAAAGATCGCGCAGATCTGGCGAGGCGGCTGCATCATCCGCGCCGTGTTCCTGCAGAAGATCACCGAGGCCTTCGGCTCGAACCCGAAACTCGCGAACCTCCTCCTCGATCCGTACTTCAACAAAACCGTGCAGAAGGCGCAGGCCAACTGGCGGACCGTCGTCGCCACGGCGGCGCAGGTCGGCATCCCTGCGCCGACCTTCAGCTCGGCTCTCGCGTACTACGACAGTTACCGCGCCGCCCGCCTTCCGGCCAACCTGCTCCAAGGCCAACGCGACTTCTTCGGCGCGCACACCTACGAGCGGGTTGACCGCCCGCGCGGGGAGTTCTTCCACATCGACTGGCCGGCTTCCGACCGCCCGCAGAGCCAGACGAAGTGAGATTGCGCCCGCGCTGAACCGAGGCGCCGCCGAACGCGGCGCTCTCTCCTTCGCCGGACAAGGCCGCGGAATGCACGCCATTCCGCGGCTTTTCGTTTTTAGCAGCCGGGCCGGATCTTGTCGAAGGACGATGCCGGTCGGCGCCAAGCCATCCGAAAAGTCGGAGCGAACGAATTAACAAAATCTGATCCAATCGTTCGGTTCCGCTAATAGTGGCGGCGGGGCGGTGTGCGCCGGCGCTGGCGCACGGCCGTTCGAGGAGGGCCCGCCTGCCGCGTCTTCCAGAGTGAGAAACGGCGTCTGTAGCCGAACTGCGGAGCCGCAGAATCCGGTTGCACGCCGTTTGCGCCGCGAGGCGCCAAGGCAGATCGGGCCGCGCTGATCGTGCGCGCCCGCGTGCTCGGCGACGGGTGACACAGAACTGAAATGTGATTGACCACGTAATGTTACCATTTCTGTCATCTTCGCGTCGCCATGATTTCAATCGGCCGCCACACCGACTACGCCGCCCGTCTCATCCTGCACCTCGCCGCGCTCGGCGACGACGTGCAGGTGACGATCCGCGAAGTGGCCGCCGAGCGCCTGCTTCCGATGCCGTTCGTGCGACGCCTGATCAGCCAGCTCACCAAGGCGAAGATCCTCACGACGGTGCGCGGCGCCGGCGGCGGGATCCGGCTCGCGCGGCCGGCGGCGGAGATCTCGCTGCTAGACATCGTCGATGCGATGGAGGGCGGCGTCTCGCTGAACCGCTGCGTGCACGACGCCAAGGCGTGTCCGCTCGCCGGCAACTGCCCGATCCACTGTGTGTGGGGCGACGTGAACCGGCAGCTCAAGGAGAACCTTTCCGCCGTGCGTTTCGATGCTCTCGCGCGCACGCCCAAGCACGTGACCGCCCATCTCAAACTCCACACCTCCGCGACCAAACGCCCCACTCGGCGCAAGTAGCCGCGGCGTCAGCAAACCCTTAGCCTACTTAGCCCACACCCCACGCTCCCGTCTTCCCGCGTCCGGCAAGACCATGCCGCGGCGCCCATGGCGGAGCTTTGCCGGTTCGTTCCATTCCACCCGCCGCTTCGCGCGGTCGCACCACCCTCGTCGTCCAATATCCATGAATATGTATCCCGCAGTTGATCCCATCCCGTTGCCTGCGCCGGTGTGGCTCTTCAAGGGGCTGCACCTGCTCACAACGTCGCTCCACTTCATCGCCGTCGAGATCCTCATCGGCGGGCTGCTGGTGGCGGTGTTGCTGAACCTCCTCGCGGCGTTGCGCCGCGGCACGCCCGCGGCCGGGCTCCAGGCCGGCGCCGCGGCGGCGCTCGCCCGCCGTCTCCCGGTCGTCATGACGTACGTCATCAACCTCGGCGTGCCGCCGCTGTTGTTCGCGCAGGTGCTCTACGGACGTAGCCTCTACACCAGCAGCGTGCTGATCGGCGGCTGGTGGATCGCGGTGATTCCGCTGCTCATCCTCGCCTACTGGCTGCTCTACCGGTTCGCCGACGGCGCCGAGAACGGCCGCAGCGCTTGGTGGCTGGGCGCACTCGCCTGGCTCGTGGCGGGCGGGATTGCGAAGATCTACTCGACCAACATGGCGTTGATGGTGCGGCCGGAAGTCTGGCGGGAGATGTACTCCGCCACGGCGGACGGTTCCCAGCTTCCGCCGGCCGACCCCACGCTGCTGCCGCGCTGGCTCTTCATGATGGCGGGCGGCCTGTGGGTGTCCGGCCTCTGGATGCTGTGGATCGCCGGACGGAAGCCGGTCGAGCAGGCGCTCGGCAACTACCTCGCTTCCCTCGGTGGTCGGCTCGCCTTCTTGGGCGTGGCGGCGCAGGCGGCGGCGTTCTGGTGGCTGGGGCAGTCGCTCTCCCCGGAGGTGCAGGCTGGGCTGGGCTTGCACGCGCTGTATTCGATCTCACGTCTCCTCTGGATCGCGGGTGCCGTGCTGGTGCTCGCCGTGGGCGCTTGGGCGATGCTGAGCAAGCCGCGCAGCGCGCTAGTCGGGTATGTCGGCGCGTTGCTGTCGCTCGTCACGATTGCCGCCTGGACGATTGTCCGCGACGGTATCCGCGACCTCACCCTCGGGGTGAAGAGCTACGACGTGTGGGACCGCGCCGTCGTCACGAACTGGGGCGTGGTCATCATCTTCTTCGTCGTGTTCGTCGCCGGACTCGGCGCGGCGGGCTGGCTGATCTCGGTCGTTGCCCGTGCGAAACCCCAAGCGGAAGGGAGCCTTTCATGAATGACGATACCGCTACGCCCGAAGCGGCCGATGCCGGCAACGAGCTCGGTCGCCGTGGATTTCTGAAACTTGCCGTCGGCGCGGTGGGTGCCTGCTACGCCGCCGCCATCGGATACCCGGTCTACAAATACCTCGCCTCGCCCGCCGAGGCCGCCGCCGCGATGTCGGCCGTGAAGGAGGTCAGCCTCAAGGATGCAGACCGCATCCCGGTCGGCACGGCGTTGATGTTCAAGTTCGGCACGCGACCCGCGATGCTGATCCACCACGCGGACAACACCTGGGTCGCGTTCGACGCCGTCTGCACCCACCTCGGCTGCACCGTCCAGTTCGATCCGGCCAAGGGCCACATCTCGTGCGCCTGCCACGGCGGCGAATACGACCCCACCACCGGCCGCAACATCGGCGGTCCGCCGCCGCGTCCGTTGCGCAGCTTCGTCGTGAAAATCGAAACCGGCGCGGTGCTCGTCTCGCGCGCCTGAGAAGGGAGAACACCATGAACAACAGACCCACCTCCTTCTACGCGTGGATGGATACCAGGCTCGGGCTTTCCGACGTCCTGGCCTTTGCGAAAAAGAAGACCGTCCCGCAGCACCGCCACTCCTTCTGGTACTACTGGGGCGGCATCTCGCTCTTCCTGTTCCTCGTGCAGGCCGTCACCGGCATCCTGCTGCTCGTCTACTATCGGCCCGGCCCGGAGGCATACGAATCCGTCCGGCAGATCACCTACCAGATCCAGTTCGGCTGGCTGATCCGCTCCGCCCACTCGTGGAGCGCCAACATGATGATCGCGGCGATCTTCGTGCACATGTTCTCGGTCTTCTTCATGAAGGCCTACCGCACGCCCCGCGAGTTCGGCTGGTGGACGGGCCTCGCATTGCTGCTCCTCACGATGGTGTTCGGCTTCAGCGGCTACCTGCTGCCGATGAACGAACTCGCATTCTTCGCCACCAAGGTCGGCCTCGAGATTCCGGGTTCGCTGCCGTTGATCGGCGAGAGCATCAGCAACCTGGTGCGCGGCGGCCCCGAGGTCTCCGAGTTCACGGTCCAACGTTTCTTCGCGCTGCACGTCGTCGTGCTGCCGGCGCTGTTCATCCCGCTGCTCGGCCTGCATCTCTGGCTCGTGCAGAAGCACGGCAACGCCGTCCCTCCCTCCGAGGAGGCGAAACCCGTCGCGGCGCGCCGCACGGTGCCGTTCTTCCCGAACTTCGTGATGAAGGACGTCGCGATGTGGCTCATCGCGCTGAACGTTCTCGCGGTGCTCGCCGCGATGTTCCCGTGGGATCTCGGCAACCAGGCCGACCTGCTCAAGCCTGCCCCGGCCGGCATCCACCCCGAGTGGTACTTCATGAGCTCCTTCCAGGTGCTGAAGCTCTTCGGCTCGTGGTTCCCGGGCGCGGTCGGCGAAGGCGCCGGGATCGTGCTCTTCACGCTCGGGCTGGTGCTCTGGTTCCTCCTCCCGCTCTACGACGCCAACTCCGTCTCCGGCCAACGCGCGCGCCGCGCGACGTGGTTCGGGTTCCTCGCCCTGAGTGTGCTCCTCGTCACCACGATCTGGGGCTACGCTACCCTCTAACCTCCTTCTCGCGTTGCCATGAACTATCCATTTTGGGACGTCCCCCACATCGGGTCCGGCTGGGTGATCGGCCTGATCGCGATCTTCCACGTAATGATCTCGCACTTCGCCGTCGGCGGCGGGCTCTACCTGCCGCTCACGGAGCGCAAAGCCCTGCGCGAAGGGCGCCGCGACTGGCTTGTGCCGCTGCGGGCGCACTCGAAGTTCTTCCTCATCCTCACCGGCGTCTTCGGCGCCGTCTCGGGCGTCGGCATCTGGTTCGCCATCGGCTTGGCCAACCCCGAGGCGACCAGCACGTTGATCCACAACTTCGTCTTCGGTTGGGCGATCGAGTGGGTCTTCTTCATGGTCGAGCTCACCGCCGCCGCGGTCTATTACTACACGTGGGGCCGCATCTCGGACGAGCTGCACATGAAGGTGGGCTGGCTCTACGCGATCTCGTCGATGCTGACGCTCGTCATCATCAACGGTATCCTCACCTTCATGCTCACGCCGGGCGATTCCTGGCTCGCCGTCGCCGGCACGGGCAACGAGGCCAGCCGTTTCTGGCAGGCCTTCTTCAACCCCACCTACTGGCCCAGCCTGCTGCTGCGAATCCTCGTGTGCTTCTCGCTCGCGGGCGTGTGGGCGCTCGTCACCGGCAGCCGCCTCGGCCTCGATCAGGCCGAGCTGAAGGCGAAAATCGTCCGCTGGAGCGCGCGCTGGCTCGTGCCGACGTTCGTCGCGCTGCCGTTGATCCTCGTCTGGTACCTCTATCAGGTGCCGGAGGCCCAGCGCGCGCTGCTCTCGTTCGGCATCTCGACCGTCGGGCCCGGCGCCTTCACGCAGGTCACGCGCGCCGCGCTCGTGATCACGATGACCTCGGCCACGATCGTCGGCGTCGTCTACTTCTTCGCCTGGCGCGCGCCGGCCGAGTTCGGTTTCGGTCACGCCGTCTCGATCCTCCTGCTCGCGCTCGCGACCACGGCCTCCTCGGAATACGCCCGCGAGATGCTGCGCAAGCCGTACGTAATCGGCCAGCACATGTACTCGAACGGCATCCGCAAGGCGGACATCCCGCGCCTCAACCGCGAAGGTTACCTCACGAAATCGCTCTGGGTGGCCGATGTCCGCCCGGCGAACCTCGCGCGCGGCGAGGCGATGTTCCGCGGCCAATGCCTGGCCTGCCACACCCTCGACACGACGCGCCCGATCAAGCAGCTGCTCGCCGGCCGCGATCGCGCCTCGATCGGCAACCTGCTCACGATCCTCCACGAAAACAAACCCGAGTCCCCGTACCGCGCCTTCATGCCGCCGCTCGCCGGCACCAGCGATGAAGTCGCGGCGCTCGGCGACTACCTCGCGACCTTGAACGCCAACTAGGCGCAACCCGCCGAGTTGTACCGTGCCAGAACGCCGGCGGGCGGATCCCACGTCCTCCCGCCGGCCCATCCTCCGAACCGCAAACCACAGATAAACGCCATGAACAAATCCCTCCGTCTACTCGCCGGCAGCGCCCTGCTGCTGCTCTCCCTCGCCGCCGCCCAGGCCGCGAGCCCCTGGTCGGTCCGCGTCCGCGCGACCTACCTCGAAACCGTCGACCACTCCGACGCCTTCACCGCGCTCGGCATCAACTTCGGCAAAGACGCCGTCTCGGTGAACGACAAGCTCATCCCCGAGATCGACATCAATTACGCGATCACCGACACGCTCTATGCCGAGCTCGTGCTCACGATCCCGCAGATGCAGACCGTGAAGCTGGCCGGCGTGGGCAAACTCGGCACGTTCTTCCACCTGCCGCCCACGCTGATGTTCCAGTACCGCGCGAATCCCACCGGCAAGATCCACCCGTACGCTGGCCTTGGCGTAAACTACACCCTCATCTGGAGCGACCATCTCTCCGTCGCGGGCGTGCCGCTCAGCCTCGAGGATTCGAGCTTCGGTCTCGCCGCGCAGATCGGACTCGACTGGGACCTCACCGACCACTGGGGCCTGAACGTCGACGTGAAGAAGGCGAACCTCCGCTCGAAGGTCTACGCCGGTTCCACCGCGCTCACCGTCGCGAAGCTCGATCCCGTGCTCTACTCGCTGGGTGTGCGCTACGCGTTCTGAGCCGGAGTTTTGGTTGTACTGAAGCACCCGCGAAGCGATCCGCGGGTTCACTCGGAGGGGCGTGTCGTCTTTGGAACGGCACGCCCTTTCTTTTTTCCGGGCCGACGCCGGTTCGGGAGGGAATGTGTCGGCGACGCGAGGCGCTGCCCCGAAAGATTGAATTCGGCCGAACGCCCGCGCAGGCTCGAGCTGCCCATGAAGAAGGCCGTCGCCGTCAAAAACTACTACATCCTCCCTTGCCTGCTGCTCCTGCTGAACCTCGTGAACAACGCGGTGAGCTACAAAGCGGGGCTGATCGACGATCCATTTCTCCGCACCGTGGTCGTCATCGCGCTCGTGCTGTTCGGCGGCACGGTCGTGGCGTTCCTGCTCTCGCCGGCACTGGAGAAGCTGGTGCAGACGCTGCATCGCTCGAGCAAGAGCGGCGCAGGCGCTCTCGGGGAGGCGATCTTCCTCATCGCGCTCGGAGCGCTCGTCTTTTGGCTCTACTACCAGATGACGGCGCACGGCGTGGACTCGCTGCTTCCGGCCGAGTGGCGCAACTCGCCGCTGGGCTGACGCCGACCGGATTCATCCGGCCCGCGCCCGGTGTGGTCGGGGGGAACTCTCGTTTGGCGCGCGTGGCCGAGCGGCGCCGAGGTGGCGAATCCTGCACGGTCGCGGGTGCCGAACTCCCACCGGAGACCCGCGCTTGCGGTAGGGCCGCACCTCGTGTGCGGCGCGCGATGCGCGACGCTCTCGCCGCGGGCTGGCCGCGCGCGGCGTGCACCGACGCAAAACGGGGCCGGTCACGAAGGACCGGCCCCGGTGAGTTTGGGCAGAACAGCAGGCGGACTTTCCACCGCCGTGCCTCGTGGGGGATGTTTATGGCGCGAGCGCGGCGGTGGGTGGCTGCGTCTTTGGCAGCAGCGCGCGCACGGCCTTCTGGCCCTTGCGGCTGAAATCGATCGATTCGCCGAGGATGCGGTTCGCCTCGCCGGGCGCGTGGAAGCCGGTGGAGTTTTCCGCCTCCACGAAATCGAAGTAGAACTGCGCCTTGCGCTGGAACTCGCGTCCGTCCTTGAGCTGCTCGTCGGTGGCGCCGGCGGCCTGCGCGGCCTTCAGGTCGTCGATCAGGTCCATGAGCGCGTCGATCGCGACGTTTCGGAGATTGTGGAAACGCGTCTGGATCGTCTCGACGCGGTCCTTGAGCTCGGCCTCCGACCATTTGTGGCAGGTCTGGCAGGAGCGGTTGATGTCGAGCAGCGGCGAGCGCACGTGGTGGTTGCTCACCTTGTGCGCGCCCTCGCGCTTGTACGGCATGTGGCAATCGGCGCAGGCGACGCCGCTGCGGGCGTGGATGCCCTGGCTCCACATTTCGAATTCGGGATGCTGGGCCTTGAGCGCGGGCGCGCCGGTCTCCTTGTGCGTCCAGTCCTTGAAGCCCTGCTGGTCGTAGTAGGCGAGGATCTGCTCGACCTTGGTGCCGTTGTGCCAGGGGTACGTGAGCTTCTTCTCGGGGCCCTTGAAGTAGTATTCCACGTGGCATTGGCCGCAGACGTAGCTGCGCATCTCCTGCCGCGTGGCGTCGCGGTTCACGTCAAAGTCCTTCACTCCCTGTGCAGCCTTGAGGTTGCGGATTCCCTCCATGAACGCCGGCCGCGTCACGCGCAGCGCCATCGTCGAGGGCTCGTGGCAATCGATGCAGGCGACGGGATGGTTGGCGAGTTTCGCGGCCTCGGCGTACGGCATCGCGCAGATCTTCTCGAAGCCCTTCACAAGGTCGCCGTCGCCGGCCTTCTTGTAGGCGGCGTACATCGAGGCGTGGCAGTTGAGGCACGCGCCGGGTTGCTTCACGACCTTCTGCCGATCGGTGAAAGTCTGGTCCTCGAGCATGTAGGCATGGCCGCGTTCCTCCCGGAAATCGGCGGCGAACGCGTAGCCGGCCCACATCTTCTTCAGGCGCGGATCCTCCTCGATCTTCGACTGGGAGACGACGCTGCGCGGATCGGCGTCGGTGGGTGTGCGGGGGAGGGCGTCGCTGCCGCCGTAGCGGGTGCGCACCTGGTCGACGGTGCGCTTGTAGTCGTCGTATTGCAGCGGGAAGTTCTTCCCCCACACGGCGGGATCGGTGGTGTCGTCGGTGAGTTCGACGACGCGGAAGAACGGCACCTTCGCCTCCTGTTTGCGCTCGAAAATGTTCATGAGCAGCGCGAGGCCTGCGACGGCGGCCAGCGCGGCGAGCATGGCGGCGAAGAAGAAACGGGTGATCGAGCCGCGGCGGGACGAGGACGAGGTCATGACGGGGAAACGATTGGCGGTTGGCGGGGGAGGAGGGCGGATCGCTGCTCGCGCGAGCAGTGTCATCGAGGGGCTATTTCAGGTGTCCGACATGGCCGTGGCATTGGATGCAGGAGAGGTTGCCTGCTCCGGCGTGGGGCGAGGCGACGTCGCTCGCGATGTCCGCGTGGCAGCGGCGGCAGGCGTTCTCGGTGATGCGGCGGCTCTTCTCGCGGGCGAAGATGTTCTCCGGATAGGTGCCGGTGGTGAAGTAGAACGAGTGCCAGAAGCCGTTCTCCGCCTTCGTGGCATACTTGCCCACGAGGTCGTGCGGCGTGTGACAATCATTGCAGGTCGCCACCGAGTGGTGGCTCGATTTCATCCAGCCCGAGTACTGATCCTCCATCACGTGGCAGTTCGCGCATGCCGCCGGATTGTTGGAGAGGTACGAGTAACCCTTCGCGTAGACGAACGTGTACGCGCCGATCCCCAGGGCCGCACCGATGAGGCCGCCGAGCAACGTGCCGGAGATCACTCTCGCTTTCACGGCGTGTACCGTTGGCGCAATCGTCATCCCGGCAACGCTGCGGGCTGGCGGGATTTGATCCGGATCAAGTCATCGGAGATTTTCCGATCCGCGGGAGCGACCGCGGGCCGTGGCGACGTCGCCACCGCTCCAGACCGCGGCGACGCCGTCGGCCGAAACGTGCGACCTCGACAGCCGTCGGCGGAGACTCCAACTATTGCCAAATGGGTTCGTCGTCCGATCAAGCGCCGCGCGCCGCGGGTGTCTCGCAGTTCTTCCGGTCCCCGCAAGGGCGCCGGTACGGTCGCATCGCCGGTTGGTCGGTGGTGGCGATCGCCGTGGTCTGGTACCTCGCGCTGATGGCCGGGCGCATGGGCGTGTGTGCAGCGGGCAGCGATTCCTCCGGTTACGCGAACAACGCGAAGCTGCTGCGCGAGGGCCGGCTTTTCGCCGACCAACGGCAGCTGGAGGGCCTGAATCTGCAGGACATGCCGTGGTTCACCTACGTGCCGCTCGGCTTTGAGCCGTTGCACGTGGTGCGCCCCTTCAATCCCGCTGATGCGAACAAGATGGTACCCACGTACCCGCTCGGCCTTTCGGCGCTTTTCGTCGCGGCCTCCGTCGGCTCGTCGCTCGAGACCGGCATGCCCGTCGCCATGTGGCTGATGCTCGCGGCGAGTTTGTTTCTCACCTACAGGTTCGCGCGGCAGTGCGGCCTCTCGCCGGGCTGGGCGACGGCGGGCGCGGCGATGCTGGCGGCCAGTCCGGTCTTCATCGGCATGTCGCTGCAGGCGATGAGCGATGTGCCGGCGCTGTGCTGGACGACGCTCGCGCTGGTGCTCGCGCTCGACAGCCGCGAACGCCGCTGGCTGGCCGGCCTCGCGGGCGTGGCGGTCGCGGTCGCGGTTTTCATCCGACCGTCGAACGTGCTCGTCGTGCTGCCGCTGATGTGGGTTTTCCGCTTCGATTGGCGACGCTGGTTTTGGCTCGGCCTCTGCGGTCTGCCCGGCGCGGTCGTCTGGATGCTGACCAACAAGGCGCTTTTCGGCCGTTACATCGCGACCGGCTACGGCGATGTCGGCCAGCTCTTCGGCTGGCATAACGTGCTGCCAGTGCTGCGTAACTACGCGCTGTCGTTCCCCCGCGTGCTGCCGCTGTTCTTCCTCGCGCTGCTCGGGCTCGGCCGCGAAGCCCGAGCCGAGACGCGCGCGGCGCTGGCGGCTGCTGTCACCTGGGTGGTGCTGCCGATTGCGTTCTACGCGTTCTATTTCCACACGCAGGAGGCGTGGTGGTACCTGCGCTTCGTGCTGCCGGCATTCCCCGCGCTCATCGCCCTCGCGTTGCGCGGACTGCGGCGCGTGCACGGC
>DATGXO010000217.1:0-14208 GCA_035298965.1 Opitutaceae bacterium | reverse complement strand
CCCACCGGCCGCCGCGGCAAGGCGGGAACGCGAGGGGCGGGCCGCGTTCCCTGCGTCGACTAGAGCTGCGCGTTGAAGGCGGAAGGCAGAATCTGTCTCCAGCCGCCGAGCGTGATCCCCGTCTTGGTGCTCCCCTTTTTGCTGAGGTTGATGTCGTAGAGGATGTCCAAGTAAGTCGATCCCGAGAGACCGATCCTGTCCGCGATCAGCTGACCGCGGAACTGGTTCGAGGTGTTGTTATCTTGGCAGACAACTTCGATGCTGCCGTTGGGCACACGTACGATGGCGGCGGCATTCTGCCCGTTGCCGATGTCGAGTTTCACCTGGGTTGAGCCGCTGCTCGTAATCACGAGCCGGTCCGGGCTGTAGCCGACGCCGGACTTGTTGTTGGTCGGATCCAAATTGTCCCCGTTGGAGATGTTGTTGTCGCCGTTCTTAAACCGGATGTTCAGCTGGCCCATGTCCTGAGCGACAATCGTCAGTTTCGATGTGCTGTCCGCGAACGAAAGCATGATGCCGTCGCCGTTGGTGAGGTTGGCCGTACCGGAGAGAAACAGTACCGCATCACCTTTCACGAGAATCTCGCCGAGACCGGATACGTTCTCGAGCTTGGTATACGTTCTGGCGCCCTTCTCCGGATCATACTTCTCCGGGCCAAGCACGGTCTTGGAGACGTTCGCGTTCTGGGCCGGTAGAGGCTGCCCTGTGGCATTCCGGGCGTTTTCTTCTTTGTAGCCTGTCGTGTCGAAGACCGTCTTCCCGTCTTTGTCCGTCGTGAACCCGGTCAGTGCGAAGAGATCGTCATCAAATTGGTAATTATAGGCGACGTTGTCGCCCAAGCCACCCGTGCCTTGCCGGTCGAGGTTGTACCCCATGTACGGATTGATCGTCTGCACGCCATCCTGCGGCGTGTAGTAGTTCTGTGCCGCGTTGAGGTCCACCACACTGCACACGTACGGGTTCTGGGAGCGCCATTCGGTTGGCGAGCAGCCTTTCTTTGGGTTCGACTCCACGGAGAGAGTACCGGCGGCACCGCCAACGGCCACAGTTCCATAGATCAACGCCGAGTACAGGTGGGCCGTTCCGTTCACCGCTTTGAGTCCGACAACGGCATCGTCGCCGAAATTCAGTCCGGTCACTTTGCCGGTCTTCCGGTCGACGTGAATGTCTCCTCGGCCGTCGTTCTTCTGGCTATCGTATGAGGCGACCAGAAGCCGTGCGTTCCGGTCTGCATCGAAGTAATTTTCATTCGCACCCGAGCCAAAATCCAAGGTGGTCTTTGCTGCAACACCTGCGCCTCGACCTCCTCCGGAGGTGGCCGAGGACTCCAACTCTACGTTGATCGCGCGCTGCGACACGAGTCCCGAACCGCCTTCACCGCCACGAACTGTCCCGAGGGTGTAGACGGAATAGGTGGTCGTGCTGCCGTTCACGACACCGGGCTTCACGATCACCGAGCAAGTTCCCTTCCGGTTCTTGTCCAGATCGACCGAAGCGAAGTAGCCGCGATAGTAGACGACGGTCGCACCGTCGGTCTTCTTGTACCACACCCCGGCCTCGGTCGGCGTTCCGGTGGGCTCAACTGAGGTGGCTGAGTCATAGCCCTTCTGAACGATGAAAGCAGCGGCGCGATCAACGCCCGCCTCGGCCAAGTTGAACGCTGCCGTATCGAAATACGACCGCATCGAGCTCCTGTACTCGCTGAGCGCCGTGGTCAGCAAAGCCGCCAAGACCAGGAGCATGATCGCGGACAGGATGATGGCCGTGATGAGGGCGGAGCCGCGCTTGGATTTCATGGAATTCATTTCTTGTAAGAGGGATACCGTAACTGGACGACCGCAGAGCAGGAGGGGTCGTTTGTGCCCGGCACGAGCGGCGCGCGGCCTTGCGGGAGGAACGCGAAACGGATCGCGTTGACGTCGGCGGTTTTGGATGAGGCCAGAGACGTGAGCGTCCCTGTGTCTTTCTTGCGGGTGTAGAAGGTGAAACAGCCGTCTTGGAGATTGGTGAGCACCTTGCGAGCGGTCTCGCCGTTCTTCTGGCGGAGGAGTGCCTTCTTCGGCTTGCCGGCGGGCGTGGTTCCGTCGTCGACGAGCGTGTACGTGATCTCGACCGTGCCGGTGCCGCTGTATTCGTTGACCTCGGCAGTGAACGAACGGAAGCAGTGGCTGACCTCGGAGCCCGAGTAGTTCTCGAAAACCTTCGCGACCTCCGAAGCCGCCATCTGCGAATCGATCGTCGTGACCTTCGTCACCGCGCGGAGATCGAACAGCAGACGTTCCTGGACGAAGCGGGAGCGGGCGTTCCAGTCGATGGCATCCGACAAGGCGTGCGTCGAGCGCAGGGTGCCGATGAACGTCGACATGACCGCCCCGATCGCCAGGACGAAGATCGTCATCGCGATGATCGCTTCCACCAGCGTGAAAGCCGCTCGGTCGGAGCGCGGTGTCGATCTGCGTGATGGGCGACGTCGGTTCATTTGGACTCCTTGTTGATGAGGCCGGAAGCCGAGATGTAGGTGACAACGGTCACGCTCCGCGATTCTTGGCTGTCCGCCCAGGTGCGGAGTTCGATCCGCAGCGGGTCCGCGCCGAGATCGGTGCAAGTGCGTTCCCATCTGTAGGTGTAGGCGCCGGCGAGCACCGGTCCGGTGCCGGCGCCGCTCGGTGTGGTCGGAGGGACTTCGCCCTTGGTGGTGTTGGGCTTCGCAGTGTCCACGGTGATGCCGAGTGCCGAGTTGCCGTTCTTCAGCTCGGCTTTGAGTTCCGCGAAGGTCATAGAGCGCATGCGCTCGACGAGATCGTTCATGATCGCGGTCTCGCGATAGATGATCTTGGAGTCCCGGGTCATCGCCGCGGCGCGGACGATGGAGGCGAGCACTCCGCCGAACACGATCAGGAGAACAAACAGCGCGATCATGACCTCCACGAGCGTCATACCGCGACGGCGCGAACGCAGGCGGTGACTTTCCCCGACGCTATGCAGCGGCGCGACTGTGGGTGTGTTCATGTTCGAGTTTGAGTTACGCGGCGGGCGACAAGCGGCCAGCAGCGTGTGACTAATGAACCGTGACAATCGAATGGAAGAAACCTTCAAAATGAACCGTCGCGGTTTTTTTATAGCCTTCTGACAAACTGTCGGCGCGCGCTACGTGTGCTTGGTCCGCGGTGACATAGCGGGACGGACCTGCCTCGCTTCCGGTGGCGCGAGGGTTTGATGGCTGAAATCGATCAGCTTTTCTGGATGCTGCGCGTCAGTTCCGCTGGCGGAGGCGCGGAATCGCGCCGGGAGGTATCGCTCGGATACCGAGCCCCCCACTTCCGCTGGGCGACCACCGGCTTTGCGGTGGAGGTGCCGACGGTTCGTTCCCCGGTCTCCGCTCAGATCAGATACTTCCGCGCCACGGCGGCGGGGACGTTCTCGATGTCCATCAGCGTGAGGAAGTCGATCGTCTTGAACTCGCGGTCGATCGCAGGTTCGCCGCAGATGCGGCAACCGACCATCAGGTAGGCGGCCATCAGGCGCGGGATCTTCGCGGACGTGCCGTCGGGCGGCGGAAGCAGGAAACTGTAGCTGGGCATCGGCTGCGTGCGAAACGCCGCCGGCGCGAGGTACTTCTCCGTGAGCTGGCGGTACACTGCGGCGCCTTCCGCGGGATCCTGCGAGGTGAGCGAACTGCAGCCGATGAGGTAACGCGCGCCGCAACTGCGGGCGTAGATCGCGATGCCGCGCCAGAGGATGCCGACGACCGTCTGGTTGCGATGGTCTTGATGCACGCACGCCCGACCGAGCTCGAGAATCTCGCGGCGGAACGGCTCGAAGGGCGCGAAGTCGAACTCCTGCGCGCTGTAGTAGCCGAGCCCGGAGCTGGCGGCCACCGGCCCGGGCAACATGCGGTAGGTGCCGACGATCGCGCCGGTGCTGTTCTCCTCGACGAGAAGGTGCGCGCAGGCGGCGTCGAAACGGTCCTGATCGTGTCCCGTCAGCCAGGCGGATTCCAACCCCTCGTGCAGCTCCTTGTTGAAAACCTCAAAGCGCAGGCGTTGCGCGGAACGTAGATCTGCTTCGCACGTGGCCAATCGCACCCGGTAGCGATCCGTGACGAACGGGAAGCCCGGTTTGCCTTCGATGGATGGTTCACTGAGTGCAGTGGGGAGCACGGCGGAAAAATGATGGAGAGACGGCGGGCAGACTGCCACGGCCCCCGTCATGCACAATGTTTTTGCGGTCGACGGTGTGACGCCCGGGTAAAATCGCGCGGCCCGCGCCGTCTGTCCGCCGCAGCGACCGCGGGGAGGTTTCTGTTCGCCTTGGCCGTGGGGCTTTGTTTCAACGCCGCCTCCATGTTCTCGCTGCGTGTCATGTCCGGTTGTGCGCTCGCCGCCTTGATCGTCATCGGCTCAACCGGCTGCTCGATCAACCGTCTCGCGGTCAACAAGCTCGGCGACGCTCTCGCCAGCGGTGGCGGTGGGACCTTCGCCACCGACGACGACCCCGAACTCGTGAAGGCGGCGGTGCCGTTCAGCCTGAAACTCATGGAGAGCCTGCTCGCGGAGAGTCCCGAACATCGCGGCCTGCTGCTCGCTGCCTCGAGCGGCTTCACGCAGTACGGCTTCGCGTTCGTACAACAGGAGGCCGACGAACTCGAAGGCGCCGACTACGCTGCGGCGCAGGCGATGCGCGAACGGGCGAAGCGCCTCTATCTGCGCGCGCGCGACTACGGCTTGTGCGGTCTCGAGGTGCGCCGACCCGGGACGCGCGCCGCGCTCGCACGCGATCCGCGCGCGGCGTTGCGCGGTTTCGCGAAAGCCGACGTGCCGCAACTCTACTGGACCGCGGCGGCCTGGGCGGCGGCGATCGCGTTGAGCAAGGACGATCCCGCACGCATCGCGGAAGTGCCGCAGATGGAGGCGTTGATCGATCGCGCCGCGGAGCTCGACACCGACTGGGGCGACGGCGCGATCCACGGTTTCCTGATCACGTACGAGATGGCCCGCCAAGGCGCTAGCGGGGATCCCGCGACGCGCGCGCGGACGCACTTCGAACGCGCGGTCGAGTTGGCGCGCGGTCACCAGGCGGGGCCGTTTGTGAACTTCGCCGAGGCGGTCTGCATCGAGAAGCAGGATGTCGCCGAGTTCGACCGCCTGCTCGCTCAGGCGCTCGCGATCGACGCCGATGGCGCGCCCGAGCAGCGCCTCGTGAATCTCGTGATGCAGCGGCGAGCGCGTTGGCTGCAAACCCGCCGCGAAGATTTGTTCCTGATCCCGGAACCTGCGGCCGCGCCGGCCCACTGAACCCGTTTTCCGAATGAACTCTTCCCTCGTCTCGCTTCTCCGCCGCTGCGTTTTCGGCGCGGCATTTTCCGCCGTCCTTGCCGGTTCGCTCACCGCGGCGCCGAAGCTCAAGCTCGGCACGCTGGTGCCGGTCGGCACTTCCTACCACAAGACCCTCATGACGATGGCCGAGACGTGGCGGAAGGAATCCGCGGGCGCGACGGACCTGAACATCTTCGCCGGGGGCAAACTTGGCGGCGAGGCGGAGATGGTCGGCCTGATGCAGACGAACAACCTCCAGGCCGCGCTGCTCACCGGGGTGGGTTTGGCGGAGATCGAGCCCGGCGTGACCGGACTGCAGAACATCCCGATGGGCTTCCGCACGCTCGCCGAGGTGGATTACGTGGGCGAACACCTCCGGCCGTTGCTCGAGGAGCGGCTCGCGAAGAAGGGCTTCGTCGTGTTGTTCTGGGTCGATTCGGGCTGGGTGCGTTTCTTCGCGAAACAGCCGATCGAGCGGCCCGATGACCTGCGGAAGCTGAAACTCTTCAGCTGGTCGGGCAACCCCGCGCAGGTCGAGCTGTACCAATCCGCCGGATTCGACGCCAAGGCGCTTGAGACGGCGGACATCGTCCCCGGACTCCAGACCGGGTTGATCGACGCCGTGCCGCTCCCGCCGTTCTTCGCCATGGCCGCGCAGGTCGACACGCGCGCGCCGCACATGCTCGAGCTGAATTGGGCGCCGCTGATCGGCGCGCTGGTCGTGCGCAAGGAGACCTGGGAAAAGATCCCCGAGGCCACGCGCGCGAAGCTGCTCGAGTCGGCGCGCACCGCCGGCGCCGAGATCAAAGCCACCGGTCGCCGCGAGATGGACGAATCCGTTGCGGCGATGGAGAAACGCGGTCTGCAGGTCCATAAGGTCTCGCCCGAGATCGAGGCGGAGTGGCGCGCGATCTCCGAACAAGTGTACCCGAAAGTCCGTGGCAAGCTCGTGCCGGCCGACATCTTCGACGAGGCGCTGCGCCTGCTCGCCGAGTGTCGCGCGCAGGGGAAGAGCTGAGCGTGCGTTTGCCGCGAGGAAGCGCGCCGTTGCGGTCCGGCTGAGCACGGCGAGTTGTGCGGCGGAGTGGAGTTTTGGCGGAAACCGGGGAAGGTGCGCGCCGCCGCGCCCCGGCGCAGTGTTGCGCCTCCGGTTGTCCGGCGAAATCCGCAGAGAGGAGAACTACACGATGAGGATCACACGCAGCGGTTCCGCCACCTGGCAGGGCGGCCTGAAGGACGGCAAAGGCACCGTCTCGCTCGCGAGCGGTGCGCTCGCCAACCACCCGTACGGCTTCGGCAGCCGTTTCGAGAGTCAGCACGGCACCAATCCCGAGGAGCTGATCGGCGCGGCTCACGCTGGCTGTTTCACGATGGCGCTCTCGCTGATCCTGGGCGAAGCCGGACTCACGGCGGCGCAGCTGGAGACGAAGGCTGAAGTAGCGTTGGAAAAACTCGCCGATGGCTTCGCGATCACCGCGGTGAAGCTCACGCTGCGCGGCCGCGTGCCCGGCGCGGATCGGGCGAAGTTTCAGGAACTCGCGAACAAGGCGAAAGCGAACTGCCCCGTTTCGAAGCTGCTGAAAGCCGAGATCACACTCGACGCGCTTCTCGAGGCGTAACCGATCGACAATGCCGCCGCCGCGCGTCGCGCTCACGCCGGCGGCGCGGTGTTCACCAGTCGTCCGTGCGGAATGGCGCGGCGGGGAGACCGGCGCCGTTGTAGAGGTTGGCGTCGGGCTGAGGATCGTTCGCGAAGGCGTAGCGCACGGCCATCGGCGCCTTCACGGTCGGGCTGCTCACGATCACGACATCGCCCTCGATGCGCGCCTCGGCGGGTTGGAAGACGCGGTCGGCGCCGGCGAGTTGGAAACCCTGCACGCGCGGGCCCCGGCACACGAGGCCGATCTCGGCGTGATCGAAACGTATCCGCACGCTGCCGTCGGGCACGAAGGTGTGCTCGGCGTAGGTCGGGCCGGAGGCATCGAGCCCTTCGCCGAAAACCTGGGTGCGGGCGAGGAGCGCGAGGCGGCGGCCGATCTCCTGCTTGTGCGGCGGGTGGAGGTTGGCGCTTTCGCCGACATCGATCGCGACCGCCATCCCGGTGGCGGGCAACGCGAGCGCGGACGCTTGCGCTTCGCGCAGACGCGCCCAAGCGGTGCCGGTCGGCGTGTTGTCGGCGTAGTTGGGAAGCTGGACAAAAAGGAAAGGAAACGGCTCGAGCGTGAGCGGCGTGGCGACGGCGGCTTCATCGGTCTTCTTGCGGCGCCTTTTCTTCGGCTCGCCGGCGGGCGTGGCGGGTTGCGCGGCGGCGGCCCAGGCCTCGCGCCAGCCGCGGATGAGCGTCGCGAAAAGATCGCGGTACTCGGCTTCGCGGCCGACGTTCGACTCGCCTTGGTACCAGAGCACGCCGCGGATCGCGTACGGAATCGTCGGCGCGACCATGCCTTGCCACACGACCGTGGGCTCCTCGGGCAGGCCGGGACCGGCGGGGCGCCACGGCCGGTCGGGCGGCTCGGGCTGACCGGCGGCTTTGGCGGCGGCGGCGCGTTGTTCCCACTCGGCCATGCGGCGGTCGTGCTCGGCTTTTTTGGTCGGATACTCGGCGACGGTTTTCGCCCACGCCTGCGCGACGGAAGCTGCGTGCGGCGAGGAGGCGAGCATCGCGGGCGAGAGCCAAGATTCGAGCGGCGTGCCACCCCAGGAGATGTTCAGCAGTCCCTGCGGCACTCCGAGCGCCTGGTGGACATCGCGCGCGAAGAAGAAGCCGACGGCCGTGAAATGCCCCGCGGTTTCCGGCGTGCACACGCTCCAGCTGCCCTGCACCGCGGCGGCGGGCTGTTCGTGGGACATCTGCGTGGCGACCTTGAAATGGCGGATGAGCGGGAAATGCGCGGTGGCGGTCTCCGTGGCGGCGTAGTCGGAAAGCCGGACGGGCCATTCCATGTTCGACTGACCGGAGCAGAGCCACACGTCGCCGACGAGCACATCGTGCAACGTGAGCGTGTTCGAACCTTCCACGACGAGATCGGCCGGGTAGGGGTTCGCTGGCATCGGCGCGAGGTTGATGCGCCACGCGCCGTCGCGGTCGGCCTTCGTGACGAGCGTCTGCGTGCGGAAAGTGACGGTGACCTTCTCGCCCCGCCGCGCGGTGCCCCAGATCGGCACGACCGCGTCGCGCTGGAGCACGGCGTGGTCGGTGAAGACGGCGGCGAGCTTCACTTCGGCGTGGAGCGTGACGGCGAGGAGGGAGCTGGAGAGCGCGAGAGCCAGGAACGTGGGGATGCGACGGGTGCTCATGGAGCGACGGTTGTGGCGGGCGAAGAATGGCGAACGCGCGCGGGTTGACGAATACCGAATGGCGCCGCGCCCACGTGCGCGTTGGAAAGAAAAAGGCGCCCGTCTGAAAACGGGCGCCTCGGGAGAGAGTTGGACGTATGGCTCGATCAGCCCTGCGGGGCGTCGCCGCCCTCGCGCGGACCGCGATCGCCGCGGAACTCACCGCTGCGACCGTGACCGCGACCGCGACCGCCGCGACGACGACGACGTTGGCCTTCGCCACCGCCGAAATTGCCTTCGCGATGCTCGCCGCCGCCGAAGCCTTCGCGGGCTTCGTTGCCTTCGCGCGGGCCGCCGAAACCGGCGTCGCGTTGCTCGCCGACTTCGCGCGGACCGCGATCGCTGCGGAACTCGCCGCCGCGACCTTGGCCACGGCCGCGACCGCCGCGACGACGACGATCGCCGCGGAACTCGCCGCCTTCGCGCGGGCCGCGTTGCTCGCCGGATGTCTGGGCGGGAGCGGATTCCTCGGCTTTGCCGCCGAAGAGGCTCTTCACCCAGCCGAAGAAACCGCCGGACTTCTTCTCGGCGGCCGGCTCGGAGGGAGATGGCGCGGGTTGCTCGGAACGAGCGGCACCCTCGGGACGGCGCCCTTCCTCGAAACGACGACCGCCCTCGCGGCGCTCGCCGTAAGGACGCTCGCCTTGCGGGCGTTCGCCTTCGGGGCGGCGCTCACGACGTTCGTCGCGGAACGAGCGTTCGCCTTCACGGCGTTCGCCGTAGGAGCGTTCGCCCTCACGGCGTTCGCTGAAGGAGCGTTCGCCCTGCGGGCGTTCGCCGCCTTCGCGGCGTTCCCAGCGGTGATCGCCGTGTTGGCGCGGCGCGGGCGGGAGGATGTCGAGCTGGGGCTTCTCGGCCGGTGGGACCGGAGCCGCGGGGGTGGCCGGGGCGACGGGAGCGGCAGCCGCCGGAGCGGGCGCCGCGGGTGTCTCGATTTTCTGGACGTTCTCCGGAGCGGGCGTGGGGACCGCGGCGGGAGCGGGAGCGACGGCCGGAGCGGGGACCGGCTCGGGGGCGGGAGCGGGAGCAGTGGGCTCGGGCTCGGTCGAACCGAAACCGCTGGTGTTGCGCGGCAGCGGGATCACGGAGATGGCCGTGGGCCGGTAGCCGGTTTCGGTGGCGGGTTGGGCCGCGGCTGGGGCGGCGGCGGTCTGACGTTTGCCGCGCGAGAGGCCGGAACCGCGGCCGGTTCCGAACGCCGGAGCTGCCGGCGCGACCGGGGCAGCTGAGGGGACCTGCGCCGGGGCGGCGGGAGCCGGGGCCTCGGGGGCAGGAGCGGCGGGTGCAGCCGCGACGGGCTCGCTACCGGCCGGGCTCGTCTGGGGAGCCTGGTTTTCTTCTGGTGTGGACATGTCTCTTTCTGGGCGAGGCGCGCGCGGCAAAGGCAGCGGCGCCGATGGTTGGGGCGGACGGGGCGCGATAAACCGCGCCGCAAGAGCGGCCGCCGGAAGTCGCGGAGCATCCCGGGGGCGCCGCCGGAGGGTCAACAGCATAAGCGCGGGCGCTCGCCCGGTGGGGCGAGCCCGGGTCTGGCGGGCGCGGCCCGCGTCCGCACGGTGGCGCGATTCAGCGCGCGGGCGCGACACCGGAGCCGAGCACGCGGCCGAGCACGGAGGCGAGTTCGCTCAGGCAGTAAGGCTTTGTGACGGTGCCGGAGAAGCCGAACTCGCCGTAGTTGAGCAGAACTTCGTTATCGGCGTAACCGCTGGAAACGAGTGCGCGGACCCGGGGATCGAGCGCGCGGAGTTGTTTTACGGTTTCGAGCCCGCCCATGCCGGCGGGCACGGTGAGGTCGAGGATGACGGCATCGAATCGGCGGCCGGTGGCGAGTGCGCGCGTGTAGGTTTCGAGCGCTTCGGTGCCGTCGCTGGCGACCTCGGTGTCGAGGCCGAGGCGGCTGAGGATGTCCGGTGCCATCTGCCGGATGGCGGGCTCGTCGTCCATGAACAGGATGCGGCCGGAGAAACGGGGTAACGTCACTTCGCGGCCGGGGCGCTCGACGCGCGCGCCGGGATTGGATGGCAGGTAGAGGAGGAAGACCGCGCCGCGCCCGGGGACGGACTCCACGCGCAGCGCACCGTAATGGCGGCGCGCGATCGTCTGCGAGGTGGCGAGCCCGAGCCCGGAGCCGTGCCGTTTCGTGGTGAAATACGGTTGGAAAATGCGCGCCATGTCCTCGGGGTTGATGCCGGGTCCTTGGTCGCGGATCTCGATCACGACGAAGTGGTGCGGGCCGAGACCGAGTTGGTGGGCGGTGTCGCGGTGGATGTTGCGCGCGGCGACGGTGACGACCCCGCCGCGCGGCATCGCTTGGACGGCGTTGAGGACGAGGTTGTGGACGACTTGGCCGATCTGGCCGGTGTCGACCTCGGCGGGCCAGAGGTCGGCCGCGAGATCGAAGTCGCAGCGCACGCGCGAGCCTTGGCGGGCGAATTTCGCGGCGTCGCGCAGGCAGGGGACGAGGTCGACGAGGCGGCGCACTGGTTCGCCGCCTTTGGAGAAGGTGAGGAGCTGGTGGGTGAGATCGCGCGCACGGCCGGTGGCTTTCTCCGCCTCTTCGAGCCATTCCTGCACCTCGGAGGACACGCTGGAGTCCATGCGGGCGAGGTTGATGTTGCCCAGCAGGGCGGTGAGCAGGTTGTTGAAATCGTGGGCGACGCCGCCGGCGAGCAGCTCAAGCGACTCGCGTTTGGCGGCGCGCAGGAGCTCCTCCTCATTGCGAGGAGGCGAAGACGATGCGGCCGGCGCGGGGGGCGGGAGAGCGGTCACAACCAGCCGCGGGCCGGCGGCGGTCTCGAGCTGTGCGACGGCGACGCGGGCGGCGATAGTGCCTCCAGCGGGGCGGCGGAGTTGCCAGACCGGCTCGGGGTCGGGGCCCGCATCGACCCAGGCCTTCAGCGTTTGGGCCGGGGCAGGGGCTGGAAACGGCTCGGCGAGGCGGCGGCCGCGCAGCGCGACGGGCGTGCTCTCGAGCAGTGCGGCGGCGGCGGCGTTGGCGGAGAGGATTACGCCGGTGGCCGGAATGCAGATCCAAGAGGGAAGGGCTGTGGCGGCGAGCAACTGTTCCGCCGAGATCCCGGGCAAGGTCGGAGTAGGATCCGAAGCCTTCGCGGAGTGCATGGCGCGCTAGCGTGCCGCGATGGCGAGTTCAGTCGTGGGCACTTGCCGCAGCGCGGAAGTGAGCCCAATTCGGAGGAAGGAGGTGCGGACGAACAGCGAGTTGTGCATGAAGGTTGGCGAGTTCTTCGCCAGTGGGGGATGTGTGCAGAGTGGGATGCACGAGGCGCGAGACGCCATCAACGTGCCGCCGGTCGTGCGCCCGCGAGTAAAAAACAGGCGATCTTGCGGGATAGTTTTTCATGGGCCGACTCTCACACGGTTTTGACAAAAACTCCGGAGAACGTTTGCCGCGGAATTGCGGCGGCGAAGACTCCGCGCATGTCCAACCAGGAAGGCACCGCCGACCGCTACCAGCCGGTCTACATGGGATTGCCCGCGTTTCGCGTGCTGTTGCCGCGGCTCTGGCTCGCGCTGCCGTTGACGCTCGGTGTGGTGGCGCTCGCGATGGGGCCGATGCTGCCGGCGCCGTTCGCCTTCGCGAACGGGATCGACTGGCGCACGAGTGGCTGGCTGCAAGCGGCGCTGACGACGCCGGTGTTCTGGTGGAGCGGGTGGTTTTTCCTGAAACGTTTCGTGCGCTCGTGGCGCACGTTCGATTTCAACATGTTCACGCTGACGGTCACGGGCACCAGCGCGGCGTACGGCTACAGCCTGGCGGCGTTGCTCGCGCCGCAGGTTTTTCCGGAAGCGCTGCGCCACGGCGGGCATGTGCCGCTGTACTTCGAGTCCGCGGCGATGATCACCACACTCGTGCTGCTCGGACAGATCATCGAACAGCGCGCCCATGCGCGGACGGGCGACGCCATCCGCGCCCTGCTCGCGCTCACGCCGCCGACGGCGGCGCGGGTCCGCAGCGATGGTATCGAGGAAACGGTGCCGCTGCGCGAGGTGCGCGTGGGCGATCGCCTGCGCGTCCGCCCCGGCGACAAGGTGCCGACGGACGGCGTGATCGTGGACGGCCAGAGCGCGATCGACGAGTCGATGCTCACCGGCGAGCCGCTCCCGAGCGAGAAACGCCCGGGCGACACGGTGACCGGTGGCACGGTCAACACGACTGGGAGTTTCGTTTTCGAGGCGCGCCGGGTCGGCGCGGACACGGTGCTTGCGCAGATCGTGCGGCTGGTGGAAGCCGCCGAGGAGGCGTCGCCGCCGATCCAGCGCGTGGCGGACCGGGTGATCGATTTCTTCGTGCCGGTGATTCTCGGGTGCGCGGGGCTGACGTTTGGCGCGTGGCTCGCGATTGGCGGGGGCGCGGCGTTGCCGACGGCGCTGGCGCATGCCGTGGCGGTGCTGGTCGTGGCGTGCCCGTGTGCCCTGGGGCTGGCGACACCTGTCTCGATCGTGACCGGCATCGGTCGCGGCGCACGGGCCGGTGTGCTGGTGCGCGACGCGGCGGCGCTGGAACACCTCGTCGACTGCGACGTGCTGGTGGTCGACAAGACGGGCACGCTGACGGAGGGGCGACCGGAGGTCGTCGAGGTGGCGGCGGCGGAAGGCGAGACGGAGGAAAACGTCCTCGCGTGGGCGGCCGCGCTCGAACTCGGCAGCGAGCACCCGTTGGCGCGTGCGGTCGTGCGCGCCGCGGCCGAGCGCGGGCTCACGCCGCCGGCGGTGCGCGCGTTTCGCGCGGAGGCCGGGGCGGGCGTCGAGGCGCAGGTCGATGGACGGAGGATGAGATTGGGGCGCCTGGCTTGGGTCGGCGAAGAAGCGGGGCCGGAGTTGGCTGAGCGGGCGCAGGCGGCGGAAGCGGCGGTGCGTACGACGATCTGGCTCGCTGGCGGGGGACGTGTGGTGGGTTTTCTCGCGCTCGCGGATCGGTTGCGTCCGAATGCGCGCGCGGCGGTGCAAGAGTTGCGCCGGCTCGGCCTCGAAATCGTGATGGCTACGGGTGACAATGCTACCGCGGCCGGCCGCATCGCCGGGGAACTCGGTTTGCCCGCCCCGCATGCAGGGCTGACTCCCGCGGGGAAGCAGGAGTTGGTGGGGGCGTTGCAGCGCGGCGGGCGGCGAGTGGTGTTCGCGGGCGACGGCATCAACGATGCGCCGGCGCTCGCCGCGGCGCGCGTGGGAATCGCGATGGGGCAGGGAACCGACATCGCGATCGAGAGCGCCGGACTCATTCTCCTTCACGGCGACCTGAGGGCGCTCGCGCGCTCCGTGCGGCTCGGGCGCGCCGTGCTGCGGAACATCCGGCAGAATCTCTTCTGGGCGTTCTTCTACAACTTGCTCGGCGTGCCGCTCGCCGCCGGCGCTCTGGTCGCTTGGCCGGGCTGGTCGTTGCCGCCGATGTTCGCGGCGGTGGCGATGAGCCTGAGCTCGTTGAGTGTCGTTGGAAACGCGCTGCGGCTGCGGCGAGTCGCGCTTTGACCCCGCCGCGAGGAACCACTTCCCTCGCGGCGACGTCTCACCCACTATGCAAACGCGTACTCTTGCCCTC
>DATGXO010000216.1:0-1529 GCA_035298965.1 Opitutaceae bacterium | reverse complement strand
GAGGTGGTTGCCAAAACCGATATCCACTCGAGCGGAAATCAGCGTCGCGGGCGACTCCGGTTGCTCGGCCGACTTGCGGCGAGCGACCGGAGCGGCGGCCGTGGCGGTCTTCTTCGCCGGAGCTTTGGCGGACGCTTTGGTGGCTTTGGGAGCGGCGGCCGCAGGGGCGGCAGCCTTCTTGGTGGTCTTCTTCATAGCTTTGAAAATGGGATGATGTGAACCGGCGGAGGGTCTGTTTCCCGCTCCGTGGTAGGCGGTGCAACAGCAAATTCGGGGCCAGTCCCCGATGTAGGCCGGGAGTTTTTCGGCAACATCTGCGCGGTGACGGAAAAATTTTGATTTACTCCGGCGAAATCGACCTGCAAACAAACACCTCCCTCCGGGGCAGTAGCTCAGTTGATAGAGCGCGTCGTTCGCAACGACGAGGTCGTCGGTTTGATCCCGATCTGCTCCACCACTTTCCCGCGCCCTCCGTGCTTTCCGCCGGAGGGCGCGTCGTTTAGCGGGGAAAATGGCGTCCCCGGCGTGACTCGAACACGCGACCAGCGGTTTAGAAAACCGCTGCTCTATCCAGCTGAGCTACGGGGACATTGACCGGCGCAGATTGCGGCGCGCGCGGCGAGTTGTCCAGCGCGGCGGCGTCGGAGCCGCAACGCGACTGTCCTCACGAGTGCAGCGTAGTTCGTCGCGGTGCTGGCGGATAGACGTGCCCAGGTCGCGCCCCGCGCCAACTCGGCCACGTGTGAGGTAGAGCGATAGGGCTGGGCCTTTCCGGTGCACCAAATGCGCCCGCAGCCGGGATCAGTCTCGACGGCCGCGACGGGCGATTTGCCGGTGCGGTTCGGGTAGCGTGGTCTTCCTCGCCGGCGGGCAGCGCGGACGTTCGACATACTTCCAACGGAGCCAGCTCCCGAGCGGCGCGGCCATGGGGTGCCCGCAGAAAAATAATGACTTGCCTCGCCGGAACGCGTGGGGCTTCTTCGTCCTTCCGATGAATCATCGGGCTGTAGCGTAGCCTGGTAGCGCGCTTGCATGGGGTGCAAGAGGTCGTGAGTTCGAATCTCACCAGCCCGACCATTTTCCGCCGTGATCGCGGTCAGCGTTTGGGACGCTGTTGTGGGCGTTACTATCGCTCAAACCACCGCCAGCGCTTGGACAACGTGGCCCTCGTGGAGCTTTTCGGGAGTGGGGCCGTGCCGCCACACGCGGAGACCGTCCGAGTAGACGATCGTGCCGTCCGGGGCGATGTCGAAGGCGACGACGTGGTTCGCGATCGTTTCCACCGTGCCGTCCGCGTGGTAGCGCAACAGTTCCCAGTCGCGCGGCGCGAGTTGGACTTGGTCGTTGCGCTTGGATTTTTGCGCGAGTGCGCGCTCGAGATCGACACGCAGACCTTGGAAAGTGGCCATCCGCTGGCGATGGCGCGGCAGCCCTGCGCCGGCGAGATCGGGGCGCAGCGAGCGTTTTCCGAATAGGCGCGAAAAAGCGTCCAGGAAACCGAAGGCAGCTCCCGCGAGGTGATACGGCAC
>DATGXO010000215.1:0-4251 GCA_035298965.1 Opitutaceae bacterium | reverse complement strand
ACGTGCGACTCCTTGTTGCCTTCGCGAACGCGGACAATGTAGCGCGGCAGCTCGTGCGTGGCGGGATCATGCTGATCGAGGTATTCGGCGAGGCTGGCGCCGTGGCGCGTGATGCCGTGGCCGAGTTTTTCCAGCGCGGCGAGCATCTCGACGATCGGGTCGATTTGCGCGGGAGCGAAGACGTGGTTGTCGGACGCGCGCGAGAGCACGACGTCCTCGGAGCCGAGCTCGAGGAGGATGCGGTTGAGCTGGTCGTCGTTGTCGATGTACTGCTCCCGCTTCTTGCGCTTGATCTTATAGAGCGGCGGCTGGGCGATGTAGACGTAGCCCTGCTCGATCAGGCCGCGCATCTGGCGGTAGATGAACGTGAGGAGCAGCGTGCGGATGTGGGAGCCGTCCACATCGGCATCGGTCATGATGATGATCTTGTGGTAGCGCGCCTTGGTGACATCGAACGCGCCCTCGCCCTCGATCTCGCCGATGCCGGTGCCGAACGCGGTGATGAGGGTGCGGATTTCCTCGTTGGCGAGGACCTTGTCGATGCGGGCCTTCTCGACGTTGATGACCTTGCCGCGCAGCGGAAGGATGGCCTGGAAACGGCGGTCGCGTCCTTGTTTGGCGGAGCCACCGGCCGAGTCGCCCTCGACGAGGTAGACTTCGCAGAGCGCCGGATCGCGCTCGGAGCAGTCGGCGAGTTTGCCGGGGAGGCCGCCGCCGGAGAGGGCGCCTTTGCGGATGGTCTCGCGGGCTTTGCGGGCGGCTTCGCGGGCGCGGGCGGCGACGAGCGATTTGTCGATGATGCGCTTGGCGATCGCGGGCGTGGTCTCGAAGGCGAACGTGAGGCCTTCGTAGGTCGCGGAGCCGACGATGCTCTCGACCTCCGGGGAGAGCAGTTTGACCTTCGTCTGCGACTCGAACTTCGGATCGCTGTGCTTGATGGAGATGACCGCGGCGAGGCCCTCGCGCACGTCGTCGCCGGTGATCTGGGGATCCTTGTCCTTGAGGATGTTGTTGGCCTTGGCGAACTGGTTGATCGCGCGGGTGAGCGCGCTGCGGAAGCCGGAGAGATGCGTGCCGCCGTCGGGATTGTGGACGGTGTTCGTGTAGCAGAACACGAGGTCGTTGAAGGAGTCGTTGTACTGGAGGACAACCTCGACGTGGACCTCGGCGTTCTTGCCGTCGATGGTGGTGGTGGTCTCCTTGGCGATGCGGACCGGGTTGGGGTGCAGCGCGACCTTGCCGGTGTTGAGCTGCTTCACGAACTCGACGACGCCGTCCTTGTAGAAATAGGTCTCGGGCTTGGGGTTGGCGGGGCGCTCGTCGGTGAAATTGATGCGCAGTCCGGAGTTGAGGAAGGCGAGTTCGCGCAGGCGGCGGCCGATGATCTCGGATTTGAAGACGGTGGTCTCCTTGAAGATCTCGGGATCGGGCTTGAACGAGATGAGTGTGCCGGTGCCCTTGGCCTTGCCGATGATCTCGAGTCTCTTGGTCGTCTTGCCGCGCTCGAAGGTCATGTGGTGCACATGGCCGTTGCGCGAGACCTCGACCTCGAACCACTCGGAGACGGCGTTGACGCACTTCGCGCCGACACCGTGGGTGCCGCCGGAGAACTTGTAGCCGCCCTGGCCGTACTTGCCGCCCGAGTGCAGCGTCGTCAGCACCATCTCCACGCCGGGGATGCCGTACTGCGGGTGGATGTCGACCGGGATGCCGCGGCCGTCGTCGCGGATCGAGATCGAGCCGTCGAGGTGGATGGTGACGTCGATGACCTTGCAGTGGCCGGCGAGATGTTCGTCGACGGAGTTGTCCAACACCTCGGAAACGCAGTGGTGGAGGGCGCGTTCATCGGTGCCGCCGATGTACATGCCGGGCTTCTTCCGGACGGCTTCGAGACCTTCGAGTTTCCCCAGTTTGGAGGCGTCGTAGGTTTCGACGCCGGGGGTGTTGGCAGAAGGGGTCTGCGGGAGGTCTTCGGGTGCGGCCATGAGGGTTTGCTTAAAGGCCGAAAAGTGTCGGTTTTTGATGGGCGGACACAAGACCCAATTCCGCCGGCGGGACGGTCTGAAAACGCGGCCGACCGGCATCTGCCGCGGCCCGAGCCCGACCCGCGTCTGCAGGTAGATCTCCAATTTTGGGTTGCCCGCCGAGGATTGGGACCTAACCGATTGGTCGCGTGAAACTTTCGGTCAAAGTCGAGTACGCCTGTCGCGTGTTGGCCCACATCGCCCGGCTGCATGCCAAAGGCGAGTTGGCGCACATCGAGACGATGGCCGAGGAAGAGGCCGTTCCGGCGAACTACATGGTACAAATCCTGGGTGAGTTGCGGGAGGGCGGTTTGATCCACAGCCGACGCGGAAAACAGGGCGGCTACACCCTCGCGCGGACGCCCGATCTGATCACGCTTTTCGACATCGTGAGCCTGGTCGACGGCGCGCTGCTGGAATTCGGCGCCGGCAAGCAGGGGCGCTCCGGCAAGCGTGTGGCGGCGGCCTGGAACGAGGTGCGCGAGGTGATGGAGGCGAAAGCCCGCGCGATCACCCTCGACAAGCTCGCGCTGCACGGCGGCGAGCCGATGTACTACATCTAGCCGGCTCGAGGCGCCTGAGGATTCGTTTCCTCGCCTCGGGTGGTGACACGACGCGCCGGAGGCGGGTGAGCCTCGCGCGCGGTGTTTCCATCATCCGGATGCCCGGGCCGCAGCGCGTGTGACCGCGTCGTCACGCCGTGCTGGCAATCTGACGGTTCGATTTGCCGAAGCTTTGGTCCGCGCGAGCGGTGTGATTGGTCCAACGACGCACGCCCCACCGACACCGGACGACGCGCCCCAAGCGGTTCACCCCGCCGCGACGTTCGTGTTGTCCAGCTCAGTCACCCCTCGCGAAAGCTATGAGTACCCTGTCGTCCGCCACGCGCCTTGGCGCGTTACTGCTGCTTGCCGTGTTGGCGAGCATTCCCGTCCGCGCTCAGCGCCAATCGGAAAATCTCGGGCGCGGCGTCGTTGCGCTGCGCACTTCGACCACCGAAGCCTACATCAGCTGGCGATTGCTCGGCAACGACCCGGCCGCCGTATCGTTCAACCTCTACCGCTCGATCGGCGGCGCCGCGGCGATGAAGGTCAACGCCGCCCCGCTCACCACCACGACCGATTTCCGCGACACGCTCGCCGAGGCGGATTTTGCGTCTCCGATCGCCTACCACGTCTGCCCGGTCATCGACGGCGTGGAGCAACCGGCGAGCGCCAGCTGCACCCTCCCGGCCAACACCGTCGCCGGGCGCCAGTTCCTCACGATCCCGTTGGCCTCCGCCACGCCCAACCCGGCCTCCACCGCGACCTACGGCGTGAAGTTCTGCTGGGTGGGCGACCTCGATGGCGACGGCGAGTACGACTTCGTCGTCGACCGGCTCTCGAACTCCAGCACCACCGCCGAGTACCAGTACCTCGAGGCGTACAAGCGCGACGGCACCTTCCTCTGGCGGATGAACATGGGCCCCAACTCCCTCAACCAGTCCGCCATCTACGAGCCTGGTTCCTCCACGATCTCGGTCGGCGACAGCGACAACGTGACGGTGTTCGACATGGACGGCGATGGCCGCGCCGAGGTGCTCGTGCGCACCGCCCACGGCGTGACGGTCGCCGACGCCGCCGGCACCGAGGTCGCCAGCGTCACCGCCGCCAACAACACCGACCAGTTTGTCTCTGTCTTCGACGGCGCCACGGGCGTCGAGCTCGCCCGCACCGCGCTTCCGAATCCGTGGTCCCAGCACGGCACGCTCACCAACAAGTGCGCCATCGCCTTCCTCGACGGCGTGCGGCCCTCGGTGGTCTTCTACGGCTACAACCGCGCCGACGCCGGCGAGTTCTACCGCGTCTTCTCCGCCTTCGATTACCGCAGTGGCACCCTCAGCCTCCGCTGGACTTGGGCGCAGGATCAATCCGTGCAACCCGGCGCCGAGGGGCACCAGATCCGCATCGCCGATGTCGACAACGACGGCCGCGACGAGATCTGCGACATCGGCCACGTGATCGACGACGACGGCACGCAGCTCTTCTCCACCGACCTCACCCACGGCGACCGCACCCATGTCGCCGACATCGATCCGGATCATCCCGGCCTCGAGACTTACGCGATCCAGCAATACAACCCGCGGCTCCTCGCCAGTGCGCTCTACGGCTCGGGCACCGGCGAAATGCTCGTCCGCCGCTACATGACCAACCTCGGCGATGTCGGCCGCGGCATCGCGATCGACATC
>DATGXO010000214.1:0-20146 GCA_035298965.1 Opitutaceae bacterium | reverse complement strand
CCTGGCGGTGCGTGCGCGCACGCCCGCGCTGCGCCGCGGCCGGCAATACTTGCGGCAGATTTCCGGCAACGGCGTCGACTTCGGTTATCCGCGTCTGCTGGGCGGTCAGCTGCTCGCCGTCGTGCCATGGTCGCGGCTCTTCGACGGCGAGGAGGTGCTTTGCGCGCTCAACACCGATGCCTCGCAGCCGCGCGGCGCCTGGGTCGTCGTCGATCACGATCTCAATCCCGTAGCCCGCGAATTCCGCTGTCTCTACTCGCCGGACGGCGCACAACTCGGTGGGCGGGTGGCGGTCGAGGAGCGGAGCGGCTGCCGCTGCATCCAGATCACGGTGCCGCCGGGAGGCTTCGTGATCTGGGGGCAGGCGTGACCACGCGCGGCGCCGTGTACAACCATACCACTGCGACGGCGCCGGTCTTGGTCATGTCAACGATTGGTTGACGTGGCTCATCCCGATCCGCCCGAAGGGATGCACGCGGTAGCGCGCGTCGTCCCCGGCGAGCCGCGGCTCCCCCGTTCTTCCTGCGGAAGAATCTGTGAGCCTAGATTCAGCCGTTGGGGAGCGCGTATCTATGGCGCCGCAGCCGGCGCGGCGGGATCCGCACCCGCGGCCGGCTCCGGGAAGACTGCGATCACCTCGACCTCGAGCACGTACTCGGGCTGGAAGAGCCGCACGACCTGCACCCAGGTGGCGGCCGGGAAATCGGCGCCGTAGAATTTCTTGCGCACGTCCTTCGCCGCCTTCAGCGCCTCGAGGTCGGTCGTGTACGCGTTCTCCTTCACGACATGGCGGAAATCGAGGCGGTAGTGCGAGAGCGTCCGCTGGATCGTACTGAAGGCATGCTCGATCGCCTGGTCCATCGGCCCGGCGCCGACCGAGCCGGAGACGTACAGCGTGTTGCCGACGCGCACGGCCTGCGCGTAGCCGATGTCGTTCTCCCACGGGCCGAGGTTGAGCTTCTCTTTCTTGAGCTCCTGCGCGTGCAGCCCGGCGCCGGCGAGGAGGATGAAGACCAACGAGAGCAGTTTGTGCATGGTGACGGGAAACAATCCCGCGCTCGATGAACCTCCCGTCACGGGCGTGTCCTTTTCTGCGGTGTTGAAAACCCGCCGTGCTTGGGCCGTTGTGGCGAGCGATGAGCTGCGCACGTTACACGGTTCGCCCGATGACCGCTGCCGACATTCCGGCGGCGCTGGAGTTGTGGCGAGTGACGGAAGGGATGGGCCTCGGCGACTCCGACCGGCCCGAGCGGCTGGCAGCGTTTCTCGAGCGCAATCCGGATCTGAGTGCGGTCGCGGAGGAGGGCAACGGCACGCTGATCGGCGCGGTGCTCTGCGGCGACGACGGCCGGCGCGGCTACCTCCACCATCTCGCCGTGCAACGCGAGCGCCGGAAGCTCGGCATTGCGCGCGCGCTGTTGGCGCACTGTTTCGCCGGCCTGCGGGTGCGCGAGATCGAGAAGTGCAACATCTTCCTCCTGTCCTCGAATATCGAGGGCGAGCGTTTCTGGCGGCGCGAGGGCTGGGTCGTGCGCGACAACCTCAAGGTCATGCAGAAAAACGTGGCCGACGCGAAACGTGTCGAGTGCGGCTGCACCTGCTGACCAATCTCCTCGGCCACCTCGCCGCGGTGGCCGACAGTGGCCGTGGCCCGGGTCGTTCCTGCGGGAACGACTCGGAGGGCGGCCGACGTGCCGGGTTCAGCGCGGGAGCGCTTTGATCCGGATGCGGCGGTACTCCATCTGGCCGCGGTCGCCTTCGAGCCCGATCGGACCTGAGGCGGGCACGGGCAACGCGGCCTCGAGCACCTCGCCGTTGCAGGTGCAGTGGGCGAGACCGTCGCGCACCACGACGACGAGCTCGTTCCAGTCCTGCGGGCGGTAGCGGGTGAGCTGGGTGTACGGGCCGGCGAGCCGGTAGTCGCGGCACTGGAGTTGCGGACCGCGGAGGAAGACGCCGCTGTCGGCGTTGGGCGTCGCGCGAAACTCGAGGCGCAGCTCGAAATCGCCGGCGAACTCGCGGGTGGTCCAGAGCGTCTGGATTTTTCGATACTCTGGTGGCGTGGCGACGATCAGCCGGCCGTGCAGGGCGCGGTAGCGCTGGTCGGGCGTGGCGGTCGCGCCGTCGAATTTCTCGGCTTCGGTGACGACGGGCCACGCGGCGGCCTCAGGATCGCTAGCGCGCCAGGCGCGGGCGTTGGCGATGTCCTCGGGCGAGGTCGGGCGGAAGCCCCAGCCGGTGAGATCGCGGCCGTTGAAGAGCATCTCGAAGCCGGGCTCGGGCGTGAAGGCATCCGCTTCGGTCTCGAGCAGGCCGAGCGTGGCGAACACGGGGCGCAGCGCGGCGACCCACTTGGCGTAGCCGGCAGCGTTGGGGTGGAGCAGGTCGGGGAACTCGGCGAGCGGTGCATCGCCCGCGGCGTCGGCGAAGAGCGGCCACGTTTCCAACAATGTGATGCGCGGGTCGCCCTTCACGGCGTCGGCGTAGAGCGCGTTGAGGCGGCGGATCTGGTCGGCGGGGCGATTCTTCGCCGCGGAGCTCGGGAAGACCTGGCAGAGGATGATGGGCAACTGCGGATCGCTGCGCTCGAGTGCGGCGAGGAGAAGTTGCAGGTCGGCGGCGATCGTCTCGGGCGTGGCGCCGAGCTCGAGGTCGTTGGTGCCGATGAGCAGGACGACGGCACGCGGGTGCAGCGGGAGCACGTCCTCTGCGACGCGGACGAGCAGGCCGCGGGTGGTGTCGCCGGAGATGCCGCGGTTGGCGATCTTCAGGCCGGGGAAAAAGCCGCTGAAATCGTCTCCCCAGCCCTGCGTGATCGAGTCGCCGTAGAAGACGACGGCCTGCTGGTCCTGCGCCACGCGCGCGGCCCACGCCGAGCGGCGCTCGCGCCAGAGGTTTTGAAACCAATCCTCGTGGCGGAACGGTCCGGCGCCGGGCAGACCGTCGTTGGTGGCCGGCAGCTCGAAGCGCGCGGCGGCGGGCGCGGCTTCCGCGGAACGGCCGGGGAGGGCGCTGGCGAGGACGAGCGCGCAGAGGGCGAGGCGCGCGGGGCGAAGCAGGGGTGTCGTCATGCGGGCGGGAAGTAGGACGCAGGACCGCGTGGCGGCAAGCGTACGCGCAACTCGCGCGCGGTGGTGCGGTGTCCGAGAAAAGTGGAACGGTTGTTCACACTTAAACGACGTTTTCCGCTTCGACAGGGCCGCGGGGCGGGGTCATGTTCCGCGGCGTTTCCCGGCAAAAACCCACCATGAGCGCTTCCAGCCTTCGGGCTCCCAGTCTTGTTGAAATCTTTGTCGGATCGATCCTCGCCGTCGTGTTGGGCGCGGTCGTCGCCGCGACGATCCTGCTGCTCAAGCCGGTCGAGATCCTGGCCGAGGCGCCGAAGGACAAGGCACTGGATCCCACGCGGATCTATTTCCTCCAGGGCCGGAAAGACTACACGGCGAGCCAGCGCTGGCGGTTCAAACGCGACTCTTTCACGCAGGGCCACACCGTGAGCGTGAACGAGGATGAGCTCAACGCGTGGGTCGAGGAGATCTACCCGAAGCTCGCGATCGAGACGAAGCCGCGCACCACCAAGCCCGCGGCGAAGAAGCCCGGCGAGAAAGCGGCCGCGGCAAAACCCGATGCGGCCCAGCCGTTCATCCAGACCGGCACGCCGAACTTCCGCCTCACGAGCGACACGTTGCGCGTGGGCGTCGTCTACTACGTGAACGTTTTCGGCTACGCCTCGTTCGAGGTCGTGGCGCAGTGCGACGGCACGTTTGAGAAGCCGAAGAAGGGCGACGAGCCGGTGTATTTCCGCCCGTCGAGCTTCTACCTCGGCAGCTTGCCCGTCCACAAACTGCTCGGCCTGAAACGCATCATCTTCGGCCAAGTGGTCGACACCTTCGAGCTTCCCGCCGAACTCCAGGCGACGTGGGCGAAACTCGCCGACGTGAAGGTGGAGAACCGCGAGCTCGTGCTCGGGATGCCGGCGAACGCGGGGCAGTGAGCGGAGCGCCGCGCGACGGCACCCGGCTCCCGACGTAGGGTCGCCGCTCGACCGCGTCCTTTGCGCATCTTGTCGCTGCTGGCGGCGAAACGCTCACGCGTTCCGCTACTGAGGCGCGGAGCAACAAAAAAGGCGCCGACATGCGGCGCCTTGGGGAGATTCTACGTTGGCCGAGTCGCTCAGCCCACCGCGCGGATCTGGATGCTGTCCACGAGCTGGTTGTTGCTCGCGAGGATGTCCGACACGATGACGAACTTGTCGCCGACTTTCGCGCGGCCCGAGTCGCGGAGGAGCTTGAGGGTGTTGAGCACCGTCTCCTCGGGCTGCGACGAGAACGGCAGGTAGACCGGATCGACGCTGCGCAGGAGCGCGAGCTGGCGCTGGGTCTCGACGTTGTTCGTGATCGCGAAGATCGGCGAGAAACGCGGGCGGAGCGCGGCGAGGCCCTGCGCCATGAAACCTTGGCGGGTGAAGACGACGATGCCGGTGGCCAGCATCTGGTCGGCGAGCACCACGGCACTGCGCAGCATCTTCAGTTTGTCGGAGTTGAGCGTGAGGGCGGAGGCGAAGCCGGCGCCGGGCGAGCTCTCGGTCTTGCGCGCAACTTTGTCGAACACCTGCACGCACTCGGTCGGGTACTTGCCGACGGTGGTCTCGCCGGAGAGCATGATGCAGTCGGCTTCCTCGAAGACGGCGTTGGCGATGTCGGTGATCTCGGCGCGGGTCGGGATCGGGTTCTCGATCATCGTCTCGAGCATGTGCGTGGCGATGATGACCGGGCGGCCGTGCGCGAGGCAGACCTGCACGGCGCGACGCTGGAGGGTGGGAAGATCCTCGAACGGGCACTCGATGCCGAGGTCGCCGCGGGCGACCATGAGGCCGTGGCAGGCGCGCACGATCTCGTCGAGGTTGGCGATCGCCTGCTGGTCCTCGATCTTGGCGATGATGCGGGCGCGGGAACGGTGTTCGCGGAGGAAATCGGCCAGCAGTTCGATGTCGCGCGCCTCGCGCACGAACGACAACGCCACGTAGTCGATGCCCTCTTCGATGCCGACGAGCGTGTCGCCGCGATCCTTCTCGGTGAGCGAGGGGAGGTTCACGCGCACGCCGGGGAGATTGATGTGGCGGCGGCTGCCGAGCGGGCCGGGCACCAGCACTCGGCAACGCAGCCGGCGCTCGTCCTTCTCCAATACCTGCAGGCGGATCAGGCCGCTGTCGACCAGCACGGTATCACCCACCGAGACGTCCTTCACGATGTCGGCATAGTTCACCGACACGCTGCGCACTTCCTTCTCGGTGCGGTCGGCGTGCGGGACGACGAGGAAGTCGAAAATCTCGCCCGCCTTCAGTTCGTAGGGCGCGGCGACATCGCCGGTGCGGATCTCCGGCCCCTTGATGTCCATCATGATCGCGACCTCCTTGCCCAGCTTCGCGCTCACGGCGCGGATGCGGCGGATCACGGCGCGGACCCACTCGTGCTTGGCGTGGGCCATGTTGAGCCGGAGCACATCCGCCCCGGCGGCGATGATGTTTTCCAGCGCGCTTTCACTCTCGGTGGCGGGCCCGAGGGTGGCGATGATCTTGGTGCGGCGAAACTGCGGTCGGTTCATGAGCGGGCGGTGAGTAGAGACAGATGCCGGACGAGGCCAAGGACGGAAATTCGAGTCCTAGTCCCCATTGGTGATGGCTGCGGCGGGCGGGAAACGTGCCCGAGCGGCAGTGGTTTTCAACCACTCCGCAGCCGCCGGTTGGAGACGCCAGTGCGCTTGGGACGGATTTGGCGGGCGTGAAGCCCGCCCCACCATTCGGAGATGCTCACGCCCACTCGAGCACGCCCGAGCCGGTGCCGGGCGCGACCGGCGTGAGCCGGAAACGCGGTGCGGCTGCCGTCGCAGTGAACACCGCGAATTCCCGCGCCACCGCCTCCAGGCTGTTGCAGTCGCGGCTGAGGTGCGCGAGGAACACCTCGCGCGGGCAACACGCCTCGGCGTGGCGCTCGGCGAGGAACGCGCACGCGTCCTGGTTGGAGAGATGGCCATGCCGGCCGGAGATGCGCTGCTTCACCGACCACGGGCGTTTCGTGTCGGCCTGCAGGAGGTGGCGGTCGTAGTTCGCCTCGAGGACGAGCAGATCGACGCCGCGCACGCGCTCGCACACCTGTTGCGGCAGGTGGCCGAGGTCCGTGAGCCAGCCCAGCCGGCGCCGCGGCGCGAAGAGATCGCCCTCGCGCCCCCAGTCGAAGACAAAGCCCACGGGCTCCGCGGCATCGTGCGGCACGGGGAAGGCGTCGATCGTGAGGTCGCGGAAGCGGAACCGGGAACCCGTTTCGAACACCTGCCAGGCGACCGGCCGGTCGAGCGTGCGCGCGAGGGCGGCGGCGGTGCCCCGGCTGGCGAAGACCTTCAGGTCGGGAAGCTTCTTCAGGCCGCTCAGGCCCGCCGCGTGGTCGCCGTGCTCGTGGGTGAGGAAGATGGCATCGAGCCGGTCGAGCGATTCGCCGATGCCGGCGAGCATCTCAGCGAGGCGGCGTGCTGAGAAACCGGCGTCGATGAGGACGCGCGACTCGTCGGTCTGGAGGAAGGCGGCGTTGCCGCTGCTGCCGGAGCCGAGAATGCAAAAACGCATCGCCATTGTTGGCGCGCAGCAATGCGCCGCGCCGTGCCCCCGCGCAACGGATTTCTCGGGCGGGCAACCGACCATCCCACCGCCGCGCCGGCCGACTTCTCGCGGTGATGGCCCAGCGGCCCCCTGCGGCGAGGCGGCAGGCGCTCAGCCCTCAACGAGGCGTTTTTCCTCGGGGCCGGGGCGAGGCGATGAGCTCCGAGGTCAGCTGGCCAGCGAAGCCCCAGTTCTCGGGTTCGATCTCGTCGATCACGATGTGGATGTGCTCCGGCTTCTTGCCCAGCGTGGAGACGAGCGACTTCGTGATGTCCTCGACGATCTTCCGTTTCTGCGCGGCGGTAACGCCGGTCTTGGTCACCTTAACGTTTACGTATGGCATGGCTGTATTTCTGGAGTTTTTTCAAAGGCACACGCTGCGCAGACCAGTTTGTTGCCACCCCTTCATGCTTTTGACCAACCTGATGGAGGGATTCGACCGGCGAGAAAGAACAGGAATGAAGACCAAATATTTGCGCAGCGGGTGATTAATGGACCTTGTCGAAGGACGTGCCGTTGAACCGGTAGACACTGCCGTCGCCCAGGCCGAACCAGAGCCTGTCTTGTCGGTCGCGATAGATGGTCCACACCATGGAGTTGGTCAGTCCGTCGCGTGGGGTGAATTGAGTCAGCCGCTCATCGTCGTAGCGCCACACCCCGCTGTCGCGGGTGCCGAACCACAGGTTGCCGGCCGCGTCTTCGGCGATGGAGAACACCCGACCCAAGGATTCCGTCGCGCCCTTGTCCTTGAGCGCGAGGCCGTGTTCTTTGGTGAAGTTGGACAGGGATCGCCCGTCATACCGCAGCACGCCGAGGCCGTTGTTGCCGATCCACAGCACTCCGCGGCTGTCTTCGAAAACACTGCGGACGTGAAACGGTTCGTCTTCCGCCGCGAGGCCCAAGGTCCGGCCGTCGAGGGTCGTGAAGCTTCGTCCGTTGTAGCCAAACACCTCCGGATACGTCCCGAACCAGATCATCCCGTTGCGCCCGCGGCTGATGGCAGTGACGCGGTAGTCGCCACGGGTGGCGGCATCGGCCGACACCGGGAGGGGTAGGGGTAGAAATTCCATCCCCCGGCCATCCCAGCGATACACTCCTTGGCCATCGAATGGGGCCGCTGGTTTTCCGCTGCCGCCGATAAACCAGAGATCACTGGCTTCCTTGCGCCAGGTTGATCCCAGCGCGACGTTCCAAGCGTCCTGATTTCGTCCGACTTGGGTGGTGAACGATTTGCCGTCGAAGCGGCTGATCCCGTGGTCGGTTCCGAACCACAGGTTTCCGGCCGCATCTTCCTGAATCGTGCGGACCTGATTTCCGCTCAAGCCATCGGCCACCGTGTAGTAGGCGAACTCGTGCCCATCCCAACGGCTTACGCCCTCATTGTGGCTTCCGAACCAGAAGCGCCCCTGGCTATCCTCGAAAATCGAGCGAATCCCGGAGGTGAACCGGAGGGACACCCTCGAAGGTTTCGTCTCCGCGACCGTTTCGGGTGATCGGTCAATCCGGGCCTCCCGCCCATTTGCAGCGGATGCGCCCTGACCCGCTAGAGAGCCTATCGTAAACGCGAAGCTGCAGATGATAGAAATCTGCCGAGGGATAGAGGTCTTCATCTTCTTCGGCGCACGATTCAGGTCAGAAACGCCGACCATCCGGCTCCGTCGAAGAGGACGGGGCTTTTGCCGGCGTTCCCCGTAGTGGCTGGTGTGTGCCCGACATGCGAGTGAACTCAGAGGTGCAAGTCCTCGATGCGCGAATCCCAAACCCAAGCATTAGGCGAGGCAACTGCGGCGTCGCGAGGCGCCGTGGGCGACCGGCCGGTCGAGCGTGCGCGCGAGGGCGGCGGCGGTGCCCCGGCTGGCGAAGACCTTCAGGTCGGGAAACTTCTTCAGGCCGCTCAGGCCCGCCGCGTGGTCGCCGTGCTCGTGGGTGAGGAAGATGGCGTCGAGCCGGGCGAGCGATTCACCGATGCCGGCAAGCATCTCGGCGAGGCGGCGTGCTGAGGAACCGGCGTCGATAAGGACGCGCGACTCGTCGGTCTGGAGGAAGGCGGCGTTGCCGCTGCTGCCGGAGCCGAGAATGCAGAAACGCATCGCCATTGTTGGCGCGCAGCAACGCGCCGCGCCGTGCCCCCGCGCAACGGATTTTTCGGGCGGAGGGCGCGGCACCCAAGCGCTGGCAGCTTCAGCATTTGTTCCACGAACTAGACCACGCAGGCCATCTGCTGCGGCTGGGCGCCGATCCGGAGGAAGTGCATCCGTGTAGCCGATCCCGCAAGGGCTGCTGGCGCATGAGCGCGAATCCATCGTGCAGGCCGCAACCACCCACGAGTCGCTGGAGCAACAAGGGGGGCGTCTCCGCGCAGGAAAGTTGGATTGCCCATCAATATCCCGGCAGCGCCCGCGCGACGTCAGGTGATGGTGACCGGAACCGCCCGGTACCGACCAGTACGTCGCGTAGTGTGGGAACCAGTGGCTCTAGCTACCATCGGCTAACTGATTCGGCTCTTTTGTCGTCCACTCTATGAAGTAAGTGACGCCATCAAAGGTGATGGAATCGCGATTCCGGTGCAGGTTCAGAAAATTCGGGTATACGACCGCAATCTTCCCATCGGACGACCATGCTGCGTTAGGGGTTCGGACATTGCTCCCCCCCGAATCGAAACTTCCCATTACATAACGACTGCGATTGGCCTCGTTCTTGAGGTCCGTCTCGCCGGGAATGACAAAGACACAGTAGCTGGGCGCAGCGGTCGCGCCGACCGAGACATGCTCGATAACAACCTCGGATTTCCCATCGGGCGAAAGGACACGCACAACTTCTTTGATCTCGGCGTCCATGCTAAACCAGCATCCCGCTAGCAACAGCATCATCAGGGCAGTAGCTGTGATCTTCATTCCTTTTGGCGAGCAGTGTTATTCACAAGCACCGCGTTTCACGGCCTCAGGGCGGAGGGTTGATTGGTTGAAGGAGTGGAGAATTTTCGGGGACGAATTACTTGCCGAACCCCATGCCGCCCCCGGGTGCCGATTCCGTTATTCGATCACGGATCAGCACACGGCCGAAGGTCTCAAAGTCGAGCGTGTTGATGCCTCGAGCTTGTGAAGCGAGCGGCGCTACAGAAATCGCCTCAACGGCCCGCCGGCCACCAAGGTGAAGGAAGCGACCGTGGCGGGTTCTTCCATCGCTTCGCCCGGCCTGCCGGAAGTCGCCGCCGCGACCGACGGGCACTTCCGCCAAAGCCGCGCCCGTGTGCTATTCTGCAACCCGCTATCCTGTCGCCGCTAACAAGAAACCATGCGTGCGTTTGTCCGGCGCTGCGGGGTGAAACTGTGACGGAGTGACGCATCACAGGAAAGGTGCGATGGGTTACGGAAACGGTGCGATGAGTCACGGGAACGCTGTGATGTGCCACGGGAAAGGTGTCGGGCATCACGGGAACGATGTGAGGCATCACGGAAAGGGTGTGATGCCTCACGGGCTTCCTGTGTTGCCGCGCGGGAACGGTGTTTTGGACCACAGGAACGATGCGACGATTCGCAGGAAGGGTGTCGGGGCTCACGGGTCGCCTGTTTCCGCGCGCAGGAAGCCTGTTTCGGCATGCAGGACACCCGTTTCATCGCGCAGGAGGCCTGTTTCGCCTCGCACTCGCGTTGTCTCTCCGGGCTCCGAATCGGCTCTGCCATGCCGATCCGGTTCCGTTCCTGATTCCCTGATTTCCCCATTCTCCTTCTCTGCGGATCGCCGCTCTCGCGTGCGGCCAGATCGGCGACCTGGCCTACAGCAGATTGGAGGACGATGCGGCGCGTTGACCGCGCCCGCGTTGTGTGCAACAGCTCTGCGCTCGCGGCGGCCCAGCGTGCCACTCGCGCCGGCGGTTATCGTCACCCGCCCGGTCGCCGCTCACCAAAAACGAACATGAAGAAATCCGCCAAGAAATCCGCCGACTCGTGCCCGCGTTGCGGGGAGACCGGCTGCCACATGCCCGCCCGCAAGGCCTACGATCCGGCTTTTCGCGTCACGCCCGAGTACCGCGAATCGTTGCCCGACATGATGGGGCCGGCCGGCCAGATCCAGGGGGCCGATGTGCCGATCCAGCAGGTGGGCGTTTCCAATTTCCGCCTGCCGCTGCGTTTCGCGGTGAAGGGCGGCGCGGCGCGCGAGTTGCCGGCGAGCGTGACCGGCACGGTGTCGCTCGGCGCAGGGGCGAAAGGCATCAACATGTCGCGCATCGTGCGGACGTTCTACCGGTTCGCGGAGAAGACGTTTTCGCCGGAGCTGTTGCCGAAAATCCTCGCGGCGTACCGCAAGGAGCTCGGCAGCCCGGAGGCGCGGCTGCGGGTGCGGTTTTCGTACCCGATCCTCCAACCGGCGCTGCGCAGCGGGCTGGCGGGGTGGCAGTTCTACGAGTGCGTTTACGAGGGCCTGCTCGGCGCCGACGACCGCGCGCGGCGGCTGATCCATTTCGATTTCGTCTACTCGTCGGCCTGCCCGTGCTCGGACGAACTGAGCGAGCACGCGCGCACGGGGCGCGGCATCTACAGCATCCCGCATTCGCAGCGCAGCAAGGCCCGCGTGAGCGTGCAGGTGGCCGAGGGGAAGAAGCTCGCGATCGAGGACCTCCAGAAACTCTGCGTCGCCGCGCTCAGCACCGAGACGCAGGTGATGGTGAAACGCGAGGACGAGCAGGCGTTCGCCGAGCTCAACGGCGCGTACAGCAAGTTCGTCGAGGACGCCGCGCGGCTGCTCCACGCGCAGCTCGACGCCGACCCGCGCATCGCCGATTTCCAGGTCGCGTGCGCGCACCTCGAGTCCCTGCATTCCCACGACGCCGTGGCGGTGATCGTGAAGGGCGTGCGCGGCGGTTTCCGCGGCGAGTTCGCCGATTTCGGCGCGCTGATCTGCTGAATGGAAACGCACCCGGGGAACCGCGAATGAACGCCAAGGGACGCGAATTCCGGAGCAGGGGCGTCGCTGGCCGACGCCCGGCGGGTACGGCTCTTCTTCGCAATGCAACGAACGCAGGGCGCCGCCTCTGTGACCTGACTGATCTGCGGGTTGCAGGCTGAACAACATCCCGAGGACTCCGCCATGACGACGAAGACGACGCAGCAGCACTGGTTGGTGAAACAGGAGCCCGAGGCGTATGCGTGGGCCGACTTCGTGCGCGAGGGCGGTACGGAGTGGACGGGCGTGCGGAATTTCGCGGCGCGGAACAACCTGCGCGCGATGCGGGCGGGCGACGCGGTGCTGTTCTACGCGAGCGGCGAGGTGAAGGCGGTCGTCGGCGTGGCGCGCGTGCGGCGCACGGCGTTTGCCGATCCCACGGCGGCCGCGGACGAGGGCGACTGGTCGGCGGTCGAACTGGCGCCGGTGCGGGCGCTCGCGCAGCCGGTGACGCTCGGCGTGATCAAGGCCGAGCCGGGTTTCGAGCAGTGCGCGCTGGTGCGGCTGAGCCGGTTGTCGGTCGTGCCGCTGAGCGCGACGGAGTTGGCGCGGATCGTGGAGCTCGGCGGCTGAGCGGGAAACCAGGCGGAAGGAACCGCGGATGGACGCCGATGAACGCGGATTCCGGAGGATGGATGAGGACGAGCACCATTGAAGGCGAGAGCCCCGCACGGTTCGCCGGCGATGGCGGTTGGCGCGGGTCATGCGGCCGGAGCGGTAACTTGACCCGGAAAAGGGGCGTCACATTCTGCGCGCATGCTTCGCAACCCTGAAAAATCCCGCGGCCGGCGCGCGGCGTTTACCCTATTTGAAATCCTCATCGTCGTGGCGCTGATCGCCTTGCTCGCCGGCGTCGCCGTGGTGAACGCCGACAAGGTCTTCGGCCAGAATCAGGAGCAGGTCGCGAAGATCTTCGTGAAGCAGAGTCTCGAAGTGCCGCTGACCAGCTACAAGATCGCGATGGGCGGCTATCCGACGACTGAGGAGGGGCTCCAGGCCTTGGTGACGGCACCCGCTTCCGGCGCCGAGCGCTGGCGCGGTCCGTACATCAAGACCGATGGCGGCAAGCTTCCGGCCGATCCGTGGGGAACGCCGTACCTCTACCGCTACCCGGGCGCCCACAACACCGACCGCTACGACGTCTGGTCGGCCGGCCAGGATCGCAAGGACGGCACCGCCGACGACATCGGCAACTGGTGACGCGGATCCTTCAACGCGACGGCTTGCGGCGAACCGGGCGCGCGCGGGGCGGCTGGGCTGGCGAGGCGGGCGGAGTCCGTGGGCGTGGGCCGGCGGATGGGCGCCGGCGCCGCGGTTTCACGTTGTTCGAAGTGCTGCTCGTCATCGCGCTCATCGCGGTGGCGGGCACGATGTTTCTGGTGAGCGTCGAGTCGCTCGGGCGTTCGTCTCCGGCCGACGCGTTCGAGGGCGCGTTCTGGCGCGCGCTGGCGCAGGGCCGCGAACGCGCGTTGGCGACGCGGCGCACTGTAGAGCTGCGGTGGGACGAGGAGGCGAAGGCTTTCGTGCTCTCCGGTCTGGCGGGCGACACGCAGGTGCCGGTCGGCGGCGAGGCGGCGGGCAAGGATTGCGCGGCGACGTTTTCCGAGGAGGTGGCGGCGAACGATTTCATCCTCGTGCGGGGTGCGCTGGTCACACGGCGGCCGGCGCGGGCGGTGCGGCTTTTCCCCGACGGCACGTGTCAGCCGTTTGCGATCGAGTTCGAGCTCGGCACCTACAAGCGCCGCGTCGTGATCGATCCTTGGACCGGTGCCGAGATGCTCGGCGCGGATGCCGAAGAGAAGGGTGGGCGCTCGTGAGCACGCGGCGCACGTTTCGCCGGACGGCGTTCACGCTGCTCGAGGTGTTGCTCGCGGTGGCGTTGTTTGCGGTCGCGGTGGTCGTGCTGACTTCGTCGTACCTGAACATCATCGAGGGACTCGCGGCAGTGCGCATGGACCGCGAGTTCGAGCAGGAGGTGCGGTGGGTGCGCGAGCAGGCGCTCGTGCAGGCCGATCTGGAGGAGCTGGCGAAGGGGGGCGAGATCTCCGCGCCTTCCGGGGCGCGGATCGTGTGGAGCGCGCAAGTGCAGCCCGCCGCGGTTGTCGATTTGTTCGCGATCGAGCTGCAGGTGGAGATGGCGGTTGAGGATCGCGCGCCTCGCCGGCACCACGAGCGGCTCGTCGTGTTGCGCCCGTCGTGGTCGGAGCCGACCGAGCGCGGAAAGCTGTTCGAGGAGGCGAAGAGCCGGATCGAGGAGGAGCGCCGCGCGCGAGGCATCGTCGCGGCGAAGACGTCATGAAACCGCGCGCGCAGAAACGCCGTCACACGGCGCCGATGTTGTCGGGGCGCAAAAGCCGCCGGGCCGCCGGGGGCGGTTTCTCGTTGTTGGAAATCCTGATCGCGGTGGCGCTCGCCGCGATGCTGCTCGTCGCGGTGAACTTCTTCGTGCTCTCGATGGGCGAGCTGTGGGGCGGCGGCTCCGAGGAGCGCTTGTTCGACCGGCACGTGCGCGGCGTGACGCGCTTTGTCGATTCGCTGGTGCAGCAGTCCGTCGAGATTTCCGAAAAGGACGCGCAGCCGAGTTCGCGACCCACCTCGCAAGTCGCTCCGCCGGAGCCGCGCGGGCGCGGTGCGCCGGTGGTGGCTGCGGCGGAGCCGAGTTGGCCGGCGTCGCTCGCGGCGCGCTTTCCGGGAGCGCGTTGGCTGGCGGTGGGCACGCGGTTGTTCGCGGCGCAGTTGTCGCTCGGTCGGCGAACGTTTGCCGCGGTCGGGAGCTCTTTGCGCGTGCAGGGGGCACCGCCGCCGCGCGACACGGGCGGGCGCGGTCGTTTGCCGCCGCCGTTGCGTGATGGCGGCACCGACAACCCGTTCCACCAGCCCGGTGGCGGCCCGAAGAGTTTCGCGCTCTCGCAGACGACCAACGCCGACACCGGCTCGGGCGCGCGGTTTCGTTTCGGCACGCCGGCCGGCTACGAAGGCGCGCCGCCGATGCTCATGTTCGAGATCGACGAGGCGCCCGGCCAGTGCGTGTGGCCGCAGCGGCCGTTGCCGCAGGTCGAGTGCGCGCTCCAGGTGAACGCCGACGAGGGCCTGGTGCTGCTCTGGAAATCCAAGCTCGAGGAGGACTACGGCACCGGGCGCCCGCGCAAGACCCAGCTCTCGCCCTTCGGCCGAGGTATCTCCTTCGACTACTACGACGCGGAGCGGAAGACGTGGAACCACACCACCCAGCCGCAGGCCGATGGCAACGGCGGCTGGCTCGTGCCGCAACGCATTCGCGTGGAGTTCACCTATCGCGGGATGGCGCGCGAAGTCTCGATCACGTTGCCCGAGGTGCCGGAAGGAGCGCCGTTGCGATGAACGCGCCGCACGCTCCCACCGTTGCCGGCGCTGCGGTGGACGCAGCCGATGTTTCGCGCCGCCCCGGTCGGCTCGCGCGGCTGCGGCGCGGCTCGGTGCTGCTTTTCGTGCTTGTGCTGATCGTCGTGACCTCGGCCGCGATCCTGAAGTTCAGCGAACGCGCGTTGGCCGAGATGGCGGGCGAGGGCTACTACGTGCAACGCGGCCGACTGCGCGGCGAGGCGTATTCGGCGCTCGAGGCCACGCTGGCGGTGCTCGCGCTGTACCGCGAGATCGACGGCGGCCTGTACGCTCCGGCGCAAGGGTGGGGCGACCCGCTCGCGCTGGCCGGCTACGAACCCGCGTCCGGCCGCGAGGTGACCGTCGCGTTTTCCGACGAGAACGGCAAACTTCCCCTCGCCAACGCCGAGCTCGCCGAGCCCGCGCTCGCCGCGCTCTTCACCGACCTCGGCTTCGAGGCGGGCGAAGTCGAGGTGCTCACCGACAGCCTGATCGACTGGATTGACGCCGACGACAACACGCGGCCGTTCGGCGCGGAGAAGGAAGACTATCTGCGCACCGATCCGGCGCACGTCGCCGCCAACGCCACGCCGCGATCGTTCGCCGAGCTCGCGGCGGTGCAGGGTTTCGCGGATCTGATGTTCACCGAGTCCGGCCGGCCCACGCCTCGTTTCGAGGAGTTCACCCGCCGCGTGAGCCTGTGGAGCGACGGCACGATCAACCTCAACACGATCTCCGACGCCACGCTGCGCGCCTCCGGCCTGCTCGACACCGCGCAGCTCGATTCGCTCGGCCGCGCGCTCGACACGGTCGACGGCGAGCGCGGCACCGCGGGCGCGAACTTCTACCGCTCGATGAGCGAACTCGCCGCGCAAGTCGGCACGCTGCCTTCCGAGGCGCAGTTCGGCGTGCAGACGCGCGAGCTCGGCATCGTGATCACCGTGCGTGAGCGCCAAACGGAGTTTCGCCTGCGCGCCGTGGTGCGCACCGACACCACCGGGTCGCGGAAACGCGGCCCCGGCTCGCGGCAACAGTCTCCGAATTCTGCTGTCGTGACGAGCAACGGCGGCGCGCCCGCACTCGAGTACCCATTTCGGTTTCTTGAGCTTGTGGAGGACCCACCCCCTTCTAGCATCGCCGATTCTCAGCCCACACCCTGAACCCGTGGCGGATAAACCCACACAGCCCAAACTCGCCGGGGGCCGGCGCCTACCCGAGCAACCGGTGATCCTCGTCCCGGGGCACCATTTCTTCACGGCCACTGCCGCCGTGCCCGCCGGCACGCCCGAGAAGGAGCTGCCCGGACTCGCGGCGCTCGCGATCGAGACGGATTCGCCGTTCGCGGAGGAGCAGCTCGCGCGCGGGCATTTCGCCGCCGCCGAGGGGCTGGTCGTGTTCGCAGCGCTCCGACGCAAGTTCGCCGCGGTGCAGGAAACGTGGGCGAAGGCGGCGTTCGTCGTGCCGGATTTCGCGACTTGGTTGCCGGCCGCGGATGCGCGCGGCGGCGTGGTCGTGCTGGAGACCGCGGAATGCGTGACGGCGCTGGACTTTGCCGCCGGTTCGGCGCTCCCGCGGGCGATCGTCAGCCGGCCGGTGCCGGCGGAGGCCGCGGGCGAGGAGGGGATCGCGGCGGTCCGCGAGCTGGTCCTCGCGCACTTGGGCACGGAGCACCGGACTAGGCGTTTCCGTTTGGCGGAGACGCCCTGCACGCTGCGCGGCGCGCGGTACGAGTTTCATTGGGAAGCGCAGGAGGCGGCTGCCGCCCGCGCGCCCGAGAACAACCCGCTCGCCGCGGCACAGCTCTGGGCGATGGACCTGCGCGAGCCGGAGTTTCTCCGGACGAAGCGCCGCGACTTCCAGTGGAACCGCTACGCCTGGGGCGCGTTGGTCGGACTCGGCGCGGCGGCGTTGCTGCTGCTCGTCGGCGAGTTGGGCCTAGTCGGCGTGCGTTTTGCGAATTCCCGGCGGCAGTCGCTCGTCGAGAGGCAGACGCCTGCGGCACGCACGGCGGAGGCGAACAGCGACATCGTCGCGCGGCTCGCCGGCTACATCGACCGCAAGCCGCAACCGCTCGAGCTGCTCGCGTACGTGAACGACCTGCGGCCGCGCTCGATCTACTTCACGAAGGTCTCCGTCGAAGGCGGCCTGCAGATGGTGGTCGAGGGCTCCACCAACGTGTTGGCGGAGATCAACGAGTTCGAGGCCGCGCTCCGGCGCGCACCCGCGTTCGCCAATGTCGAGGTGAAGAACATCCGTGCGCGCGAGGGCGGCGGGACTTTCCAGCTCACGCTTGCGTTCCGCCCGGGCTTTTCGCTCGCGACCGCCACCGGCGCGCCGAATCCGACATCGCAGCCGGCCGCGGAGGCGCAGCCGGCCCGCGCGCCCAGCGGTCCAAATGTTTCCGCTCCGCCGCCCGGGCGCCGCCAGCTCGTCACCGGCGATCCGCGCGCCGCTCGTCCGCCCGCACCTGCCGCTGCCGCGGCAGTGCCCGTGTCCGCTGGCGGATCGTTTCCTCCGCCTCCACCGCCTGAAGACGGCGGCTCCGAACCTCCGCCGCCCCCGTCATGAGAGCCTTCTTTTTCCGCCGCAGCTGGCGCGAACGCGTCCTGCTCCTCGTGGTGCTCACGGTGGGCGTCGCCATCTGGCTCGCCTCGGTTTTTGCCCGCGGCCGGACGTTGCGTGAACGCTGGGGCGAGACGGGCCAGGTGCTCGACACGCAGCAGAGGTGGCTCGCCGTCGCGCCCGAGAAGGCGCAGGACTTGCAGAGCCGCCTTTCGCAGGTGCAGCAGGGCCGCTCGCTCAACGCCAACCAGCTCGTCGGTCAGCTCGATGCCGTGATCAAACGCCAGCGCATCACCGCTTACCGGCTCGATCCGCCCACGACGGAGCGCCGGCCGCCCGTCGCGCTGCACTCGGTCTCCGTGACGCTCGACAAGACCGAGCTGGCCACGCTCGGCGCGTTCGTCGACGACCTCCGCGCGAACCTCCCGCTGGTGAACATCGAGCAGATCGTCGTCACGCCCGACCGCCGCAACCCCGCGCAGCTCGACGTGCGCCTGAAACTCTCCGGCCTCGAGCTGCTCCAGTAGGCCCGCTCGCCCGCCGTGCCATTTTCCTCGGTACCATCGATTCCTATGAAACCCCGTCGCTCTCCGTTCCTGCGCTGCGTGGCTGGCGCGTCCGCCGCGTTCGCGTTCGCCGGCATCGCCCCGCTCGGCATCGCCCAGCAGCCGCCCGAGAGCGCACCCGTCACGGCGACGGCGCCGCGGACCCCCGCCGCGATCCAGCCGATCCCGCCGGCGGGCGACGGCGACGCGATGGTCGACAACATCAAGCTCAGCGACAACCCGCTCACGAGCGTGCTCGACCTGCTTGAGCAGCTCACCGGCCGCTCGGTCATTCGCCCGCAGCAGCTGCCCACGCCCACGTTCACCTTCAACAGCCACGGCCCGATCACCAAGCGCGACGCGATCATCGCGCTCGAGTCGTTGCTCAGCCTGAACAACATCGCCGTCGCGCCGCTCGGGGAGAAGTTCATCAAGGTCGTCGTCATTACGAACATCAAGACCGAGGCGCCTGAGCTGGTGCTCGGCACCCTCGCCGACCAGCCGCCCTCCGGTCGCATCGTGAGCAAGCTCTTCCGGCTCGAGCACCTCGACACGACGACGTTCCAGACGCAGGTGCAGCCGTTCCTCAGCCCGGGCTTCGGAGCGGTGGTGCCGTTCCAGAATTCCAGCACGATCCTCGTCACCGACACGATCTCCAACCTCCAACGGCTGGAGTACGTCCTCGAACAGGTCGACAAGCCCCGGGACCTGGTCACGAAGTTCTACACGCTGAAGTTCGCGCAGGCCCAGGATGTGGCCGAGAAAATCAAGAGCCTGATCGAGAGTACGCGCACGGCGTTCAACAAACAGGCCGGCCAGGGCGGGGGCGCCCCCGCTGCGCTCACGCCCCAAGGCGTGCCGGCACCCACGACCGGCGAAGGCTCGGCCGACGCCACCGCCGCCGGGCTCGGCGCTGCGCTCATCTCCGCGACGACCAGCATCAACTTCGACGAGCGCACGAATCAGGTCATCCTCGTCACCGACTCCTCGAGCGTGCAGTTCTACGAGAATCTGATCGAAAAACTCGACGTGCAGGCGGACCCCTCGACGCAGATTGCCGTCATCCAGATCCAGCACGCCACCGCCAAGGATGTCGCGTCGCTCCTGAGCATGTTCATCTCGGGCTCGACGGGGAGCGCTTCCCGGAGCAGCTCGACGGGCGGGACCAGAGCGAAACGTAGTCGGGAAACGTTCCCGGGACTCGGTCGGGATCGCGACCGCGAACGCGATGACTCCAGAACTACCACGCCCGCACAGCCTGTCGTCGCGGGCGGCGCGATGCGCACCGGCACCGGCAAAGAGCGCAATTCGCAGTTCAGCGAGTTCATGACGATCATCGCCGACGAGCGGAGCAACGCCATCGTCGCCTCCGGCACGCAGGACGACCTGAACCTCGTGCGCGCGCTCATCAAACAGGTCGATATCATCCTCCCGCAGGTCCAGATCGACGTGCTCATCGCCAGCGTGACCGTCGGCAAGACCGTGCAGCGCGGCATCGACGCGTTCACGAACATCACTGTGGCCGGCAACCGCGTCGTCGGCATCGAGGGCGTCAGCGGCCCGGGTTACAGCCTCTCCAATATCGTGGTCAATCAAGTGGCCGGCGGCTCTGACACGGTCAGCGGCAAGGCGAACATCACCAAATCCAATCAATGGAGCAACGTGCGTGTTCTCTCCGTACCGAGCATCACGACGACGCACAACCAGGAGGCGTCGGTCACCGTGGCGCAATCAGTGCCGATCATTACGTCCTCCTACAGCGACACGACTTCGACCACCACCGCGCGCAATAGTTACAGCTACCAAAACGTGGGCATCGAGCTCGTGGTCAAACCGCTCATTGGCGCCGACGGCACGATCCAACTGGAGATCAGTCAAACCGCCAACGAGATCGAGCGCTACAATGCGGATGGCCAGCCGTTCATCTCCACCCGTGAGGCCCAGTCGTTCATCAGCGTCGCCGACGGCGAGATCATCGTGCTCGGCGGCCTGCAAAAGGACACCAACGGCAAGACCCGCGGTGGATTCCCGCTCGTGAGTGAGATCCCCGTGATTGGCGCGCTCTTCGGCAGCAACAAGACCG